>JAIMAE010000137.1 GCA_023512105.1 Bacillota bacterium | reverse complement strand
AGGCTCAGCATGCCCCGACCTGGAGATCCCAAAACCTGTACATCCCCAATCTGAGAAAGAGGTGTCGCGTGCCCTCCACCCCCTTTCCCACCCCCGAAGCCCGTGCCGACGCCCTGACATTGGTGCCCCCGTTGCTGGAGCTGGCGTTGGCGGTGCGCCGCGAGCTGTTGCGCTGGTGGCGGGCTCCCAACTTGGCCCGCTTCCGTAAGGAGGACGGCAGCCCGGTCACCTCGGCCGACCACGCCGCTCATCGCCTGATTGCCACCAGCCTGGCCGAGCTGGCCGCGGGGATTCCTCTGGTCTCGGAAGAAGGGGCGCTTCCCGAGGCAGCTAAGCGCCTGAGTTGGGAGCGCTATTGGCTGGTGGATCCGTTAGACGGCACCCGAGATTTCGCCGCCGGCGGGGAGGACTTTGTGGTCTGCCTCGCCCTGATGTGGCAGGGGCGCCCGCTGCTTGGGGTCATCGACTGGCCCTTGGCCGAAGAGACCTATTGGGGGGTGGTCGGCCACGGCGCTTTTCGGGTTTTTCGAGGAGAGAGCGAACCCTTGAAGCCGAGGCCAGGCGCAGGGGCTCGGGAACTGACGGTGGCCGTGAGTTCCCACCATCGGCGGGGAGAGGTGGAATGGCTGCGCCACCAAGGCTATCAGGTGGCCCGGTGGGTGCCGCGGGGCAGTGCGCTGAAGTTCTGCCTGGTAGCGCGGGGATCGGTAGACGGATATGTGCGCCGGGGGAAGATCCACGGATGGGACATCGCTGCCGGGCATGCGTTGGTCGAGGCGGCCGGCGGTACGGTCCTGGACCTCGCGGGCGGCCCGCTCACCTATTCCAGCGCCGACCTTACCGTACCCGGGTTGGTGGCCTGGGGGCCCGGCCGGCCCTAGCCTGACCAGGCCCCGAGGTCCAGGAGGTGGGATTAGATGGGGGTGACCAACAGGGTTTTGACCCGGGCGTTGTCAAAGATGGCCCGCTTGCTTTGAAACTTCAAGGCGTTGCCTTCGTACCGCACTTCATCGAGGTAGCGGCCGACCTGAAAGATCTGGGCTTCGCCATCCAACAGACTTTGAAAGACCACGTAGTTGGCCTGGACCCGCCACAGTCCCTGGGCCGGCTCCGACTCGACGATGCGAATATTGCTGATCAGGTGGCGGTAGTAATGCTTGGCGTAAATGTTGGCTTGGCGCAGCGCCACCACCCGGTCCTGGAGCATGCCCTGGCTCTCGCACAACATGACCGCCACCGGCAGGTTTTGCTCCCAGTTTTCCCGGGAGATGATTTCGTAGCGCGGATTCTCCTGAACAAAGAAACTGGGCCACTCCTCTAGCCGGTCGTCGTCGATGCATTGGACGTACGCGTACTCTAATTCTCGGATCGCATGGGTCAGACTCTCTTCCATCGGTCCACTGCTCAGTCGCCTGTCGATCCCTCGGGCGCCTGGAGCCTTTGCCTCCTTTCGCTGCGGTTTTCCAACCCTATCCGCCACCGTTCAAAAGCCCATCAAGCGCCGGTATTCCTGCCAGAACCCCCGGATCGAGGTCTCGGTCACCCGATGGTCGGAGCTGGCCACCCCGCGTCCTCCCATTTCGATGAAGGAGGTGGCCTCCAGCTCGCCCCGCACGGCCCGCTGGACCAACTCCCCGGCTTCCGCGTCCTCCATCGAGATGTAGCCGGCGGGTCCGACCAAGTTGGCCTGCCGCAGGCGAACCCGCTCCATGGCGGCGTCATCGTCGGCATAGGCGACGTAGGTCCAAACCAGCTCCATGGCCTCCGGGCCTTTGGGCAGGATTTGGCGGACGGCCAGGGCGTTGGCAATCTGCTGGACGATGAGGCTGGGGAAGATCGACTGGATCTGCATGGTGATGCCGTCCGCATACTCCTGCGGGCCCTCCAACAGGGTGGGGTCGGCGAGGCGAAACCCTTTCTGGTAGGTGCGCAAGTTGGCCTGGGCCACCTCGGCCAGGCGGCTCTGGTCGTCTTGGGCCCGCTTGGAATAGCTGACGTGGTGGCGCCCGCGCGCGTCCAGCACCACCTCGCCCACCTGCGACAACCGATTTAGGCCAAAGGTGTTAAAAAAGAGGTGGAGCAAACTGGCGTGATAGGGGTCTTTGACGTTCTCTAAATAGATCTTCCAGTTGCACCGGATGAATTGGCGGGCGTACCCTAACACCCGCACCGGACGGTTGAACACCCGCGCCACGAACTCCGCCATGGCCGGACCCAGGTACTCCTCAATCGGTTCGGTCTCCTCGCTGAACGTACCGAAGACCAGCCCGGCGAATGTGGCAACCCGCAGCGGCTCCAAGCGGTGGTCCTGCAGCCGAAAATCCTCCGGCATCCCCCCTTTTCCGCCAATCCCTCGTTGAAATGGGACCCCGCGCAGACGCCCCTCGAGGTCGTAGTTCCACTGGTGGTAGACACAGGTAAGGTGGCCGCTTTGCCCGCGCGGCTCCCGGCAGACCAGAGCGCCCCGGTGGGCACAGCGGTTGACAAAGGCGTTGAGGGCGCCATGGGCGTCCCGGGCCAAGACCACCGGAATCTCACCGACATAGGTCGCTTTCCACGACTTGGGCTCGGCGACTTCGGCCTCCAACCCGAGAAAGCACCAGGTGGGACCGCGGTAGATGCGTTCTTGCTCGAGCGCGTGGATGGCCGGATCCCAAAACACCTGGTAAGGGACCCGGGTGGGCCCTGCGGCCGGCCACACCAACGGCGGGGCGCCGACCATGTGGTCTGTCGCCAACGGCTTCGCCTCCTTCAGAGAATAGAAATCATATCGTGAATACGCCGATTCAGTATAGCACGTCGGAACCCTCCACCCACAACCCGGGGATCGCTTGACCGCTCGGTTCGATTTGGATACCCTGGGCGCAAAGTCCAAAATTGGGCGGGCCTGGGTACGCCTGGTGGTCTGAAGGAGCTGAGCGGGGTTTGAGAGGCGCTTTCCGTTCCCACCCGCCCCAGCGATGGGGCTTCACCCCGTCCAAGCCTGGTTCGGCGAGGGGTGGGGGCCGCGGGTGGGCATGGGCCTTGCTGTTTTTGGCCGCCGCCGCCTTAAGCCAACAGCCGAACGTGCAACAACTCGACCAGGCGCTGGGCGCGCTGGCGCGCCCCTGGGCCGAGGCGCTTCCTGCGTTGAACCTGGTCTGGATCCTGGGGGCGTTTCCGGTCACCCTGGCCCTGGTGCTGGCCGCCGCGGGGGCCACAGGTCGGGCCCGCCCGCTGGTGGTCTTCCTGCTAGGGACGGGAATCGAGGTGATCCTCAAGCACACCCTGGCCACCCCCACCCCGCTGGTGGTCCCCCCACCCCCTCCTTGGGCGGGCTGGATTCACGCCCTCAATCTGACTCCCCAAGCGCTCCTGGCCCTGCTGCCTCACCGGCTGACCGTCAGCTCCTCCCCGCTGGCGCACGCGCTGCGCGGCAGTTTCCCCAGTGGCCACGTCTTTCGCCTCACTTGTGCGGTGGGCGCCCTGGCCCCGCGGCGGCGCTCCCTGCGCTGGGGGGTGGCCTTGGCGGCTGCCCTGGCGGTGACCGCGACCGGGGGCCATTGGGCCTGGGATGCCCTCGGAGGATGGTTGCTGGCCGAACTCGCTCAGGCGGTCAGCCCGCAATCCTCCGGGCATCCCGCTCGGCAGCGCTAAAACGCGAACGAGACCGCGTTTTCGGCGGCGAAGGCAATAGCCGCCACCGCCCCCACCATCTTGACCTCGGGAATCAGCGCACCCTCCAACTGGCGTTTTTGCACGCAGGGGGCGCAGGCCCAAATCTCTCCCCCGCCCTGCAAATATTGGCGCACCAAGTTTTCCAGCCGCTCAAAACCGGGCTCGGCAATACTGGCGATCACCCGGGGTTCGGCCGCCCGTACCCCCTCGTTGGAGAGCAGCACCACCGTTTGCTTGCCCAACGCCAACCCGGCGTTGGCCATCACCATCGCCACCGTCACCCGGTCCGGGTCCTCTGGGCCATGCGTCAGCTGTACCAGAAAGCGTTCTGCGCTCATCGTCTTCCTCCTTTGGGCGAACTGCCATTACTGTATCAAACCCGGGAAATCTTGAAACCGGGCGTATGCCTTCCCACCCCTCGGGCCACGCTCAGGAGAGGATCGTGAATCGACGGGGAGGAGGAGGCCATGATCCGACTGACCTTGGGGGTCTTCCCGGCAGACCCCGAAAAGATCGGCCGCTTGCCCCAGGCGCTGAACCTGCCAGGGGTCCAGGCGGTCCAGGCGGTAGGGGACGACCGAGTGCTGGTGGAGTACGAGCCGTCCCAGACCGATGTTGCTCACATACAATGGGCAGTGCAGGCCACCGGGCTTCGCCCTTATGTGGTGGCGATCGACGACGCGCCGCCGGCGGCGCCAATTTCCCCACCCAATCCCTGACCGCCGCCTAGGGAGCCAACCGCGGGAGCCGGGGGGCGGAGGGCAGTGTCAGCAGCGCCTCGAACAGCTGCTGTTGGCGCGCCGAGCCCAGCCAGTGGGTCAACTGCCAGAACTTCTGGCGCAGGTCTTCCAAGGCCAAGGGGCGTTGCGGACTGCCCTGGGCGCCCCGGATGGCGACTTCCAGGCGGCGGCCGGCGCTGGTGCGCACCAACAGGTGCACTGGGGTATCGGGGGGATAGGCCTCGCCTCCGTCGTCCGCCACCTCGATCCGAAGTTTGGCCAACACGTCCTGCAAAGCGGGGTCAGAGAGCCGCTCGGGAGCAAAGGACTCCACCGTCAGGTCGCCATCGAGCAGCGCGCGGGCCACGCAGTAGGGCAGGCTGTGGTCCGCGGTCTCCCGACTTTGCGGGTGCCAGCGCTCCGCCCCTTGGGCCGCGATCTGGTAGGCGTAGGGAAAGGTGGTGACCACCGCCTCCTCGATCCCCTGGTTGCCGAGCTCGGCGTGAAGGCGGACCGCCGCTTCCACCGCGGTCAGCAACGGATACTGGGCGGGATACCGTTTGAGGCGGGTTTGCAACACCCGATACGGCTGCTCCGCTTCTAGGGAGGGCGGATTCCACGACCCGGCCACGCTCTCGACCACCCCGTGGCGGCCGGTAAACACCTGGCTGGGGCCTTGGACGCCGCAGGCGGCCAACTCGGCGGCCTCCACCCCCTGGTGAGCGGCAAAGGCGGCGGCTACCCCCTTCCACATGGTCAAGTGGCCGTAGCGCGTGACTAGCAGCGGCACCGAGGAGGCGGCGGCGATACGCACCGCCTCCGCCAGTTCGCGGGCTTGTAGGTCGAACAGCAGGCCGGCCATCACCGCCGCCGCGATCGCTCCGTAATAGACGTTATCAAACCCGCGCTCGCGCAAGCTGGCGCTGTCGGCCAAGATGCCGTGGACCTGATAGCCCACCACCAAGGCGGCCAGCAACTCCATCGGGGACCGGCCTTGCGCTTCGGCCACGGCCCAGGCCGCGCTTAACCCATCGGAGGGGTGACCTCCCTCGCGTCCGAGGTAGACGTCGTTGAAATCAAGAGCCCGCACCGCCGCGGCGTTGACCAGGGTCGCGGCGCTGGCCGAGGCGGTGGAGCCATCCCCCCACACCGCGGCCGATCCCCTGCCGCCAAAGCGCCGTACCCACTCCCGCAGCGCCACCACCGAAGGCTCTCGATAGGCTCCCAAGGCACAGGCCACGCTGTCGACGACCCTGAGCTGGACGGCCTGCCAAACCTCCGACGGATACGTCCGCCGCCGAAACAGGTCCAGCGCATACTCCGCCAACGATAGCTCCCAGGGGATTGTCACTGCTCTAGCTACCTCCTTCGCGGACCGGCGTGCCGGGCGGCCGGCCCGCTGGCGTTCATCCGCCACTTTGTGGCAAATGCTGGAATATTACCTTGACTCTGTGCTCTTGTCCAGAAACAGGTTTGTAACACCTGTCGGGTACACTCAAGGGCGCGACCGGTAGTCCACATGTTCCGGCGTTGACGCAAAGGAGGCCTGCCACGATGTCTAGCGCGATTCCGACCAAAACCGAGGGGGCAGCCGTTCGCCGACCTCGTCCGCATCTGTACCAGGTGGATTGGATTCGGGCCGTGACGACTCTGGCGGTCATCTCCGTGCATTCGGTTTTCTTCACCAATCCGCCCAACAGCATCGGGGCCGGAGCCATCATCAGCCTGTTGCACTACACGCGCGAGGCCTTCATGTTCATGACCGGGCTGGTGCTGTTTTACAGTTATTACCCGCAGCTGGGCTCCACCTTCCACTTTTGGGCCAAACGCTTCTATTTGATCGGCCTGCCCTACGTGTTGTGGAGCGCCATCTACGTGGCCGTGGGCAACCCGATTTGGAAACCGCTGGCCTACTTTAAGCATCTGGGGAGTGCGTTACTCACCGGCAGCGCCTGGTATCACCTGTACTACCTCCTGGTTACCATGCAGATTTACCTCTTGTTGCCGGTCATGGTCTGGGCCTTGCGCAAGGCGGCCCGCTGGCACGGCTGGATCCTCCTGGCCAGTGCCCTGCTGCAACTGGGGATCACCGCAGTGGATCAGTACGCCCTACCTACCCACGGCTGGCTGGGCCAACTCTTCCAGTACCGAGGCATGGAGTGGTTCAGTTACCAGTTTTACATTTTACTGGGGGCGCTGGCCGCGATCCAACTCGAGGAGCTCAATCGCTGGGTCTCAGCCCACCGGCGGCTGCTGCTCGGCGGATGGTTGGCCTCGGTGGCCCTGGCCTGGGCGTGGTACGGTTGGAACTTGTGGGTGCTGCACGAAAGCGTGATCGACGCCTCGGCCGTGCTGCAACCGTTCATGGTCCCCTACTGCTTCTTCTGGATCTTGACCCTCTACCGCTGGGGGCTGTGGTGGGCGCAGGCCGGGTCTCAACACTGGCTGCGTCCGGTGATTTACGGGATCAGCCGCCAGTCCTTTGGGATCTATCTGATTCATCCCTTCATCCTCTGGCTGCAGCTGCAGTATCTCCTCCCCCACCTTCACCTCGCCCGCTGGCTGATCACCCCCGGGGTCATCGCGGTGACCGCCGTCGCCTCCTACCTCATCATCGCGGCCATCTCCCACACCCAGCTCAACCTGTTGCTGTTGGGACAGCGCGGGGCCGCGGCGCGCAAGGCGGGATCGCCTCGTCCGGCGCCTCGGGTGGCGGTCGACTCCATCTCGGTGGCAACCTCTTCGGCGGCCAGCCTCCGAACCCCGCCTCGCCGCTAACCATCCCCCAGGTAGACCCCCGCTCGTCCCGGCGAGCGGGGGCGCAGGCTTTTGGGGGGGCGTCTTCTCGCCTGGGGCGGCCGCCGACTCCGCTTACCGCCGCCGCAGCCACCAGCGATATCCCCCTTCGATCAGGC
>JAIMAE010000375.1 GCA_023512105.1 Bacillota bacterium | reverse complement strand
CCCACCGCCACCCGGGGAACCGGGATCGCCTGGGGGGGCCTCTGGCAGCGCGGCGGAGGGATCGTGGCCCCGTCGGTGATCGGGATCTTAATCGGGCTTCACGTGGCCCCGGTGGTCTTCTTCATTGCGCTGGGGGTGCTGTGGCTGCTCAACGCGCTGGTCTCCGGGACCATGACCCACGAGCTGATCGGAAAATCCCTCGAGCAAATCGACCGAGAACTGGCTCAGTGACCAAGACCGCGGCCATTTCACGACAATGGCCGGATTGTACGCGACCAAGGAGGCGACGCCGATGACATCAGCGGGCAGCGGGGAGTTTCAGTGGAGGCTGGCGCGGGTGCGCCAGGCCATGGCCGAGGCCAACCTGGAGGGGCTTTTGTGTTACGCCGCCGGTTGGCGGGCGGAAAACGTGCGGTATCTGACCGGAACCGGGCTGCGCGGCAGTTTCACGCTGGTCTACCTACCGGCCGTCGGGGAGGCGACCGCCTTTGTCTCCCACGCCCAGGACCAACAGGCCATTTTGGCCCAGGGATGGATCCGCGACGTGCGCCCACTCGGCTTGCCCCAGTGTGGGGCGTTGGCGGAGCGGCTTTCCGAGGGCGGAGCCCCGGGGAGGCTCGGGGTGGCTCACCTCGAACTGCTGCCCACCCTGCTGGCTGAGGCGGTGGCCAGAGCCCTTCCCAAGGGGGAGCTGACCTCGGCCACCCGGCTGATGGACCGCGTGCGCATGGTCAAGAGCGAATGGGAGTTGGAGCAGATGAGGCGGGCCGGCCAGGTGGCGATGGCCGGCTGGCAGGCCTTTGTCTCCGCCGTGCGTCCCGGGGCGCGAGAATACGAGATCGTGGCCGCGGTGGAGGCAGAGATTAAAGGGCGCGGGGCCACCGACAATTTCATGCTGATCGCCTCCGGCAAGGAGGAGGTGATGGGCATGACGCCTCCCGGCGACCGGGTGTTGGAACCCGGAGACATGGTGCGCACTGAGCTTACGCCCCAACTCAACGGCTACTACGCGCAGATCTGTCGCACGGTGGTGGTGGGGCCGGCCAACGAGGGCCAGCGCCGCTCTCACGAGCTGTTCCGCGAGGCCCTGGAGGCTGGGTTGGCCGCGGTGCACGCCGGGGTCACGGCGGCGGAGATCGCGCGGGCCGAAAA
>JAIMAE010000136.1 GCA_023512105.1 Bacillota bacterium | reverse complement strand
TGCCGAGAAACGACACCCACTCCTGCAGCGACCGGTTCCGCCGGCTCAGCTCGCCGGCTTGCCGCAACAGCTCCCACTCCGCCAGCGGTCCCGGGATCTTCAGGGGCCGGTCAAGCCGAGCGGCCTTGGGGATGTCGGCGAACAAGTCCTCCACGCTCCGGACCCCGATGGCGGCCAGCATGGCCTCCACGTCCTCTGAGGTGTGAGGAAGGTAGGCCATCTAAGCATGCTCCCTTGCAATCAGGGCTTGATAGGCCGAGGCGTCCAGCAGGCCCTCGGCCTCCGACTCCACCTCCACTTCCAGCATCCACCCCCGGCCGTAAGGGTCCTCGTTGACCCACTCCGGGTGCTCGCGCAGGCCTTGGTTGACCGCGCTCACCCGACCGGTGACCGGGCTGTAGAGCTCGGAGACCGATTTCACCGACTCCACGGATCCAAAACTTTGTCCCGCCACCAACCGCGTGCCCACCTCCGGGAGCTCCACGTAGACCACGTCCCCGAGCTGCTCGGCGGCGTACGCGGTGATCCCGACCTTCCCCTGCGCATCCAACCACTCGTGCTGACTGGAGTACTTCCGCCCTGCTGGCACTGATTGCATCGCGCTTCGCTCCTTCTTTCCTCAGGTTCATCCTTGATTTGAGGCCGGCAGCCGGCTCGGGCGTCGATAGAAGGGAAGCTCCCGCAGGCGGGCCTGATGGCGTCGCCCGCGAATCTCCACCCACACCGACGGCTCGCCGGTCCATCCCTTGGTCGACACCAAGGCCAAGGCGATGCCGCGGCCAAGGGTGGGGGACCATAGGCCCGAGGTCACCTCCCCCAACTGCTCCTCCCCGCGCCCCACCGGGCAGCCGCGACGGGCAATGCCCTCTGCAACCTCGAGGCCGACAATCCGCTGCGAACTGCCTTGCTGCACCTCCTCCCACAAGGCGGCGCGCCCGATGAAGTCGTTGGGTTTGTCAAAGCGTACAAAGCGCGCCAGCCCCGCCGCTACGGCGGAGGTCTCTTCGGAAAAATCCTGCCCGGCCAGGAGCAGTCCCGCCTCTAAGCGCAGGGTGTCCCGAGCCCCCAGCCCAATCGGCGAGACCCCCATGCCATACAGCGCCTCCCACAAGGCGGGGGTAACCTGCCACGGGCAAAACAGTTCAAACCCGTCTTCTCCGGTATAACCAGTGCGGGTCAACACCACCAAACTCTCGCCCTCCCAGGGCAGGGCCAAAATCCCCCGGTAACGGCCTACTCGGCTAAAGTCCCGGCGAAACAGGCGATCCACCACCGCCTGCGCCCGCGGGCCCTGTACGGCGATCAGGCCTAGCGCCATGGTCAGGTCGACCAGCTCCACCGCGCCCTCCTCGCGCTGAGCTTGCAACCAACGCCAGTCGCGCTCGCGATGAGCGGCGTTGACCACCATCCAAAAGCGTTCTTCCCCCAAGCGCAAGACCACCACGTCGTCGATCAGCCCGCCATCGGGACGGCACAAGGGCGAGTAGAGCGCCTGCCCCACCCTCAGGCGCGACGGCCAATGGGTAAGGCACCGGTCTAAAAAGGCCGCCGCCCCGGCGCCGGCGACCTCAAACTCGCCCATGTGAGAGACGTCAAACATCCCCACCCGCTCCCGCACCTCGCGGTGTTCGGCCAGCACCCCGCGGTACTCCAGCGGCATCTCCCAGTCAAAGAACCGGGTGAGTTTGGCGCCGTGCTGGCGGTGCCACAGAGAAAGCGGCGTTTTCAGCGGCTCCATCGCCTACCTCCCCTTGCCCCGGCCCCCCAGGGGTCTCTCAACTCAAAGCCTGCAGCATCTCCTCGACCAGCGTCCAGCTCACGCCCCGCACCACTTGCGGCCTGCCTACCGCTTGTAGGAGTATCCATTGCAAGCCAAATCCACGCGCCTTTTTGTCCCGCATCAGCACCGGCTCTAGCGCCGCCAAGGAGAGCCGAGGCAGGCGGGTCGGTGCCCCCCAGGTCTTGAGCCACTCGGCGACCGTCGTCCGCACCGCCGGGTCCAATCCCAGCACCCGCTCGGAGAGGTACAGGGCGGCCAGGCTCCCCAAGCCCACCGCCTCGCCGTGGGAGAGGTGGCCATACCCGCTCAACTGTTCCAGGGCGTGGGCCAAGGTGTGGCCAAAATTCAGGTACATCCGCTGATGACGCTCGAAGGGGTCCTGGTTGACCACCCGAACCTTGACGGCGGCGGTCTGGTACAAAATCTCTTCCCACTCCGGAGCCTCGCTGCCAAGCGGGGGGACCCCTCGGCACAGGCGCTCCCAAAGCCATCCGCCGTCGATCAGAGCGGATTTGACCACCTCGCCTAAACCCGCCCGCCACTCGTGGGGCGGCAAAGTGGCGAGCGGCCGCCGATCCAAGACCACCAAGGCCGGCAGGTGAAAGGCGCCGACCAGATTCTTGCCTTCCGGCAGGTTGACCGCCACCTTCCCCCCTATCGCGGCATCGACCTGGGCCAGCACGGTCGTGGGCACGGCCGCCCAGGCCAGCCCGCGCAGATAGGTGGCGGCGGCAAATCCCACGGTGTCGGTCAACACTCCTCCGCCGACCGCGATCACCCAGCTGTCCCGGGTCAGCCGATGTTCCACAAAGGCGTGCCACAACTGCACCAACGTCTCTGGGCTCTTCTCGGCTTCCCCGATGGCCAAGGGGTACCACCCCGCCTGGGCTCCTTGCTCTCTTAGCTCCTCTACCACACCCTGCGCGTATTCGGCCACCGCCGGGTCGGCGACCACCAATCCCGGCGCCGCCTGCAGGTCGATCCAATCGCGCCAGCGGAAAGACTGGGTGCGCCGCACCACCAGGCTGGACACCCGGGGGGCAGCCACGATGGCCTGTCGGGGAACCGGGGGCACTCCCCCTTGCTGGTAGGCCTCGACGATGGCCGCGGCCAAGGCCTCCGGTGATAGGAGGTCGGCGGCCAAGCGCAGGTGATGGACTTGCCGGTAGAGCGGGCGGCGCCGCTCCCACAGATCCTCCAACCGCCGAACCGGGTCTGAGGCCAGGAGCGGCCGCTCCGGCCCCGACCGCACCCGCTCCGCCAGCACCGCGGGCGGAGCGTCTAACCAAACCACCCACACCCGGTCGCCGGTCAAGAGCTCGCGCGCTTCCTCGGTCTCCACCGTCCCCCCGCCCAGGGCCACCACCGTGGGCTCGGCCAAAGACAAGAGCCGCCGCAAGGTGGCCACTTCTCGCCGGCGAAATCCCGCCTCCCCTTCGTCGGCGAACAGCCGCGGGATGGGGTGGCCGGCCTCCGCTTCCACCGCCTGGTCCAGGTCGACAAAGCGGCACCCGAGGCGGCTTGCCACCAAGGGCCCGACCGTACTCTTGCCGGAACCCATCATCCCGGCCAGCGCGATGTGGCGCCCGTTAATATGCCCTGACATAAGCCTCCCACCGCTGGATCCGCTCTTGCACCTCGGCCACCGAATCCCCACCGAACTTCTCCAACACCGCATCGGCCAGCACATGCATGACCATGGCCTCGCCGACCACGCTGGCCGCCGGCACCGCCGTGACGTCCGACCGCTCGACTTGGGCCAAAAACGGCTCCTTGGTCTCGATGTCCACCGATCCCAGCGGCGACATCAAGGTGGACAGCGGCTTCATCGCCACCCGCACCCGCAACGGCATCCCGGTGGTGATCCCGCCCTCCAGCCCGCCGGCCCGATTCGAGCCCCGCTGCCATCCGTGGGCGGCGTCCCAGCGGATGGAGTCGTGCACCGCCGAACCCGGTAACCCGGCCTGGCCAAAGCCGGTTCCCACCTCCACCGCCTTCATCGCCGGGATCGAGATCAAGGCCTGGGCCAGTCGCCCTTCCAGCCGACGATCCCAATGCACGTGGCTGCCCAGGCCCACCGGCAAGCCGAAGGCCACCACCTCGAAGATCCCGCCCAGGGTGTCTCCATCGGCCTTGGCCTGATCGATGTGAGCCATCATCGCCGATTCCACCGAGCGGTCGGCCACCCGCACCGGCGAATCCTCAGCCGCCTTCAACTCGTCGAGCGTCCAATCCCGCTCTGGCACCGACACCTCGCCGATGCGCAGCACGTGGGCCACCACCTCCACCCCCACCGTCTGCAAAAACGCCCGGGCCACGGCGCCCAATGCCACCCGCATGGTGGTCTCGCGGGCGGAAGCTCGCTCCAGGATATTACGCAGGTCGCGGTGGCGGTATTTCATGCCGCCCACCAAGTCGGCGTGGCCGGGCCGCGGCCGGGTCACCACCCGGTCGACCGTCCCCGCCTCCGGAGACATCGTCTCCTTCCAATTCTCAAAATCTCGATTGCGCACCAGCAGGGCCACCGGCGAGCCTAAGGTCAAGCCGTGGCGGACGCCACCCCAAAACTCCACCCGGTCTTGTTCGATGGCCATCCGCCCCCCGCGCCCGTAGCCTTTCTGACGACGCGCCAGGTCGCGGTCGATCACCGCTCGGGAGAGGGGCACCCCCGCCGGCACCCCCTCGACGATCCCCACCAGCCCCGGCCCATGCGACTCACCGGCCGTCAGCCACCGCCATCTACCCAACCCGATTCCCCCTTCCCAATCGTAGGCCTTACCGCCAGGACACCGGGCCCAGGACACCCAACAGGGCCCCCAAGACCAAAAACGGCCCCAAAGCGACAGCCCCCTCTCGGGGTCGGCGCCCGCGCCAGGCCAGCCAGCCTGCCCAGGCCGCGGCCGCCCACAAGCCCAAGACCGTGGCCCACATCCCCGCCGGCCACCCCAGGGCCAAGCCTAGCGCCGACCCGAACTTGACATCCCCCATTCCCAGTCCACCCCGGGAGATGAGGTGAAACCCTCCAAGAAACAAAAAGAGGCCCGCGGCCAAGGCTACCCCGCTCCAATCGACCCCGGCATGGACGAAGAGGCGGCCGAAAAAGCCCAACAAGGCCGTCGCCACCACCCAGCGATTGGGGATGATGCGGAACTGTCCGTCCACCAAGGTCACCCAAGCCCAGGCCGCCGAGAGCCCGACCAGGCTGACCCAGGGAAGGCCGACCGGCTGTCGGCTTAACCACCCGCCCATCGCGGCCGCCATCGCCGCCACCACCAGGCGTTGGCGGGGCGCAGGAACTTCCGGCGCCCCCGACCAGGGACCCAAGGCCCACGCCGCCAAGGCGGCAGCCAAGCTCACCCCGAGTTCAGCCAGCGTCATCGGACGCCCGTTCCGCCACCGCCTCGATCATCGAGGCCGGTCCCATCTCGCCGAACCAACTGACCCAGGCGTAGCGGGCCTGGTCGACCAAGAGGGCAAGCCCGTCGACCACCCGGCAACCGGCCGACGCGGCTTGGGTCAAAAACGCGGTCTGACGCGGTTGATATACCCAGTCCACCGCCACCGTCCCGGTGGCCCAAGCCGGCCAGCGGTCAAACGAGGCCTCCCCCGACTGCCCCAACGGCGTGGCGTTGATCACCACCGCCCAAGGGTGCGGCTCAGAGAGCGCAGCCCAGGGAATGACGGTCGGGCAAAAGTCCACCGCCTCCGGGCGGCGTGCCGCCACCGTTGGCTCATACCCCAACATGCGCAGGGCGACCACCGACGAACGCGCCGCCCCCCCGCTCCCCAGGACCAAGGCCGGCGCCCCGCTTGGTTTGGCTGCCGGTAGCCGCCCCAACAGCGCCTGCACGTCGGTGTTGTCGCCCACCCACCCGGAGTCGGTCCAGGCCAAGGTGTTCGCAGCCCCGGTGGCCTCGACCCAGCGGCTCCGCCGGGCTAGGTATGGCAAGACCGTCTCTTTTAAAGGGCGGGTCAGGTTGACGCCCACTCCGCCCAGGCTTCGGAAGGCCTCCAGTTTCTCCAGGAGCTGGTGGGGCTGGCACATGACGGGAACGTAGTAACACCAAGACATCCGCCGCTGCTGGAAGGCGAAGTTGTGAAGGCGAGGGGACAACGAGTGGGCGATGGGAGAGCCCAAGACCGCGTATAGCCGGATTTCATGGGTCATCCCAACCAATCTCCTCCTAATATCTCGGTCTGAACCGGTTCAGCGTCCCTGGCAGGGAGGCAGGTTTGCCGGACGCTCAGCCGTGCAGCAGGTCTTGCCGCAATCCCGCCATTACCAGGCGCTCCATCCGCCGCACCAGCCTGGTGAACCAAAATTCCCGGTCGTCCACGGGCCGTACCAAGATGGTGTACAGGCGCAGGCGATTTCCGCCCAAGATGTCGGTGAACAGCTGGTCGCCGACCACCGCGGTGGTCGCAATCTCGGTTCCCATCTTGCCCATGGCCAGGCGGAAGGCGCGGCGATGCGGTTTTCCGGCCTGCGCGATGTGCATCACCCCGAGTTTCTCGGCGAAACGCTCCACTCGCTCCGCCAGGTTGTTGGAAACGATGCATAATTTCAATTCGTGGGCGCGAGCCCGTTCTACCCATTGCCCGAGCTCATGAGAGACGTCCGGCCGATTCCACCCCACCAGCGTGTTGTCGAGGTCCAAGATCAAGCCTCGCAGACCCGACCGGGCCAGGGCGGCCAAATCGAGATCGTAGATGGAACCCACATACATCCGCGGTCGGAGAATCTGCCACACCCTGCCCGTCTCCCCTACCCTTTCCATATTTATAGTTAGCCCGCCACCCCTGGCATGGCCGGGGTTGGGCCCGCTAGCTGGTCGGTAACGCTTCTAGTATAACATCGCCGGCCGTGGACGGCGCCGCGCCTAGAAAAAACCAAGAAATTGTCGACCACTTTTGCCGCAAACTCCCCGGCTCCTCTTGACATTTATCCGGGGGAAGCTAGACTAGGGTTGTGGAAAAACTGAGCGAAATGGTCGGAATTACGGTCCTGGCCAAGGGGGGTATCGCAGCATGGCATCACCGGTATTAGAAATTCGCGACCTTAAAGTCGCGGTCGACGGCAAGCCGATTTTAAACGGCGTAACTTTGACCGTGCGCGGAGGCGAGGTCCACGCCGTGATGGGGCCCAACGGCACCGGCAAGACCTCGCTGGCCCAGACCTTAATGGGTCATCCTCGCTACCAGGTGATTGGCGGCAGCGTCACCTTGGATGGACAAGACCTCTTGGCCATGAAAACCCACGAACGCGCCCGGGCCGGGTTGTTTTTGGCCATGCAGTACCCGAGCGAGGTGTCTGGGGTCACCACCGCCAACTTCCTGCGCACCGCCATCAACGCGCGTCGCCCGGAAAATCAGCCCATCCCCCTCAAGGAGTTCCGGGACCGATTGGACCAGGCCATGCAGCTCTTAGAGATGGATAGCAAGTTTGCCAACCGGTATCTGAACGAGGGCTTTTCCGGCGGAGAGAAGAAGCGCAACGAGATTTTGCAAATGTTGCTGTTGCGCCCTCGGATCGCGCTGCTGGATGAGATCGACTCGGGGTTGGACATCGACGC
>JAIMAE010000135.1 GCA_023512105.1 Bacillota bacterium | reverse complement strand
GCCCTCCCTCCCGGAAATGTGGCCTCGACCGTACCCAACCGCCCAAACGACACCCAGATGTGGTCGTTGGCCTCCACGCGCACCGCCGCGCTGACCGACCCCGACAGGATCACGTGACCGGCCCGCAGCACGGTGCCAAACTCAGCCAACTTGTTGGCCAACCAAGCCACTCCGAGGGCCGGATGGCCCAAGACCGCGGCCCCCGCCCCGGTCTCCACCACCACGCCGTTTTTGGCCATGACCATCCCCACCGTGGCCAGGTCGGCGGCGTCCACCGCGCTGATCCGCGCTCCCAGGACAAAGCAGCCGGCCGAGGCGTTGTCGGCTACCGTGTCCACCAGCTTGATGCGCCAGTCGGCGATCCGGCTGTCGATCACCTCGATCGCCGGTACCACGTAGTCGGTGGCCTGGAGCACGCTGTGCAGGGTGACGCCCGGCCCCGCCAAGTCGCGCTTGAGGACGAAGGCGATCTCCGGTTCCACCCGAGGTTGCAACAACGGCCGGTCGACCACCTCGCCCGATTGATACCACATGGAACGAAACAGGTGGCCGTAGTCGGGTTCTCCTACCCCCAGCATCCGCTGCATGGGTTTGGAGGTCAGCCCGATCTTGTGGCCCACCACCACCTCGCCGCGTTTCAACTTCTCCTCTACCACCCCGAGCTGGATGTGATAGGCGTCGACCACGGTCAAGCTGGGGTCGCTCTCGGTCAAGGGAGCTATCGGTCGCCGGGTGTCCTCCGCCTCCAAGAGGCGGGCCGACCACTCGGCGAGTGGAGTTGCTGCCATCGTTTCTCTCCCCGCTTACAGTTTGATGCAGACGTTGGACAGCTCGGTGTAGAACTCGAAGCTGTGCATGCCGCCTTCCCGGCCGATACCGCTTTGCTTCATCCCGCCGAAGGGAGTGCGCAGGTCGCGCAGGAACCAGGTGTTTACCCAGATGATCCCGGCCTCGATTTGCGCCGCCACCCGGTGGGCCCGTTTGAGGTTGCTGGTCCACAGGGTAGCCGACAGCCCGTAGTGGGTGTCGTTGGCCATCTCGATCACCTCGGCCTCAGTGTCAAACGGCTGGATGGTAACCACCGGGCCGAAGACCTCCTGTTCGACGATCTCGCAGTGCGGAGCCACGTCGACGATGATGGTGGGCTCGAGGTAATAGCCGCGGGCGAGGTGGGCCGGCCGCTTGCCCCCGACCAAAATCCGCGCCCCGTCGCGCACCGCCCGCTCGATGAACCCTTCCACCCGCTCCAGGTGCTCCTGACTGATCAGGGCGCCGACCTGGGTCCGGGGATCGAAGGGGTCGCCCACCACCAGCTCGCGCGTCTTGGCGGCCAGCCGCTCGACAAACGTGTCGTACAGCGGGCGCTCGACGTAGATCCGCGAGCCGCACAGGCAGACCTCGCCTTGGTTGGCAAAGCTGGAGCGGATGGTGGTGTCGATGCAATCGTCAAGGTCGGCATCGGCGAAGATGATGTTGGGGTTCTTGCCTCCGAGTTCAAACGACAGCCGCTTGAGGGTCTTGGAGGCGGCCGCCATCACCGCCTTGCCGGTGGTGGTCTCGCCGGTCAGCGAGATCAGGTTGACGTCGGGATGCTCGGTCAAGGCTTGGCCGGCCGCGTTGGGCCCAAAGCCGTGAACCAAGTTGAGCACGCCGTCGGGCAACCCCGCCTCTTTGGCGATCTGGGCCAAGCGGGTGGCGGTGGTGGGCGTCAGCTCCGCCGGCTTCATGACGCAGGTGTTGCCGGCGGCCAAGGCCGGAGCCACCTTCCAGGTCAAGAGCAAGAGCGGCAGGTTCCAGGGCGAAATCAGCCCCGCCACCCCGACCGGATGGCGTACCGCGTAGTTCAAGGCGACGTCGTCGGTCTGATAGGCCTCGGTGCCAAGCCCCTTCACGTAGTCGGCAAAGAACCGGAAGTTATAGGCGGCCCGGGGAATGTCGAGCGTGCGCGAGAGCGACAAGGGCTTGCCGGTGTCCAGGGTCTCCAGGCGCGCCAGCTCGTCTAGGTTCTGCTCGATCAGGTCCCCGATCCGGTTTAAAATCTTCGACCGCTCCGCCACCGGCATCCTTCCCCACACCTTGAAGGCCTGGCGCGCGGCCTTCACCGCCCGGTCGACTTCGGCGTAACCGCCTTCCGCGACCAAGCTGATGACCTCGCCGGTAGCCGGGTTGATGTTCTCGAAAAAGCGTCCGTCCTCCGACTCGACGAACTCGCCGTTGATGAAGTGTAGCAGTTTTTCCAAGGCAAACCCTCCGTTTCCGCGTGTCAGGCGCCGCCCAGCGCCTCCCTTATTGCCAGGGGGAGACCGTGACCAAGAGCGGATTGGGCTCTCCGCGCCCGCTGGCGGTGCGCAAGGCCAGGTCGGTGTCAGCCAGCCGGTAGTTGTGGGAGTTTAACAGGGACATCGGAAATCGCCCAGAGGCGATGCATTCCACCGCCATCTCCACCGACTGATATCCGTGACCGCGCACCCCCTTGATGGTCAACGTCTTGGCCACCACCAGGTCGGAGTCAAAGGCGGGGATGGCTTCGTACTTATAGGCGCCCAGGATCACAGTGCCGCCCTTGGCCGCGATTTGCAGGGCCTGGAGGATGGGTTCGGTGCCGCCCGAGGTGACGTCGAGGACGACGTCGGCCCCCTCCCCGCCGGTAAGCTCCTTGACCCGTTCCACCAAATTCTCCGTCTGCACGTTGATGACGTGGTCGGCCCCGAGCTGCTTGGCCAATTCCAGCCTGCGCAGGCTGGAGCTGCGCCCGGTGACGATCACCAAATCCGCCCCAGCCGCCTTGGCCGCCAGCGCGCAGGCCAGCCCCTGTTGGCCCGGCCCCTGGATGACCACGCTCTTGCCGATGCCCACCTGTCCCTCGATCACCATCCACTCAAAGCCGTTGGACAGCGGCAGGGTCAACGCCGCCTCCACCGGGGGGACCGCGTCCGGCATGCGGTGCATCACCGCGTGGGGATGCAGGTACAGGTATTGGGCGAAGCCGCCCCACAGGCCCGGCTCCACCTCCAGCGGGGTGGCCCCGTAGCGCAGCCCGCCCTTGCGAGAATCGGTGGCCTCGCAGAGCCGATAGCGCCCGGTCCGGCAAAAGGTGCAGCGGCCGCAAGGAAGGTACTCCTCCATGGCCACCCGGTCGCCCTCGCGCAATCCCCACTGCCGAGCCGCTTGGCGGCCGATCGCGGCCACGTAGCCGACCACGTGGTGGCCGAGGATCATCGGCTTTTGGAGGTGTTCATACCAGGAGACGTCGGTGCCGCAGACGCCGACCACTTCGACTTTCAGTAGCCCGCCATCCTCCGGAATCGGCGGCGTGGGCAGCTCGCGAATCTCCGTCTCCCAAGGCGCGAGTGCCACCGCGGCGGAAATTGTCTTGGTCATCGCGTTATCCCTCAATCCTGCCTGCCGCCGGCGCCATTACGCCTGGGGGTACATGACGATCACCGGGTTGCCGCTGCCAGAGGACGGTCCCCACCCTAAGTATTCGCCCCGGAAGGCGTCGTCGCCCATGACCCCGAGCCAAGTGGCGACGTGGCGCCCCCCGGATTCCACCTTGGCCAGCTGGGCAAACTGCGGAAGCGTCTGCCAGGCGGTCTCCAAGTCGCCCTTGACCAGCAGATCCGCGAACTCATCTTCCATCTTTCGCTCCATCCGGGTCGGGGTCCGCTCCGGTCCCCGCACCAAATTGTGGGCTAAGGCGCCGCTGGCGAAGAACACCGCCCGCTTGGGCGACTCGCGCAGCACCCGCCCGATGATCCGGCCGAGCTGGTAGCTTTCCTCCAGGCTCGCGGTCAGACAGACGGTCATGTTGATGACCGGCACGTTGGCCGCGGGCGTCAGATACCGGAGCGGGACCACCGATCCGTAGTCCCACACGTAGGTGGGATCCTCGACGGCGATCACCGGCAAGCCGGCAGCCCGCCCCGCCGCCACCAGAGCCTTGGCCAGCTCGGAGTCCCCGGGATAGCGGTAGTGCAGGTTGGAAATCAGGTCCGGGCACTCCATGGCGGTGAGGACGCCCTCGTGCACCGGGGTGGCGTCGATGTAGTGGTTGAAACTGGCCACCCAGTGGGTGGAGACCAACACCAACACCTCAGGATCCACGCTGAAAAGCCGCTCCGAAGCCTTATACATGGCCTGCGCCAACGGCTTTTGGAAGTCCTGCACCTTTTCCGGATAACACATGCGCGGGGTGTGGGTCCCCAGGATGGACAATGCTAAGCTCACGGTATCGCCCCTTTCCGGGTGCCCCCTTGCCTCAGGGCTCAAAATGCCCTGCCCCCCTTGGATAGCTCAGGCCGTCTGCGCCCTGCTTACAATATACCTACCCCACGGGGTTTATCAAGGGGGCTACCCCTAAGCATAGACTCGGATGCGCTTACAATCTTCTTACAATATCTCGCGCGATTGCGCTACTCCGTCTTCCAATAATAATCCCAGTTGGCGCGGACCCGTTCCAGATGTTCGCGCGGCGGCAAAGCCACCGGTGGGAACTTATGTTTCTTGGTGGCGTCGATCCCCATCTTAGAGGAAATGCGCCGGCTGGGGTCCAGTTGCGGCACCTCTTCCGCCGCCTGGGAAGGATCCAGGCGCACCGCCGGCAAATCCTCGATGATAAAGACGTCGCGGTGCGGCTGGACCCGAAACGAGAGCGCCCAGTTGAGCATGAAGGGGTCGCGCACGTCGATGTCGTCGTCCACCACCACCAGGAACTTGCCCAAGGTGGGGTCGACAGACCAGGCCGCCAACATCACCTGGCGGACTTGGCCCTCGTATTCCTTTTTCATCGAGATCGCCAAGTAGGCCGCGGCTCCCCCGGCTTCCAATAGGTGTACGTCTTTGACCGGCAGGCGCAGGTCTCCGACCAGGTGCTTGTAAATGGCGGCCTCGCGTCCGATGCTGCGAATACAGCTGGACTCGCTGGGGGGCATTTGGGACAGGAAGGCTTGGTAGATCGGGTTGGTGCGATGGGTGATGCGGGTGACGTCCATCACGTAGGACATGGCCTTGGGCCCCATGTACCCGGTGTACTCTCCGAACGGCCCCTCCTCTTCCAACTCGTTGGGACGGAAGTACCCCTCTATGACGATCTCGGCGGTAGCCGGCACCAACAGGTCATGGGTCAAGCAACGCACCACCTCCACCGGCTCCCCCCGCAGTCCCCCCGCCGCCGCCAGCTCATCCAGTCCATAGGCCATGCGGGAGACTGAGGCCAGGCCCACCGCCGGGTCGGTGCCCAACACCACCGCCACCGGGGTCGGCTCGCCCCGCTGGTTGTACAGTTCGACGTGACGCCGGGCGTGCTGGACGAAGTTTACCCACACCCCCAGTTTGTTGGGCCCCTTTAACATGCACCGGTACGTCCCCATGTTCTGAATCCCCGTCTCTGGGTCTCGGGTGATGACAAAAGGCGAGGTGAGATACGGTGCTGGGTCCTCGCCTACCGTCCAGGTCGGGATCGGCAACTGGTAGAGGTCGACGTCCTCCCCTTCCAGCACCACCTCTTGGCAAGGCCCTTCGGCCACCTCGACCGGGGCGATAGGATGAGTCTGCGCTTGGCGCCACTTTTCATGCACCTGGCGGATGTCGGTCTGCAGAGCCAGGGCGTAAATCGCCCGCGATCCCCCCAGCACTCCAAACACCACCGGGATCGAATGTCCCTTCACGTTGGTGAACATCAGCGCCGGCCGGCGCTCCTCGGGGATGCTTTGAAAGGCGACGCGGCCGACGGCGGCGATTTCCCAATCCTTGTCCACCGGCACGTCGATCACTTTCAACTTGCCGGCTTGCTTTAGGGCCTGTAGATACTCACGCAAGTCCCGATACGGCACGGCGATCCTCCTCGTGTCTGGCAGTTTTACGGCCGCGGCGGCCTCCCATCTCCATCGAGAGGTAACAATCCTCTGCCGCGTGATCATAACAAACGCCGCTCGCTGCCATCATCTCCCTTTTCCGTATGTGGAACAAGCCGCCGCTTTATCCGCGATCCCGGGGAAAGACCTCGCGTGGCGAGGCCCAGCGCCGCGTCAGTTGATTGTCAATCCCAAATTGGTCGAGCGTCCTGGCCACCACGTGGGAGATCATTTCCTCCACGCTCTTGGGACGGTTGTAGAAGGCCATCATCGGGGGCAAGATCACAGCCCCCATCTGGGAGAGAGCCAGCATGTTTTCCAAATGAATGGACGATAGCGGCATTTCGCGGGTCACCAAGACCAGCTTGCGGCGCTCCTTGAGGGTCACGTCGGCGGCGCGGGCGATCAGCCCGTCGGCGTAGCCCACCCGAATCGCGGCCAGCGTCTTCATGCTGCACGGTACCACCACCATGCCGTCGGTCTGGAAGGATCCGCTGGAGATGGACGCCGCCTGGTTGGTGGGGGCATGCACCACGGTGGCCAATTTCAGTACGTCTTCGACTTTGTACGAGGTCTCCAAGTGGATGGTGGCCTCCGCCCATTTGGAAAGGATGAGATGGGTCTCCACCCCCAGCTCGGCCAAGGCCTCCAAGGTCTTGATGCCCAATATGGCCCCGGTTGCTCCCGAGATGCCTACAATCAACCGCATCGCTTGCCCCCACCTAGCCGCCGCACCCTCAGCCGCTCTACCACACCTGGATCACGTCGGCGTAAGCGGTGGCGTCCTCTAGCGAGTAGACCTCAAATCCGTCGCGGCGAGCGGCCTCCCACTCGTCCCACCACTCGTTGCAACCGATGAGGACGTGCACCCCCTGCTCGCGCAGCCACCGCGCGACCATCGGCCCTTCGTTGCGGTAACCTAAGATGGCCACCGTCTTCCCCCTGAAGTCCCACAGCTCTTCCATCCGGTTGCCTCCTCCGCCTCGCGGTGTCGATTCCAGTATACCAGAAGGCCCACCCCGTCGCCCCTCATCCTCCGCGGCCACACCGCATTCCCGCGCCTTGGCAAACGCCGCCATCGGCCTCCCGCCACGGCGAGGCGGGATGGGTGTGAACGCCACCTTTGACCGTTACACACAGGAGCGGGGAATGCGCCATCTCGCCGCTTGCCCCCCGGGGTGGGCCCGGGGATGATGAGACCGGTCCCTTGCGGCAGCGGTGCGAGGAGCACCGCGGCAGGCCCCGCGCCGGGAGGCCTCGCCGTCACCGTTCCCTCCGCGGTGTCACAACCCTCACCCCTCCCCGCATCAGCCGGGGACTGGATGGGGCGGCACCCCCCTACTGCGGCACCGGGTTGGTCAAGACGCCCTATGGCGGACGCATCTTCTCGCAATCGTCCCTGTGGGCCCGCCATCGGCCCGCGAAAACGCCCTTCCGAGGGCGGGGTTGCCGCCTCGAAAGGGCGCCTTGAGCCAAGTCCGGGGTGCTCAGGGTCAGGAAGGGCCTAGGCCGCGCACGAAAGGCATCACCTCGCGGGCGTACAGCTCTAGG
>JAIMAE010000134.1 GCA_023512105.1 Bacillota bacterium | reverse complement strand
CAGCTGGTCGACGCCCCCGATGAGGGGCCAGGCAGTTCCCTTGACAGCCCATAGCGGCCTTGTTAAGGTCAGAAGGAGAGAATTAGCACTCCTATGCCCAGAGTGCTAAGTTCGGAGGTGAGTGTCGTGGACGGGCGCAAACAAAAAGTTTTAGCGACTTTGATCGACGATTACATCGCCACCGCCGAACCGGTCGGGTCGCGGACGCTGGCCCGCAAGTACGCTTTTGGCGTCAGCCCGGCCACGATTCGCAACGAGATGGCCGACCTGGAGGAGCTCGGCTACTTGGAACACCCCCACACCTCGGCCGGGCGGATTCCGTCGGACAAAGGGTACCGCTACTACGTGGACCGGCTGATGCGCCCGTGGGTGCTGGACGCCGAGGTGATCGAACAGATCCGCGCCACTTACCGGGTGCGAGTGCGGGAGTTGCAATGGTTCATTCATCAGACCGCGCGCCTGGTGGCCGACATGACCGCCTACCCCACGGTGGTGTTGGCGCCTCCGCTGCGGGAGGCGCGGCTGTGGGACCTGCGGGTGGTGGCGATCGAGCCGGAGACGGTGGTATTGGTGTTGCGCACCGACACCGGCATCATCGAAAACCGCACCCTGGCCTTGCCGGAGGGCTTGGAGGCCAAGGACGTGGCCGCCATGGCGGAGGACTTCACGGTGCAGTTCCGAGGGACGCCTCTGGCCCAGTTGGAAGGTCGCCTGATCGACGGGCTCTCTCATCAGGTCGGGAGCGCCTGGCGGTTTTGGGAAGAGATGTTGCGATGGCTGGCCGAGGCGCCGGACGAAGAAGAGCGGGTGACGCTGGGAGGGGCGCTCAACATCCTCAACTACCCGGAGTTTAGGGATGTCTCCAAGGTGCGGCGGGTGTTGACCTTTTTGGAGACGGAACAGGCGGTGGACACCTTGCTCACCCTGCGCCCGGAGCAGGGGATCCACGCCCTCATCGGCTCCGAGACCGACCGGGAGGACATCCGCGACTGCAGTGTGGTCATGGCCAGTTACCAGTTGGGCAATAAAGTGGTGGGAAAACTGATGGTGCTAGGCCCCAAGCGGATGGAGTACGGGCGGGTGTACGCGATTTTGGAGGCGGTGTCCGAAGAGTTGTCGCGGGTGCTCAATTGGGCGTAACGGTGTAAGGAGGAATCGGGGCAGGGATGGCAGAAGAGCAGCGGGAAGCGGAGCACACTCCGCCCCAGAGCGACGGGCTGGCCGAAGAGGCGCGGTTGGAGGCGGAGGAACTGCCTTCGGCCGCGGAGGTGGCCGAGGAAGAGGCCCCGCCGGTGCCGGCGGTGGATTGGGAACAGGTGGCCAAGGAGCGCTACGACCAGCTGGTGCGCCTGCAAGCCGATTTCGAGAACTTCCGCCGCCGGGTGGAGCGCGACCGAGAGGAGTTGCAGGGCCAGATTACCGGGATGGTGGTGCTGGCATTGCTGCCGGTCTACGACAACCTCCTGCGGGCTTTGAAGCTGATGCCCAACGAGGGGGAGGCCAAGGCTTGGCGCACCGGGGTGGAGATGACCTTCAAGGGGTTTGAAGAGGTTTTGGGCCGACTGGGCGTCACGCCCATCCCGACCGAGGGGCAGATGTTCGACCCCCGCCTGCACGAGGCCGTGCAGCGGGAGGAAGCCGACCTGCCGGAAGGCACGATTTTGGAAGAGCTCCTGCGCGGATTCACCTGGCGCGACCGGGTGATTCGAGCCGCCCTGGTCAAAGTTTCCGCCGGCAGGCCGGATGCGGCCGGTGGTTCCGAGTAAGGCCGGACCCAGGGGTAGGGGGACATAGGGGGAGTAGGCGCCGATGCCAAAACGCGATTATTACGAAGTCCTCGGGGTGAGTCGCAACGCCTCCGCAGAGGAGATCAAACGGGCCTACCGGCAATTGGCGCGCCGGCTACACCCGGATGCCAACCCTGGCGACCCCACGGCGGAGGAAAAGTTTAAGGAACTCAACGAGGCCTACGAAGTCCTCTCCGACCCGGAAAAACGGGCCCGCTACGACCAGTTCGGCCACAGCGATCCGCGCGCGGCCGGCTTTGGAGCGGGGGACTTTGCCGGATTCGGCGGATTTGGCTCCTTTGACGACCTGTTTGACATGTTCTTTGGCGGCGGGCCGACGCGCCGAACCGGACCCGAGCGAGGTCCGGATTTGCGCTACGACCTGACCATCGACCTGGAAGAGGTGTTGACGGGGGCCGACAAGGAGGTGCGGGTGGTGCGGGAAGAGGTTTGCCCGCACTGTCACGGCAACCAGGCCGAGCCGGGAACCCGGATCGAGACCTGTCCCACCTGCCGCGGACGCGGCCAGGTCGAGCACGTGCGCGACACCTTCTTTGGACGCATCCGCCAGGTCGAAACCTGTCCACGTTGCCAAGGGACGGGGCGGTGGATTGAGACGCCTTGCCGACAGTGCCGAGGACGGGGGCGGGTGCGGGCTGAGCGGCGGATCACCGTCCATGTGCCTCCGGGGGTGAGCGACGCCACCCGGCTGCGCCTGCAGGGAGAAGGAGGCGCGGGCAGCCGAGGCGGGCCGCCGGGTGACTTGATCGTCTTCGTGCACGTGCGCGAGCATCCCCGCTTTCGCCGCGAGGGCGACGACTTGTGGCTGGAGGTGCCGATTGGGTTTGCCCAAGCGGCTTTGGGCGCCGACATCCCGGTCGAGGGGTTGGGCGGCGAGCGGGAGACGGTCCAAATTCCCCCGGGAACGCAGCCGGGCACCGTGTTCCGCATTCCCCGTTTAGGCTTGCCCCGCTTGGGCGGAAATGGGCGGGGGACGCTCAACGTGCGGGTCGGGATCGAGGTGCCTGCCCACCTCAGTCCCAAGGAGCAGGAGTTGCTCAGGCAATGGGCGGAACTGCGCCATGAGCCGGTCCATGGCGAGGACCGCGGGTTCTTCCGGAAGATGAAAGATGTGCTCGGAGGCCGCTGAACTGGTGCCACCCCGCTGGTGGCACGTGGTCCTGCGCGGGCCGGCCGTAGCGGTCGAGGCCATGGCGGGACTGCTCTACCAGGCGGGGGCGCAGGGAGTGGAGTACGAGGACGGCCATCCGGCGGTCGCGCCGTACACCGACGAGCCCGTGTCCCCGGGGGCGCCGTTTGCCGCGGCCTATTTTCCTGCCGACGAGGCGTTTTCAAGTCGGCTGCAACTCATACGGGAGGTGGCGGCTCGCGAGGGGTGGCGCGTGGAGACCGAGAGCGTCGCCAGTCAAGACTGGGTCGACGCGGTCCGGCGCGCTTTTCATCCCCTGCCGATCGCCCAAGGGTATGGGGTGGTGCCGGCCTGGTACGACCGGTCGCCTTTTTCCCCTTCGCGCACGATTTGGATTGACCCCGGCCTGGCTTTCGGGACCGGCCATCACCCCACCACCATGATGTGCCTGTTGGCGTTGATTCGCGAAGGGGTCCGGACCCGGCGGGTGCTGGACCTTGGGTCCGGCTCGGGGATTTTGGCCCTGCTGGCCGCCCGCCTGGGGGCGCGGGAGGTCGACGCGGTGGAGCCAGACCCGATGGCGGTCCGGGCTTTGACCGCCAACATCGCCCGCAATCACCTCTCCGACCGCATCCGGGTGGTGGCGGGCGAATTGGACGCCTTGCCACCCGACCGGCGCTATGAGGTGGTGACCGCCAACCTGATGACCGAGCTGATCCTGCGGCTGTGGCCGCAACTGGCCGCTCGCCTGGAAGGCGAGGCCAGCTACGCCATCCTCTCCGGGATCGGAGAGGAGCGCGTGGGCGAGGTGGAACGGGCGGTGGAAGCTACCGGGTTTCGCGTGCTGGACTACCGGCTCTGGCAGGGATGGGCGGCCCTGGTGGTGCGACCGCGGTGATTCGTTTGGCGCTCTTACCGGAGCGATGGGTTCACGGACTGGCCCGCCTCACCCCAGAGGAGGCGCACTATCTGTTTCACGTCATGCGCTGCCACGCGGGGGACCGGGTGGAGGCCTGGGGACCAGGCGGGGCGCTCTACCTGGCTGAGGTCGACCCGGCCCACCAATCCCTGCGTTTGTTGGAGCCTCTCTCCCAGGAGGAACGGGCGGAGGCCCCGTTTGTGATCACCCTGTATCAATCCTTGTTAAAAGGCGACCGCTTCGCCGAGGTGGTGGAGAAAGGGACCGAGCTGGGGATGGCCGCCTTTGTCCCGCTGGTCAGCGAGCGCTCCGTGGTGCGGGAGGCCTCGGCCGCCCGGCAGCGCCGCTGGCAGGTGGTGGCCAAGGAGGCCAGCGAGCAATCTCGGCGAACGACGCTGCCGCAGGTCTTGCCGGTGACCTCCCTGGGCGAAGCAGTGGCCCGGCGCCAACCCGGGGCCCTGGGGCTGGCCCTCCATCCCCACGGCCTAGCGCCGGCAAAGTGGCTGCAGGAGGTGGCAAGCCGGCAGGGCGGAGCGGTGGAGCTCTGGGTGGGCCCGGAAGGTGGATTTTCCCCCGCCGAAATCGAACGGTTGAAGGCGGCTGGGATTGCCGTGGTCTCCTTGGGACCTTTGATCTGGCGGGCGGAGAACGCCGGGATTTGGGCCGCGGCCATGATCTGGGGGGCGAGGGCCTGCATTGTGGCCGACGCGGCAAGCCACGCCGGCGAGGCTTAACCCGGTGGAATACCGCCGGCCCGCCCACCGGCGAGCTCCCTGAACCCAGCCGGAGGCAGGAAGGCCAGGGGGAGCGCGCGGGCCCATCGGTGAGCTTCCTTCGGATAAATGCTTGGCCAAAACCGAGCCGCCATGAAGCCGGGTTTTAGGCCACTTGGGTTCACCACCTTCATCGATGACCGTCTTGTGCCCGGTGCTTAGGTCTGCCTCCGCGAGGTGGCAGGGCGCAGGAAAACGCGCTTGAGATTGGCGGGTGGCTTTTTAGCTCTTGGGGAATGACACGTCGGCGCTCGGCCATGCTAATACCGGGAGGAGGGTCGGCGCCATGGGAAAGGTGATTGAACTGAAGTTTTGCGACATCTGTCATAAGCCGGTGGTCCGGCGCGAGCCTCCCCCGCAACCCGGGGGATTTCTCGACAGCACGCTCTGTCGGGAGTGCATGACCAAATACGGCCACCTCTATCGTCCTTGGTAGCGGCATTTGGCGCGAGGGGGTGAGGCGTCGGCAGGGTCGGGCCAAAAAGCGCGCGGTTTGACACTACTTCGGGCCCACCCGTATAATAGAAAGAAGTTGACCCCGACCCGTTCGGGACGAGGGGAGGGAGAGTATGGCTGAGGTGAAGGTCGGCAAGAACGAAAGCCTGGAGAGCGCTTTGCGGCGATTTAAGCGGCAAATCCAAAAGGCGGGCGTTTTGGCGGAAGCTCGGCGCCACGAGCATTACGAAAAGCCTAGCGTGCGCCGCAAGAAGAAGTCCGAGGCGGCGCGGAAAAAGGCCAAGCGCTAAGCGGCGAGGATGGTTGGAATTTCGGAGGAGACTCTCCCTTGACCTTGCGCGAACGGTTGGACGAAGACCTGAAAGCGGCCTTGCGGGCCAAAGATACCACCCGCCTTTCGGTGATCCGCGGCATCAAGGCAGCGGTGCTGGCGCAGGAGACGCAATCCCGGCGGACTTTACTTGACGACGACGGCATCATCGGGGTTATTGTGCGAGAGTTAAAAGAGCGGCGAGAGGTCCTCCCCCAGTTTGAGGCGGCAGGGCGGACCGACTTGGTGGAAAAGGCGCGGAACGAAATCGCCGTCTTGGAATCCTACCTGCCCCAGGCTCTTACCGCCGAAGAGATTGCCGGCCTCATCCAGGAAGCGGTGGCGGCGGTGGGGGCATCCGGCCCTAAAGATCACGGCAAGGTGATGGCGTGGCTGGCTCCCAGGATTCGCGGGCGGGCCGACGGGCGGGCGGTCTCGGAGGCGGTCAAAGCGCGCTTGACGGCACCTGCCGAGTAAGTGCCCTCCCCGGATCCATGTTCGGCGCCCGGAGGATGCTCCGGGCGCTTTGTTCATGGGCTTGGCGATGACCGTCGCGGGGTGCGGAAACGGCCCCTCTCTGCCCGCGTGGCGATCTACCACACCCTTCCCGCCGCCTCCCACAGCATCGGCGTCTTGCAACGGTTCTCTGCCCACGCACGGCCGCTTCGCACGGTCGACCGGGGGCCGGTGGGGTTGACGGCCTGGAACTCGGTGGTGTCTACTGAGCGCGGTGCAAACCTGCTCGCCACCACCGGCTACGCGGTAAAAATGGTCGACCCCGCCGGGGCAGTCCACAGCTTGCCCAACCTCGACCCTCTTCACCGGGTGATGGAGGTACGGTGACTGGGGGGAGCGGTATGCCGTCACCGCCAAAGGGGACGGAGAAGAGCTATGGCGCGGGGATCACGATGGTTGGCGGCGGAGCCAGGGACGTGGTCGGTCACCGCGTCGGGGCCAGCGCGGGTGATGAGGAGACAATACCGGCGCTCCGCGCTCTCGTCGGTTTGCCCCTGGCGCTGCACCCACGCGGCGTAGTCCGGGAGCACTTGCCGCCGGGGGCCGCGAGATAGGCGTCCAAATCCACCGGCCGATACAGCCAGAGGAGCGCCCATGGCACGGTCAGCGCATTCACCGCGGCTTGAAAGGCGTGGATGAGCCCGCCCGTCTCTGGTCAGCTTCAAGGCGAGGGCAAACGGGGCGAGCGTCACGCCGGCCCCCCGTCAGGCCGAAGGAAGCAATCGTCCTGGATGTCCGCCACCGGGAGCCACTGCTGGGCGGTCGGAACCGCCGGATTGGGGGGACCGCGCTCCGTTCCGCTAGGCGGGCCATGCGTAATGGCATAGTCTAATTAAAGGGGGGCAAACATGGCATAGATGTGGCACGCCGCGTCGTGCTAAATCAATGCTAGCCCGCAAGCTTTGCCGGCGGCAGCTAACCGCGTGTCGACTGTCGCCAACGGGCATTGCAGCCGCTGGGCGAGTTCCAAATAGGCGGCGTCGTAGACACTGAGCCCGTAGCTCGTCGCCAATCGCATGGTCACATCAAACACGCGGCTTACCTGAGACGCATCGACGTCAATCGGCAGTTCCTGGAGCAGTCGGCTCGCGTGAACCGATTGCTCGGGGGTCAACCGTGACCGCCGGACCCCGACAACGAGCGCGTTCGCGACTTCTAACGGCCAAATCGCCGGGACCATGGCCGTGTCGTCTCGAAACCGGTGCAATACTGCATCCGCGTAGGCGTTGGACTCATCGGGAAAACACCAGGCCAACGCCACCGAAGCGTGGAGCACGAAGGCCATTAAAATCGCCGCCCTTCATCGATCAAATCGCGAAGACATCCCCCGGGCTTGACGGCGGACCGCAGGCGCGCAAACTCTTGGGCAATGGCGTCTATCGTCATGGACGGCGCCCGGTAGGGGGTAATTTTGGCAATCGGCTTGCCCCGCCGGGTTACAATGATCGTTTCGCCCTTTTCGGCGGCATCAAGCAATTCGGCCAGATGCGTCTTGGCTTCATAGGCCCCGACCTCTCTCATCGAT
>JAIMAE010000374.1 GCA_023512105.1 Bacillota bacterium | reverse complement strand
ATCAAACGGTTGCAAGCCCAGGGATGGTCCGTGTCCGCCATTGCGGCTACCCTGCACCTGGATCGCAAAACCGTCCGCAAGTATCTGCAGCAAACGGACTTCTCCCCGCCGCCGCCTACAGCGACGCACCGGCCCTCCAAGCTCGACCCGTATAAGCCGACCATCGACACCTGGTTAGCCGCGGATGCTCGTTCCTGGTACAAACCACGGCATACCGCCCAGCGCGTCTATGATCGATTGCGGGAAACCTTCCCCGAGTTTGCAGTGTCCTACCCGACGGTTCGGCGCTATGTGCGGACCCAACGGCAGTCGGTTCCCCAGACCGGAACCCTGGAGCTCGTGTGGGAACCGGGCGAGGCGGCTCCAGGCGACTTCGGACAGGCGGAGGGCTGGGAAGCCGATGCCCTCCTCCGCCTGCACTTTCTCTGCGTCTCGTTCCCCTATTCCAACGCGAGTTATCTTCAGCTCTTCCGCGGAGAGAACGCGGAATGCGTGGTGCAGGGGTTGGTAGATATTTTACAGCATGTCGGCGGCGCGCCCCAGCGGTTGGTGTTTGACAACGCGAGCGGGGTTGGACGCCGCGTGGGGGAGACGGTCCAACTCACCGAGCTCTATCAACGGTTTCAGGCCCATTACGGCCTGGCTACGACGTTCTGTAACCCCGCCGCTGGCCATGAAAAAGGCCCTGGGGAAAATCACGTCGGCAGTCTGCGCCGCAATTTGCTGGTACCCCCACCGCACCTCACCGACTTGGTCGCGATCAACGCGGATTTCCTGCGGCGTAGTGAACAACGGTGGCAGCGGCCGCATTATAAAAAGCACCGGCTCGTGGCCGACCGCTTCGCCGAAGAGCGCGAGCGCTTCCGGGCCCTGCCGCCTCAGCCGTTTGCGCCGTACCGGTACACGCACGTCCGGACGGATCGCCAAGGACGGTTCTGCCTGGAGGGCCAGCACTGGTATTCTTCGGCGCCGGAATATGCCCAACAGACGGTCGTGGTGCGGATTGGCGCCCATACCGTAGAACCGTTGGGCGATGACGGGCAGCCTCTCACGGCCCATGCGCGGGTCTATCGGGCCGGGCGTAGCGATTCCACCGATTACCGGACCACGGTGCATCGCGTGGCCCAAAATCCGGGCGCGTGGCGCAATAGTCCCTTGCGCCACC
>JAIMAE010000133.1 GCA_023512105.1 Bacillota bacterium | reverse complement strand
GCCAGTGGCTCGAATCGTGGCGGTAGCCAATCAAAAAGGTGGGGTGGGGAAGACCACCACGGTCATCAACCTGGCGGCGTACCTGGCGGAATTTGGCCGTCGGGTGCTGGTGGTGGACGTCGACCCGCAGGGCAACGCCACCACCGGGCTGGGGATCGAAAAAAACGAAGTGGAGACTTCCGCGTACGACGTGCTGTTAGGTGGAGCCACGGTGGGCCAGGCGGTGGTTGCCACTGAGACGCCGGGACTGCACGTTTTGCCTGCGACCTTGGACTTGGCAGGGGCCGAGGTGGAGTTGATTGGGGAGCCGGAGCGAGAGTTTCGATTGCGGGCTGCCTTGACGCCGGTGCGAGATCGCTACGACTATCTGTTTATCGATTGTCCTCCGTCCCTGGGACTTCTCACCATCAACGCGTTGACAGCGGCCGATGGGGTTTTGATCCCTATTCAGTGTGAGTTTTTCGCCCTCGAAGGGCTGTCGCAGCTGATGAACACCATTGATCTGGTGCGGCGACGATTAAATCCGGTACTCCACTTAGACGGAGCGGTGCTAACGATGTTCGACGGAAGGACCAATCTCTCCACCCAGGTAGCCGCTGAGGTCCGGCGGTATCTCGGCGAGCAAGTGTTCGCGGTGGCGGTGCCGAGAACGGTACGCTTGAGCGAGGCGCCCAGCTACGGGCAACCGATTTCGCGCTACGATCCGCGTTCGAAGGCGGCGGAAGTATATCGGCAGATCGCGGAGGAGGTGTTGCGACGTGCCGCGCAATAGAGGGTTAGGCAAGGGGCTGTCGGCGCTAATTCCGGAAGGGGTGGCGGCTCCGGTAGCCGAGGAGCGACCCGGCGGCGTGCAAGAGATCCCCCTGTCCGCGATCGTCCCCAACCCCTATCAGCCCCGGCGGCGATTTCGGGAATCTGGATTGCAGGAGCTGGCCGCCTCGATCCGGGTTCACGGTGTGGTGGAACCGGTGGTGGTTCGGCCCTTGGGTGGAGAGTTTCAGCTGGTCAGCGGGGAGCGGCGGGTGCGCGCCGCTCGGCTGGCCGGGCTGGCGTCGGTGCCGGCAGTGGTTCGGGCCTGCGACGAACGGGAGATGGCCGAGGTGGCGCTGGTCGAGAATTTACAACGGGAGGATCTCAGCCCGGTAGAAGAGGCCTCTGCCTACCAGCGGCTGGTGGAAGAGTTTGGCTGGACGCAAGAGGCGATAGGAGAGAAGGTCGGGAAGTCTCGGTCCCATGTCGCCAATCTGATTCGATTGCTGCAACTGCCGGCCAGCGTGTTAGAGGCCCTGGACAACGGGCAGCTGTCAGCTGCCCACGGCAAGGTGCTGCTGAGCGTGGCCGAGGAAGAGCGGAGCCGATGGGCAAGCCTGGCAATTGAACACGGATGGAGCGTGGCGGAACTCAGCCACCGGATAGAGGCAGCGGGACGCTCCAGGTCTCGACCCGAGATGGCGCAAAACGCGGAGGTTCACCTGGAATCGATGGCAGCGGAATTGCGGAGGCGGATCGGTTTACCGGTTCAGGTCAAGGGCTCTGGGCAGCGCGGGCGGGTGGAGATTCGCTACAGCAGCTTAGCCGAGCTCGAGCGGCTGGTAGAGCTGCTCTCCGGTGATGACGGGGTCGACGAGGACTTTGTGGTGTGAACGGCGCCGTGGAGGATGGGTGGCTGGTTAAGGTAGAAGGGTGCGGGCAGGGCCGAGCGGGCAGTGTTCCTCGAGGAACATCACGCAGAACGTTCCCCAGTCGTGTTCCTCGAGGAACATTTTCTCTGCGCGGAGGCTCCGCAATTTGGAGGGGACCACGTTGGTGATAGTCGGCGCGCTATGGAACGGGCTCGGGATTGCGGTCGGAGCCACCTTGGGCTTGGTGGCTCGACGGGGCGTTGCGGTAGGATTTCAACAGCAGGCCGAGCGTCTTCTCGGCCTGGTCGTGGGGTGGATTGGCCTGCAAATGACCGCCCAATACCCCAATCCCCCGGTGCTGCTGGTATCCTTGGTAATCGGCGGGTGGTTGGGCAGTCTGCTTAATATTCAGGGATGGATCGCCGCTACCGTCCAACGGTGGACCTCCCGCATTCGCGGTGATTTGGCCGGACCTTTCCTCAACGCCACGTTGCTCTTCAACGTCGGGGCGCTGGCCCTGGTCGGGGCCATTCAGGCAGGCACCACCGGACATGCGCCGCTTCTGAAGACCAAGGCGTTGCTGGACGGAACTACCGCCGCCTTGTTGGCGGCCACGGCAGGCCCTGGGGTGTTGGGATCGGCGGTGCCCACCGCGGCCTACGAAGGTATCATCAGCGAGTTGGCTTCGCCGTTGCAGCGCATTCTGATTCCGACCTCCCTGCATGCCTTGGATGCCATCGGGGGCCTGATGATTGTGGGGATCTCGGCCAATCTCCTCGCCGGGAGGGAATGGGTAAAGGTGGCGGATCTGCTCCCGGGCTTGGTCCTTGCCCCGCTGCTGGCTTGGGTTGCCGCCGGCCTGGGCGTCCATCTATAACCGAGGGAGGGAGTACACGAGTTCATGGCGGCATTGCTTCATCTTACCCAGGGGATGAACTGGTTCTCCCCGCCCCTTTTGGCGTTGGGGGCCCTGCTCGCCTTGGTGCTGTCCTTGGCTGCGTTGCTTTGGGCGGTGGCCAGCCACCGGCGCTTGAAGCGCCTGCAACACCATTTTGCCGGCTGGCTCCGGCAAGCGGGGGACACCGATCTCAAAGGCGCAATTGACCGCGCCTTGGCCCAAGAGGAGGTGCTCCGGGAGATCCAACGTCGCTTGCAAGACCGGGAGCAACGGGCGCTTCATGCCATCAGTCGCTACGGGTTGGTTCGATTTAATGCATTTCCTGATTCCGCCGCCAATCTGTCCTTCAGCGTGGCCTTCCTCAGCGATGCCGGCGATGGGCTGGTCTTAACCAGTCTCTGGGGAAGAGACGAGGTGCGGGTATACGCGAAGGAAGTCCACAGCCAGGAAAGCCGGGTGGCCCTGACCCCAGAAGAAAGGCAGGCCATCGCCTTGGCCATGAACCGGCGAATGCCCCAGTCGTAGCCGGTAAAGCCGTCTCATACACCTCCATACGACACAGGAGGAGGTGTGAAGATGGCCAGCTGGCAGGCAGTGGCGTTGACCATCGTAGGCACCGTGGTGGGGGCCGGATTCGCAAGTGGCCAGGAGGTCTGGCAATTTTTCACTCGAGGGGGTGAGGTCGGGGCTATTGGCATCGTCTTGGCCATGGGCCTGTTTGCCGGAGTCTCCGCCCTAGCTCTCGAGGCTGGGGGGCGGGGGCTCACCCTGGACGGTTACCTTCAGCGGGTGTGGGGGCGATGGGCAGCCGGGTGGGATGTCGTTGCGGCGGCCTTTTTAACCGTAGGGCTGGGTGTGGTAGGAGCCGCCTCGGGCGAACTCCTCCACGCCACCTTCCGACTCTCGGCGTACCTGGGAGCCGTGCTGGCCTTGGCGGTCCTTGTCCTCTGCGGCAGCCAAGGCAGCGCCTTGCTCTTGCGCCTCAACAGCTGGCTGGTGCCCCCGATCATCGGCGTCCTCTTACTGTTGGCCTGGGTCGTGCCGGCGGCACCGGCGCCGCCGCCCTCCCTGGTTTGGCCGTGGTGGGTAATGGCCATCCTCTACGCATCGTATAACCTCTTTTCCCTCATTCCGGTGCTCTTGCCGCTCGGTCGCACCCTACCTCCCGGCCGCAGCAGCTGGCTCGCCGCGGGAGCGGGCTCCGCTATCCTGGCGTTCATGGCTTGGTGTGAGCACCGCATTTTGGGGGCGGCTCCACCGGGAGCCGCGCTTCCGCTCTACGAAATCGCCTTGGCTGCCCATCCGCTGCTGGGAGGGGCTTGGTCGTTGGTGCTCTGGCTGGCCCTCTTCACCACCGGGGTGGCGACGGTCTTCGCCTTGAAATCGCGGTGGGGAGCCCGGGCTTGGCTCTGGTGGGGGGTGGCCTTCGCCTTGCCGCTGTGGCCGTTCGCCGGATTGGTGGCGAACCTATATCCGGTGATCGGAGCCATCTCCATCTTTTTGTGGATGCCGCTGTTGCTTGGGCGTCGCTGACCCCGCGAGATGGCGGCTCTGATAGACGGCCCGCGCCGGGCGCGGTATGATCCGCTTAGCAGGTTAAGCCGTTGAGCACCCCAGGGTGCTGCTCGAAAGGAGGGGGCGAAGACGCGAGCCCAGCGACGGCGCATGGGAAAAAGCCGGGCACCCCAGTGGCCATTTTTACGCCTGGTCGGGTCGCTGGTCTTGCCCATCGCGGGGGAGCTTGTCCTTGGCCGAGTAAGACTGTTGGGTGAGACGGGACTGGCCTTTGTATTAGCAGGGGTCACGGGCTCGCTGTTGGCGGTGCTACCCCTGCTGGGCACCTCCCGTGGGGGGCGCGACCAGGGGCGTCGGGCCTTTCTGGCGGTGGCCTTGGGCTTGGTTTCGTGGGGAGTGGCTGCGGTGACCCAGCAAGTCGGGGGTGGGCCGGTGGACCCGGCGCTGACGGGAGTGCTGGGTGGGTACCTGGTGGCGTGGGCGGTGTGACCGGCGACCCGGAGGTCGCGAGTAGGGAAGTTTTGGGAATCCTAAGGGCCGGGAGGGAGAGGCGATGCCAACTGCCGGTGGGATGTCTTGGCTCACGCTCCTTTTGTTGCTGTACCTGGCGTGGGGTGCCTTAAGCGGCTGGAGGCGCGGTCTGATCCTGGTTGCCAGCTCCTTAATCGGCTACGTCGGAGGCTACTTCTTGGCCATTCGCTACCAGCAACCCCTGCAAACCTGGGTGCTCCAGTACGTGCCCCTGCGCCAGTGGGTCACCAGTGTCATACCGCCCGGGACCCCTTCGCCGGCGGCGGCCGAGACCGCCGCCCTGCATCTGGCCCAGAGCCTCCTCGGCATCCTGGTGTTCGTGCTGGTCGTTGGGCTGGCGGAGTTTGCCGCTCGGACCATTGGACTCGCGATCACTCGACTGGTGGGCGTGCTACCGCTCACCGGCTTACTCAACGCGGTAGGAGGGATGGCGGCAGGGGTACTCGAACACGCGGTCTTGGCGGCGGTGGTTTTCACCCTGCTGCTCAGTTTCGCCCCGCTGGCCCACTCCGGGCTGGCCGGCGCGGTGCGGTCCAACACGTTGGCCTCGGGGTTGACGGCTTGGGCCAACCAGCTGCAAGGGGTCGCCCATAGCCTTGGCGGGGGAAGCCTGCCGTGATTCCTTTAGACCATTGGCTGACCCTGGGCCTTCAGGTTGGCGGAGAGCTGGTCGGGTTTGCCATCCTGGCCCGGGTCGTGCGCTATGCCTTGGTCCGGCTCGAAGAACGCGCGGCGCCGAGCGAAGCCTTGCGGGCGCGCCGGGCCACCGTGTGGCGGTTGTTGCGTTCCGCCGTCCGCTACACCATCGACTTTGTGGCCGTGGTGGCGGTGATGGAGACGCTAGGGGTGCGCGCGACCTCGCTCTTGGCTGGGGCGGGGGTGGTCGGGTTGGCGGTCAGCTTCGGCGCCCAAGGCTTGGTTCAAGACATGGTGACCGGCATCTTTCTTCTCTATGAGAACCAGTTTGTGGTGGGCGAAGAAGTCTCCCTGCCGGCGCTGGGGCTCGGGGGGACGGTCGAGGAGGTCGGCCTCCGCATCACGCGCCTGAAGGGACCCAAGGGTGAGGAGATCGTCGTCCCCAATCGCTTGATCTTGCAAGTGCAAAATTACTCGCGAGGCCAGGCCATGGTGTCGGTGGGGGTCACCACCGCCTTGAAGTGGGACCCCGAGGCGGTGGAGGCGGTTTTGCAGGAATTTTTGGCCCCCCTCCGCCAACGTTGGCCGGACCTCCAGGTCGACGCCGCGGCGGGGGCACAGCCTGGCCAGGTGACTTGGTCAATCACCGGCTCCGTAGATAGCCGCGAGAAGGCCGAGTGCGAACGGGCGGTGCGTCGGGCGGTGGTGCGAGCCTTGTACTATTTGGAACAGCTCCCGTCTCCGCGGGAAAAGGAGCGAGGCGATGGAACGCCGGCATTATGAGCTTGGCCAGGTGGTGGAGTTGAAGAAGCCCCACCCTTGCGGCAGTAAACTTTGGGTGATCACCCGCACCGGGATCGACTTTGGGCTGAGATGCCTGGGCTGTGGACACCGCGTAATGGTTCCCCGCCAACGCTTTGAAAGGGCGGTGCGGCGGGTGGTGGACCAGGCACCGGCCGAGGCCTCGCCGCCGGGGGGCTCGTGATTGCACCGTGAGACATCCCCTGGTATACTGAGGTCGGCCTGGGGCAAGGCCCCATGACTTCTGCTCCGCAGGCACGAAGCGGAGCCCCCTGACCAGGGGTCCAGAGAAGGAGGAAAAGTTTTGGCTCATTACGAGCTTATGTACATCTTGCGTCCTGACCTCAGCGAAGAACAGCAAACCGCTGCTGTGGAACGTTACTCCGAGTTCTTAACCCGCAACGGGGCGTCCATTGAAAAGACCGATCGCTGGGGACGCCGAAAATTGGCCTACGAAATCAAAGGGTACGCTGACGGCATCTACGTGGTTGTCACGTTCACCGGTACCGGGACGGTCGGCAACGAGGTTCAGCGATATCTGGGGATTCAGGAGGACGTCTTGCGCAGCATGGTGGTGCGGTTGCCGGAATAGGCCGGCAGAAAAAGAGGGAGGCCGTGCTGAACCGAATTATCCTCATAGGTCGGCTCACGCGCGATCCGGAATTGCGCTACACTCCGCAAGGAGTCCCGGTAGCGGCGTTCTCCCTGGCCGTGGATCGGCCCTATGCCAACCAGCAAGGGCAGCGAGAGACCGATTTCATCGATTGCATCGCGTGGCGCAAATTGGCGGAAACCATTGCCAACCATCTTTCCAAAGGACGGTTGGTGGCAGTGGAGGGGCGCCTACAAGTCCGCTCCTATACCGCCCAGGATGGCAGTAAACGCAAAGTGGCTGAGGTGGTGGCCGATACCGTGCGCTTTTTGGATCGGCCCCGCGAAGGCCAACCGGCAGTGGAGTCCGAGGCCGTGGGAGTAGAAGAGGACGTGCCACTGCCAGACGACTTGCCGTTTTAGACCGGGACCGGGCAGATTTCCCGGCTTTGGGTTGCAGGATACCGAAGTAGCCAGAAAGGAGTTGCCAGATTGCGCAAGGAGCGGGGGCGTCGACCGAAAAAGAAGGTCTGCACCTTTTGTGTGGATAAAGTCGAGTGGGTGGATTACAAAGAGGCAGGCAGGCTTCGCCGGTTTATCACCGAGCGCGGCAAGATCCTTCCTAGGCGCATTTCCGGGAACTGCGCCAAGCACCAGCGGCAAATGACGGTGGCCATTAAGCGCTCGCGGATTATGGGGCTTTTGCCTTTTACGCTGGAGTAAGCGCGCCCGCACGACCTCGCGCCGGGTGGCCGTAAGGCCAGCCGGCTTTGGGCGCGCCTTCAGCAAGCGGTAGCGGCTGACATCGGGAGGGTTCCGTATGCGGGTGATTCTGTTGGCCGACGTTAAGGGAACGGGGCGCAAGGGCGAGGTGGTTGAGGTCAAGGACGG
>JAIMAE010000132.1 GCA_023512105.1 Bacillota bacterium | reverse complement strand
GGCCCCACCCCGGCGTTTTCCCATTTTTACCCCCCCCCCCCCCCCGAATTGCGTGATAATTATCAATCGTGTCGATGGCCATGCATTCCACCTTCATGGGGCGATCCTACCCCACCGGCGCGTATGTCTCCAAACTTTAGCGAGGATTTCGTCGAAATGTGTCGGCACCGCCTTCTTCGGGTGCAGCCGGGCCCCCGCGGGGCGCGGGGAGGATGGCCCGACTTGCCCCGCGCGCATCCCGGTTGGGGCGCCACCCATTCAGGTCGGGCATGCCCGGTCCGACGGGGAGAGGCTGGTCCCAACGCAGGCGGAGGGGTGCGCTTGAGCTGCTCCCCTCCGCCTGTCCATGGGCCCGGGGACGCCATGCGTTGCGACTTACTCGGAGCGCCCCGGCGCCGTGGATTCTCCGTCCGGCTGGCCGGTGGATCGCAAGGTCTGCGCCAGCTGGGCGACGTCTTCCGCCTGTTGGGCCGTTTGGGCGGCGGAGGCGGCCAGCTGCTCCACGGCGGACAGCGCCGGGCGGGTCTGTGCCGTGACCGAGTCCATGGTGGCATGCATCCGGGTCACGGCGCCGTCGATGGCCTGATACGCGTCTTGGGAGGCTTCGACGGGCCGGAGGGCCACCGCCTGATGCGCCCGGACCTGATCCACGGCCGCATGGAAGGCCGCCACGTCGCGGCGCACTTCCTCCAGGGACCGCTCAATCTGGTGGCTGGCATCGCGGGACGACTCCGAGAGCTGCTTGACGGCATCGGCCACCACGGCGAAGCCCTTTCCGCTCTCGCCGGCCCAGGCGGCTTCGATGGCCGCGTTGAGGGCGAGGAGGTTGGTTTGCCGGGCGATGTCCTGCACAGTGGCTGTCCATTGCTCAATGGCGCGGAGTCGCTCGGACAGGGCATCCACCGCAACACCAACTGTCTTCATGGCGTGCGCGAGGCTCCCCGTTTCGTGGGTCAGGGTTGCCATCACGCCGCGGCCCTGGGCCACGGCCCCGGTGGCGAGCTGGGACTGGGTCTGGACCTCGTCTAGCAGGGACTCCAGCGCCCGAACGAGCGTTTCGAGTGGCGTGACCGAGGCATGCGTTTCCTCCGCTGTCGCGGCCAGCTCTTCGGCATGGTGGGCGAGCGTTTCCTGGGTGGTGGCCATGTGCTCGCGGTGCGCCAACGAGGTCAAGATGGTCAGGCAGCCGACGACCGTGTCCTGAACCACCAGGGGAATGGCCGTGGCTTGATACGGAAAGCCGAACGCCGCGGCATCGCGCATGTCGGTCACCGGCCGCCGCAGCGGCACGGCCTGGCGCGCGACGGCGGTGTCCGGCAGGACATCGCCCGGCTGCAGCCCGGTGCGCACCTGGCGGCCGGGCCGAATCGTCACGATGCGATAGGGGGCATCCAAGAGCACGATCTCCGTGTCCTCGCTGTAAGATTGCTGAAGCCCGTCGAACCAGGACTCGACCCAGGTCAAGGCCCAGGAGGCCATATCTGCGGTGGGCCCAACGTGATCGAAATCGGATCGTTGAGACAATGCCAAGGTGCAACAGCACTCCCGTTCCTTCATCTAGCGTCGGAGCGGTTACGGAAGGACAAGAATGCTTTGCGGAGTCGAACTTCTTCCCTCGCCATCTGTGCGCGGCCGAGGGCCGCCCGGCTTTTGGTCGCCGCGCCTCCGTCCGGGAACACCACGCTATGGGGGTATTTCCGGATGACGACCGTGCCAAGTTACACCGCCGCGAGGATGACCGCTGAACTCAGAGAATAGTGCTAGTGCATTACGCCGACTGACGGCTGGGTTCTGCTCATGCATCGGAATGCGAGAGCTACCTGTCCGTGGCATTTCGCCGCCTTGTGGGCCTTGGGTAAAATTCTAATTGCCTGCATGTGGTATGTAGGAGTATCGGAATTTCGGCGAAATTCCTCATGGTCCTCGCCTGGCAGCAGGAATTGGAACGGGGAAAGCGAATAAATTATGCAAAAGCGCCGTATTAGTCCCGAGGCTTGTCCGTAGCTATCGGCTCGGATGATGTAACCTTGGCGCGCTGGTTAACGGGCGGTTGAAAGGCCCTGATGGCGGCGTGGCCTGTGGGTCCGGGTACGGTCGTTAGTGGGATGCGAAGCGCATGGGTTTTCGAAAGGGAAGTGGACAGTGGACTTTCTAACCCCCGAGCGACGCAGCCGGTTGATGGCACGAGTTCGCGGTAAGAATACGAGAGTCGAATGGCGAGTGCGCCACCTTGTATATACATTGGGCTATCGCTACCGACTACACGTTGATACGCTACCGGGAACCCCTGATTTGGTGTTTCCTGGACGAAAGGCAGTCGTGTTCGTCCATGGTTGTTTTTGGCATCGTCATCACTGCCGTAGAGGGAGGATCCCTAAGTCCCGTTGTGAGTTTTGGTCAGCCAAATTAGAACGCAATGTTGAACGAGATCGGTATGTCCGCCGACAATTGGAAGCCGATGGTTGGCGTGTAATGGTGGTATGGGAATGCGAGACCCTAATTCGGGACACGTCGTCTTTGACGCAGAAGATTATAGAATTCCTTGGGCCATCTCGGTCTGTAGCCCGCGTATCTCGTCGATGATTGATATGATGATTTGGCCGTTGAGTCATTAAGGTTGAGATCGATGCGGAAGGCGTACCGGTGTGCTTTTGAGCATATCCGTTTCAAGCCGGCAGGTGGCTAAAGGAGGCAGCCTATGGACCCAATGCGCGCACGGGCCTTTCCAGCCAAGTCCTTTTTCGTCAATATGTTGACTCGGGACATCGAACTCCTCGACGCCGTGCTGGACCTCTTGGACAACTGCGTCGACGGCGTCATCCGCCATTTGGACCAGAAGGATCTCACCGAAGTGGAAAAGCCGTATTCCGGACATTGGGCAGACATCGACATCTCGCCGGAGCGCTTCGCGATCACCGACAATTGTGGCGGCATTCCCCTGGACGTCGCCCGGCGATACGCATTCGCCGTCGGAAAGCCGCCGGAATCTGATGCCCACCGGCCGACAATCGGCGCCTACGGCATAGGCATGAAACGCGCGATGTTCAAGATGGGAAGACATGCTATGGTCGAAACTAGAACGACCAGCGAAGCTTTCCGCGTGGAAATCGCGCCGGACTGGCTTGAGAACGACAACGATTGGGATCTTCCGATCACGTTGGATGATAGTATCGCTTTGAGCGCACCAGGTACCCGAATCACCGTGGAGCAATTGCACCCAGCCATCGCCAAACAGTTCGAGCCGGATGGACCCTTTATTACCACCTTAAAAAATAGCATCGCGACGCATTTCGGGTACATTATTGACAAAGGATTCGCGGTTCGGGTGAACTCAACAGAGGTTCATGCCGCCGTAACGCATCTTCTGTTCGATTCTTCCGGCATCCAACCATATGTTTACAAGGGCGCAATCGAGGACGTGGAGGTATACATTGCGGTAGGTTTTTACCGTCCCTTACCGTCAGACGACGAGGAAGAGGACGAATGGACGATTCGTCGAAGTGCGGACGAGGCTGGATGGACCATAGTCTGCAATGATCGAGTCGTCGTTTACAAAGATAGAACCATATTGACCGGATGGGGCGAAGCGAATGTTCCGAATTACCACAATCAGTTTATCGGTATTAGTGGAGTTGCAGAATTTCGCAGCAACGATCCCTTGAAGTTGCCTATGAAGACCACGAAGCGGGGCATCGACGCGGGATCGAGCGTGTATTTGAAGGCTAAAAACCATATGCGCGAAGGTCTCAAACTGTTCACGGACTACACCAATAAGTGGAAACAAAACCGAGAGGAGGTACGTCGGAGGGAGGGGCAGGCGCAACCGCTCCCTGTTCGCGACAGTCGCTTTCAAATGCTGTTACACCACAACGAAAATGCGCATCGGATCAACCATGCCGACGAACAGTCGATATACTACAAACCGAACTTGCCGCTTCCTGAACCAAACGCGACTCGTCGGCAAATTCGTTTTTACGCGAACCTTGACGATATCGAGTACATCAGGGATGAAGGGATGGGACAGCCTGACGCCACGCCGTCGGCGGTGGGAGAGTATTGTTTTCAAAGAGAGCTGGAAAGGTTGCGGAAAGCATGAGCGGCGCCTTTGTTCCCTACCAGCTAAGAATCAACAAGGCCGTGGATAGGCACCTATTCATCGAGGCCATTCAACGTATTGCCCGCCTGTTGTCGTTGGATCTGCGCCGCTATGGGTATGTCGGTATGGGGGGGCCTTTTCTTGAGGATTTTCGGCTAGTATACGCATCGTTGGAGATTACCAATCTGTTATCTCTTGAGACATCTCAAGCGGTGGTCCAGAGGCAAGAATTTAACAAACCGCTTGCGTTCATTCAATGCAAGTGCATGTCTACGGGCGATTATGTGACCCAATTCAACCCAGACGGCCCTTTGATCATCTGGTTCGACTACACTGATCCCCAGAAAATCGGCGTGCAAATTCGCGAAGTGCAAGGATTGATAGCTAAGTTGCAATGCCACGACATCCTCAAGATTACGGTAAACGCCAACGTCCGAACACTGGGAGAGGAAGGAGCCGGGAAAAAGGCCGACAAGACCGACGACATCGCAGAGCAGCGACAGATGGAATTAAAGCGGCGACTAGGAGAATACTATATCCAGGATCTAACAAAGGACGATTTCCAGCCGAAACGCTACCCGGCTACGCTCTTTAAAATCTTCAAATATGCGCTCGGCAAAGGGATGGAAGGTCGTTCCGAAATCTTCGTACCTCTAACGGCGTTTACCTATAATGATTACATGCATCCCATGTTGTCTTTTTCAGGCATTATCTGTTTAGACGACGAAAGGTCGAGAATCGTGGAAGAAGTTGCTTCTTGGCCATTTCGGCAGCCCGGCCCATCGGTAGGCGACCTCTGGGGCGACCCGCAGCCGATTCGGGTGCCGAACCTTAGTCTACGGGAACGCCTAGCCATCGAACAGAAGTTACCTAAACTGGTAGACCAGACCGTCGACAGCGTGGCCAAGGAGTTCGCGTTCGTGGTAGAAGGAATGTCCACAGAGCCGGCCACGGCCATTCGAGACTATGCGACGTATGCGCGGTACCTGCCCTATTTAGTTCAGGTTATTTTTTAGTCACCTTCAACCGGCGCGCCGAGAGAAGGATGTCGCTAGCCTAGCCTATGGCAGTTGAGGAAGTGTGTGTCACGTCACAATGGCATTCAAGTGCATTGCGGACGACGCGGGCTATAGCCCGGGCGAGAAGGGGCGGCACCGCATTGCCGATTTGGCGAAAGCCGTGCCACTTTGCACTATGAAACTCGAACCAGTCTGGAAACGAGTGCAAGCGAGCTGCCTCGCGCACGGTAATACAACGAGGCCACACGGGATGAATGGGTCGGGGCGCAGTGAAACTCCCGTGGGCTGAATCGGTTCCGGCTCGTAACGTGGGGCTAAGGTCGTCGAGCGCAAGCCGATAAAACCGGCTGACGGGTTCCATAGCCCCCGGGGGGGTTGCAGCGAATCGTTGGCGCACTGCTTCCGAGTGCATAGTGCGGCGACAGCCAGTGAGTTGTTCGACCACTGGGATTCGAGGCAGTGAGCGATCCTCTGGGTCTTGTAATATTCCTCGGGCCACTCTTGCATAATCGCTGTGAGGAGAGAACAAGGGTCCGCGGAACACGTCCGAACGGATGAGGTAGTCGTACGCATCCACATTTGGCAAGTCATGCAACGCGTCACCCACGGTGACGCGTTGCCCTTCGGGTTGGGGATAAGACGGCGGTCGCACTCCCTTTCTATAACCGAGAAGGAAGAGACGCCGCCGCCGCTGGGGGACGCCGTAATCCGCAGCATTTAGACACCGTATGGGTTCGACAACGTGGAACCCGTCGGACTCCAGAGCACGGACGAAGCGTTCAACTAGCGCCAGCCCATAACCTATCGCCAAACCTTCTACATTCTCGACTACAAAGTATTTAGGGCGGAGGAACCGTACCACCCGGGCAAACTGCTCTAACAGCCCGTTTCTTGGATCGTCAGCCCGGCGCTTGCCAATCAGCGAAAAACCCTGGCAAGGCGGGCCCCCAAACACCACGTCGATCTCTTGACCCTGCCTATAATCTTCTGGAGCAAAGAGAACCTCAGCGGTCACCTTTTCGATGGGTGTGTTGATTACGCGAGTCCACGGAAAGTTGCGTTTGTACACCACCGCATGCACAGGATCGGCCTCCACCGCAGAGACGATTCGGAACCCGGCCTGCTCGAATCCCAGGGACATACCTCCGACTCCCGCGAACAAGTCTACAGCTAACGGTGTTTCCTTCTGTGCTGTGGACAATGTGTTCCCTCCATGTCCTGCAAGCATCTTGAAATTTATGAGAACCTATGTCTAAAATGCCGCCTCACTCGCGGTGCCGGCGGAAGGCTTGAACTCTCCGATTTGTCGAGGAATCCTTGACGGCGATTCATCCGAGAATCTTGCTAGCCCACATGACTCGACCTAATGGTATTGTGCCTGACCGGGGGAGCTCATTCAACTGCCCATCGGCTCTACGATAGAACCTGTGGGATCAGACTCCCTTCGGAGTGCCGGGAAACGGGTTTTCCCCTACGGTAGAGGGACTAGGGGGAGTGGCATCGAAAAAGGCCGCAATGTTCTGCGGCAGGAAAGGGCAGGAAGCACCGCCAATGGAGAGTGTTGACCAAAACCCGCTCCAAGGAGTGCTTCCATGGACCCGTGGATCACAACCCTTTTACAACTCGACGGGTGGGAGGTGACCCCGGTGGCGGAGACCGCCACGGGCTGGCAAGTGACCGTCGCAGCGCCGCGGCCGCCCCAGTGTCCGCATTGCGGGAACCCGCGGCTGCATCGCCAGGATCCGTTGCCGGCCCGCGCAGTCCCCCATCGGTGGGTGGGCCTCCGCCCGCTGACGGTGACGGGGGTGCCCCAACGGTGGCGGTGTGCCGCCTGTGGGCGCACCGTCTGTCCTCGGCCCGCGGACTTACGCCCCTGGCACCGGGGGACGCCCGCGGCCCAGGAGGCGGCGTTAATCCTGCTCCGTGAGGCGAGCTTCCACAGCGTCGGCCGCCTGCTGGGCGTGTCGCCCGCCCGGTTCCGGCGGCTCGTGGACCGGATCGTCCCGACGGAAGACGCGACGGGGTGGGACCAGCCCGGCGATTGCGTCCTGAGCATCGATGAGCACCGCTTTCGGGGCCAGGATTGGTGCATCCCCGTGGCGTTACAAGCCCCGGACCGGCGTCTCCTTGCGATCTTGGGCGACGGTCGGCTCCGGTCCCTGGAGGCCTGGTTCGCCCAGATTCCGGCGGACGTGCGCGCGCAGATTCGGGCGGTGACGGTGGACTGCAAGCGGGCTGATGCCCGCGTCGTCCGACGCGGGTGCCCGAAGGCCCAGGTCCTCGCCGACCCCTTCCCCCGCATTCAGGACGCCAATCGGCGCCTGGATGAGATCCGGCGCCTCGAACCGGCGGAAAGCCGGACACTCATTCCCCGCTGGCC
>JAIMAE010000373.1 GCA_023512105.1 Bacillota bacterium | reverse complement strand
GCGGCCAAATCCCAGTAGGCGTCGCCTGCCAGCTGAAGGCGCATCAGGTTGGCGATCAAGACCGCCACGGTGGCCGCGGCGACCAGGGTCGGGGTGGGAAGGGCGCGCAGGCCACCGGCGGGAAGGCGGGGATGGGAAGGGGTTGCGGCAGGGTTAGGGTCGCGCACGGCTCTGATCCTCGCTAGAGTTACTACTTTTTACCGTTATCCTGGCCTGGATTGTTGTCGCCGCCTCCGTTGTTGTCTTGCCCTTGACCATTTCCCTGGCCATTCCCTTGTCCTTGGCCATTGCCTTGACCTTGGCTATTTCCAGGAGTCCCCAGACCTTCGGTGAAGCTGCGCTGCAACAGGACGGGGGAGGAGACCCCGGGAAGGGGCATCACTGGCGAGTAGGGCAGGGTCACGGTGACGGTGACGGCCTGGGCATTGCCGTCCGGGCCACTGTAGCAGTTGAAGTTCCCGCCTTGACAGCTACAGCTCCCGCTCCCCCCGCCATTGTTCCCGTGGTTGCCCTGGCCGCCCTGGTCGCCGTTGCCCTGCCCATTCTGGCTGAACGCGACCGTGTAGGTGGCCTGGGAGGCATCGACGGAAATGGCGCTGCCAAGGTCCTGACAGATCACGTTGTTAACGGCGTTTGGCGGGAGGTTATTGGCGACCGCCAACGCGCCGGCGGAGGCCGCTTGGTAGGTGGCGTTGGCGGCGGAGACCATCAAGAACAAGGCGATTCCACCCAGCGTCAGCAAGACCAAGACAGGGAGGATTAAGACAAATTCGATCAAGGCCTGCCCCTGACGCGACGAGGCTCGCGCCGGGACGGCAAGCAGCTCACTCGGCAGGCGTCCGTGGGAGCGAAGCGCCGAGAGGGCGCCTGCCGGGGCCTCCAGGATGTGGGCGGTGCCGCGCACATAGGGCGAGAGGCGCCAAGGGCGCAGGGTAACGATGCGCAGCACGGTGCCGTCCTTGGCCAAGTACGCCACGTCGATCGGGTAGGCCATGAAACAGGTATGGACCATGTTGGTGTGGGGGAAGAGGTAGGCCTTCGGCTCCGGCCCCCGCCCGATCATCCCCCGCAAGCGCTCCCAAAAGCTCAGCATCGGGCGGATCGGCGGCAACTCTCCTGAGGCAGTCATAACAGACCTCCCAATGAGTGAAGTACGCTCAACGCCGCGGGC
>JAIMAE010000131.1 GCA_023512105.1 Bacillota bacterium | reverse complement strand
GGTGGGTAGGATCCCGTCGGGGCGCTCCTTGCCCAGGACGTAGGCCAGGAAGGAGACGGTCAAAGGCTCCAGGTAGACGATGTCGGCCACGCTGAGGTCGGTCATGATGGTGGCCGGGTTGCTGTTGACCAGGACCACCTCCAGGCCTTCCTCCCGCAAGGCCCGGCAGGCTTGGCTGCCGGCGTAGTCAAACTCGGCCGCCTGGCCGATGATGATCGGCCCCGAGCCAATCACCAGCACCTTTTTCAAGTCTCGCCGTTTAGGCATGCGGTCCCTCCTTCGCGGCCGTGGCATCCACCATGGCGATAAACTCATCGAAGAGATACAACGAATCGCTGGGTCCGGGCCCGGCCTCCGGGTGATGTTGCACGGTCAGGACCGGACGTTCTCGATGCATCAGCCCCTCCACGGTTTCGTCGTGCAGGTTGGTCAGGCGAATCGCATACCGGTCCAAGATCGCCTCAGGGTTAACGGCATAGCCGTGATTTTGGGAGGTGATCATCACTCGGCCGGTCTTGGCGTCGTACAGCGGATGATTGGCTCCGTGATGGCCGAACTTGAGCGCGTAGGTATCCGCCCCTTCGGCCAGGGCCACCAGCTGATGCCCCAGGCAGATGCCCAGGGTGGGATAGCGCGCCAGCACGTGGCGCACCGTGGGCAAGAGCGCCTCGAAGTCCTTGGGGTTGCCCGGTCCGTTGGAGAGCACCACCCCATGCGGCTCCAGCTCGTCGACTTCCTCGGGGGTGGCCTGCGCCGGCAACACCGTCACCCGCGCATCGCGCTCCACCAGTTGGCGCAAGATGGCGTTTTTCACCCCGTAGTCCAAGACCACCAGCCGGCGCCGGCCGGCCCCTACCGCGTAGGGCTCGGGGGTGGTGACCTGCCGCACGCTCTCTCGCAACATCGGGGCGATGCCAGCGAACAGCGCCGGCAACTCCTCTTCCGAACGCGACTCGGGCAAGAGCACGGCGTGGCTGGTTCCCCGGTCGCGCAGATACTTGGTCAAGGCCCGGGTATCCACCCCGGTCAACCCCGGCTTGCCGTAGCGCTTAAGATAGCGGTCGAGCGTCTCGCTGGGCCCCGAGCGGGATGGGGTGAAGGACGCCTCGCGGCAGATCACGGCCTGTGCCCACGGGAAGAGCGACTCGGCCGCTTCCGGGTAGGTCCCGTAGTTGCCGATCAAAGGATAGGTCAGCACCACCAGCTGCCCGTAGTAGGAAGGGTCGGTCAAGATCTCTTGGTAGCCGGTCATGCTGGTGTTGAACACCACCTCTCCGGCCACCGGGACCGGCTCGCCCACCAGCTCACCGGAAAATCGGGTGCCGTCGGCGAAGATTAGTTGTCCGCGCACGGGTCTATTACCTCCCCTTCCCGCATCACCCAACAGCCATCGACCATGGTGGCCACCGCCCGCCCTCTCAGGCGCGCGCCGGCCAGCGGGGTGTTCTTGCCTTTGGAATAAAAGCGGCCTGGATCCACCGTCCATTCGTGAAAGGGGTCGACCAGGGTCAGGTCGGCCGGCGCCCCCGGCACCAACCCAGGGTAGGCCTGTCCCAGCAGGCGATGGGGGAACGCCGTCATCCGCCGCATCGCCTCCAGGGGGGAGAGCAACCCGCCGTGGACCAGCGCCGTCAGCACAGCCCCTAAACTGGTCTCCAGGCCAGAAATCCCGAACGGGGCCTCAGTGTAGGGCCGCCCTTTCTCGTCGGCGTGATGGGGCGCGTGGTCGGAGGCGATCACCTCCACCAGCCCTTCGCGCACCGCCTCCACCAGCGCCTCCCGCATCGCCGCCGGCCGCAGCGGGGGATTGACCTTGGTCACGGCGTCGTAACCCCACTCGGCCACCGCCTCATCGGTCAACAACAGGTGGTGGGGGGTCGCCTCGGCGGTAACCTGCAGGCCCCGCCGTTTGGCCCAGGCCAGGGCCTCCAGGCTGCCCGGAGCGGAGAGGTGGGCGATGTGGAGCCGTCCGCCGGTCAAGGCGGCCAGTTGCACGTCGCGCCAGACCATCACCGACTCCGCCTCCGCCGGCGCACCGGGGATGCCCATCCGATGGGAGACGCTCCCCTCGTGCATGGAGGCGCCAGCAAACAACCCCGGGTCCTCAGCGTGTTGGATGATCGGGCCGGTGAGACTCCGCGAGTAGCTTAAGGCCGCCCGCATCAGGCGGCTGTCGGCGACCGGACGTCCGTCGTCGGAGAAGCCGACCGCCCCGGCCTCCTGCATGGCCCACAAATCCGCCAACGCCTTGCCTTGCAGGCCCACGCTGATCGCCCCGATCGGCCACACCCGGACCAACCCCAGGCGCTCGGCCTCCAGCCGTTGCCAGGCCACCAGGGCGGGAATGTCTACCACCGGGTCGGTATTGGGCATGGTGGCCACCACCGTAAAGCCGCCGGCTGCGGCCGCCATCGAGCCCGACCGCAGATCCTCCTTCCACTCTTGGCCGGGGCTGCGAAAGTGCACGTGGATATCAGTCAAGCGGGGAATCAACCACAGCCCGCTGGCCTCCACGGTCTCCTCCGGGAAGGCGCCGCTCGGCCGCTCCACCACCCGGCCCGCCTCCACCCAGACCGTCCCCTGCCCCTCCCGCCCAGTGAAGGGGTCGAGGATCAACGCGCCTGTAATGCGCCAACTTCGCTCCGCGGCCGCCTTTTTGTTCCCGTCCGCCATCTACTCCGGCTCCCCTCCCAACAAGCGATACAACACGGCCATGCGCACCGCCACCCCGTTTTGCACCTGGCGTAAAATGGCCGACTGGGACCCGTCGACGACGTCGCTGTCGATCTCCACCCCGCGGTTTTGCGGGCCAGGATGCAGGATTAACGCGTGCGGCTTGGCCTGGGCCAGGCGCTCCCGGGTGATCCCCCACCGCGCCCGGTACTCCTGGAGCGAGGGGATGTACCCTTCCTGCTGCCGCTCCCGCTGGATCCGCAATACCTGGATCACGTCGGCCTCGGCCAAGGCCTCCTCCAGCGACCAGGTCACCCTCACCGGAGGCTCGGCCAGGTCTTCCGGCACCAGGCTGGGGGGCCCGGCCAAGATCACCCGGGCACCTAACGCGGAAAAGCCGTAGAGGTCGGATCGGGCCACCCGGCTGTGCAACACGTCGCCCACGATGGCCACGGTAAGCCCGGCGATGTGGCCAAAGCGTTGGCGCACGGTGAGCAGGTCCAACAGGGCCTGCGTGGGGTGTTCGTGTTCTCCGTCCCCGGCGTTGATGACCGGGATGTCCAGCTGCCGCGCCATCGCCTCCGGCACCCCGGAGGTGCGATGGCGGACCACCACCGCGTCGACGCCCAGCGCCTCCAAGGTGCGGACGGTGTCCCACACCGTCTCGCCCTTCTCCAAACTGGAGCCTCCGCCGGTGAAGTTGACCACGTCGGCACTTAAGTACTTCGCGGCCAGCTCAAAGGCGTTGCGGGTGCGGGTGCTGGGTTCAAAGAAGACGTTGGCCACCGAGCGGCCGCGCAAGGTCGGCACCTTCTTCACCCGGCGCGTCAGCACCTCCGCCATCGACTCGGCCGTATCCAGCAAATCTTGCAAGGTCTTGGTGCCAAGCTCGGCGATGCCCAGAAAATCCTCCACCGCGTCTCACCTTTTCTCCTCGACTTGATCGGACCCCTCCGGCTTGACCAATACCACCTGGTCCAGGCCGTCCACCTCGCGCAACTGCACCAAGACCTCCTCCCGCCGAGCAGTCGGGACGTTCTTGCCCACGTAATCGGCGCGGATCGGCAGCTCGCGATGGCCGCGGTCGATCAGGACCGCGAGCTGGATGGCCGCCGGTCGTCCCCATTCGGTGATGGCATCCAAGGCGGCCCGCACCGTGCGTCCGGTGTAGAGCACGTCGTCGACCAACACCACCACCTTGCCTTCCACCGAGACCGGAATCTGACTGGCGGCCACCGGCGTCCAGGGACGGCGTCCGACGTCGTCGCGGTACAGCCCGATGTCGAGGCTGCCCACCGGAGGCTCGGTGCCCTCGATTTGGGCCAGATTCTCCGCGATCCGGCGCGCTAGGGGCACCCCGCGCCGGCGGATCCCGACCAACACCAGCCCTCCCACGCCGCGGTTTTTCTCCACCACCTCGTGGGCGATCCGCATCAGCGCCCGGCGGATGGCGTCTTGGTCCATGATTGCGGCCTGGTTGACCATACCCGACCCCCTCCTCTGCCCGCAACCGCCCAACAAAAAATGCTCGCTGCCAGCCCTAGGCGCGAGCATACTCCACCAAGCCTCCTTTCCAGCCTCGCAGGACTGGTCTTTAAAGGATCTCCCTTTGTTTGGAGCCTTATTGCTCCCATCTTACCTGATTCGGCTCACTTTGACAATCAGCGCCGGGCTCTACGATAGAACCTGTGGGATCTGACTCCCTTCGGAGTTCCGGGAGACGGGTTTTCTCCTACGGTAGAGGGACTGGAAACAAAAAAGGCCGCCATGTGCTGCGGCAGGAAAGGGCAGGAAGCACCGCCGATGGAGAGTGTTGACCAAAACCCGCTCCAACGAGTGCTTCCATGGTTCAGTCTATCACAACCCTGTTACACCTCGAGGGATGGGAGGTGACCACCGTGGAGCGGACCGCTACGGGCCGGCAGGTGACCGTCGAGGCGGCCCGCCCGGGCCAGGCACCCGCGGCTGCATCCTCACGATGCGTTTCCGGCCCGCGTAGTCCCTCATCTGTGGGTGGTCCTTGAGCCACTGCCGGCGCGGTGGGTGCCCCACGCGGCCGGGGGCGCGCGCACCCCCGAGGCCGCCTCGCCGTCTAGCCGAAGGTGACCCGCTCCGGATCGTAGGGGAAGCTTTGCTGGTTGCGGTTTAACCGGGTGATCGCCTCCACCTCTTCCGGTGTCAAGGCAAAGTCAAAGAGGTCGAGGTTCTCCTTTAACCGCTCCGGGTGCACGGTCTTGGGGATGACCACCACCCGGCGCTCCAGGTTCCAGCGCAAGGCCACCTGGGCGGGCGTCTTGTGGTACTTCTGGGCAATCGCCGCGATCACCGGATCCCGCAACACCGCTCCGCCCCGCATCAACGGGGACCAGGCCTCCACCTGAATTCCGCGCCCCTGACAAAACTCGACCAAGGCGGTTTGCGTCAGGTAGGGGTGCAGCTCGATCTGGTTGACCATCGGCGCGATCTCAAACTCGGCCAACAGTTCCTCCAGATGGTGAACCTGGAAGTTGCTCACCCCGATCGCTCGCACCACGCCCTCCCGGTACAGCTTCTGCAGGGCCTTCCAGGTCTCGCGATATTTCCCCGGCACTGCCCAGTGGATGAGGTAGAGGTCCACGTAGTCCAGCCCAAGCCGCTTGAGGCTGGCGGCAAAGGCGGCCAAGGTCTTGTCAAACCCCTGGTCCCGATTCCAGACCTTGGTGGTCACAAACAGCTGCTCGCGGGCAATTCCGGCCGCGCGAATCCCGCGCCCTACCCCCTCCTCGTTGCCGTAGATGGCGGCGGTGTCGATGTGCCGATAGCCGACCTCCACCGCCTGCGGAATTAACGACTCCAGAACCCGGGAAGGGGCCTCCCACACCCCAAGCCCTACCCAAGGCATGACCGTGCCGTTCGCCAACACCGCCCCCTGGCCGAAATCGGTTGTTGCCATCTGGTGTGCTACCTCCCTTGCCGTAAATCCCCCGCCGAGGCGACGAGCGTGTGCCCGCTGGGGCACTTTCTCATTACCATAGCATAACCGCCGCCGCCCCACTCCCCCCGCACCTGCGCCCGAACGGCGCATTGACATTGTATCCACCCTGACTACACTTGAAGTGAAGCAATTTTTTAATCACCGGTTTATTGGTCTTCGTGCCTGCCTGCGGCGATGCGGTTTGAGGAGACAGGAGGGACCTCATGCCACCGATGAATATGGCTCCGCTGCCGGACCCGATAGCCTTGGCGATGTTTTATCGGCTCATTCTGGAAATTGGCGCAGCCGCTGCCTTGGCGACCGCGCTGGGATACCTTTGGCTTCGCCGGCACCGCCAAGCCCCGGCCGAGTCCCTTCCCCCGTTGGCGGAACGGGTGAGTTGGGCGTTGGGGGCGCTTTGGTTGCTCGATGGGCTGCTCCAGATGCAACCGCTGATGGTCACCCATTTCATCGGAGGCTTTTTGGCCCCCCTGTTGGATGGGGAGCCTTCTTGGCTGCAAGCGATCGTCCGGGTCGGCATCGACCTGTGGAGCATCAACCCGATCGTCTGGAATGCGCTGGCCGCCTGGCTCCAGGCTGGCATCGGGGTGGCGCTCTTGTTCTCCCGCCGGCCTGTGATTCGCCGGACCGCGCTCTGGGTCAGTATCGGCTGGAGCGCGATGGTGTGGCTGGCCGGGGAGGCGATGGGAGGCGTCTTCGCCGGCGGTTCGTGGCTTTCCGGAAGCCCCGGCTCGGTGCTGCTGTACGGCCTTTTGGCGGGGGCCTTGCTGTGGGAGGAAGGATGGCAAGACGGACGGCTGAGTCCCTACTTTCGCTGGGGTCTGGCCGCCTACTTCGGTTTGGCCGCGGTTTTGCAGGCCTGGCCGGCCAGCGGCTTTTGGGGCACCAGCCTGGCCAAGTTCGTCCAGTCGATGGCGGAGATGCCGCAGCCGGCCGTGCTCTCCGCCCCCCTTTACGCCTGGGCGGCAGCCCTGACCGCTCATCCGGCGATTTGGAACGGGGCGATCACCTCGGTGGCCGCCGCCTTGTGCCTGCTCTGGGCGGTCAGGCCGCACCGCCCGGTGACGTTTTGGGCCTCGGTGGCCACCTCGCTGGCGGTCTGGTATTTCGGCCAGGATTTCGGGGTTCTGGGAGGCATGGGCACTGACCCCAACACCGGGGCGCCGCTTTTGGTGGGGCTGTTGGCCTACCCCGCCCTGGCCGGGCTGCGGCTGCGGGTGGGAGCGTCCCAGACCACCGTCCCTACGCCTAGGATGACGCCATGAGAAGGCGGACCATCGGCGCGGTCGGTTGGGTGGCGGTGGGGGCGGTGGCAGCCGCACTCGGGGTGCGAGCCCTGTTGGCTCACAGCCCCAGTCACAACCTGCCCTCTGCCGCTGCTGCGGCTCTGGCGGCCGACGGCATGACCCCGCTCGGAGGACGTCCAGCGCCCGATTTCCACTTGGTAGACCAAAATGGCAAGCCGGTCTCCCTAAGCCAATTTCGCGGCAAGACGGTCATCCTCACCTTTCTCGACCCGGTCTGCTGGTGGGACTGCCCGTTGCAGGCGGCGGAAATGGCAGGTGTGGATCAGTTGTTGGGGCCCTACGCCCAGTCGGTGGAGCTGGTGGCGGTGGCCGGCAATCCGACCGTCCACAGCGTCAGCGCCTTGAGCGCCTTTGACCGCGAACGCGGCCTCGACCACCTCCCCAACTGGGTCTTCGCCACCGGTTCGACCGCTGCCCTGCAGCAAGTCTGGAAGGCCTGGGGCTACCAGGTGTCCCCTGCCACCGACGGGATGGACCCGCACAACGACCTCTTTTACCTCATTGACCCCCAAGGGCGCCTGCAATATCTCTCCAATCCGGAGGCCAGCCTGCAGGT
>JAIMAE010000372.1 GCA_023512105.1 Bacillota bacterium | reverse complement strand
GTGGGACAGGAACGCAGGGTGCTGGTCTCGGAACTGGCCGGGAAGTCCAATCTGCTCTACCACTACGACGAGTTGCGCCCCGGCTCCCAGACCTTGGCTCAGGTGGTGGAGGAGGTCAAGCGCCTGGAAGCCCAAGGCTATCAGTTTGAGGACGCCGAATCGTCGATGGCGCTCCTGGTCCAGCGGGCGGTGGGCAAGATCCCCGAGTTCTACCGCGTCGAGCGGTTTCACGTCTCGGTCACCATGGACGGCGATTCCATCACCGAGGCCACCGTCCGCCTGTCCGTGGGCTCGCGGCATTTGTTGGAGGTGGGGGAGGGCGATGGCCCCGTGCACGCCCTAGACAACGCCCTGCGCAAGGCGCTGACCGGAATTTATCCCGAGCTCAAAGACCTCAAGTTGACCGATTATAAGGTGCGGGTGCTCGATGGGCGCGCCGCCACCGCTTCCACCGTGCGGGTGTTGGTGCGCTCGGAGTTTCGCGGGCAGCCGGTGAGCACGGTGGGCGTGTCCGGCAACATCCTGGAGGCCTCCTGGCGGGCGTTGCTCGACGCCATCGACTTCAGCCTGTGGAAGGCCGGGATCGCCCCCGCTCCCTGAGCCTCCGGAGGCCTCTCGGCTTAGCTCTGGAAGTCGAGCCGCGTAGCTTCAGGCACCAGGTCGTCGAGCAAGCCCTGCAGCTTGCCGAATACCGCCGGGTCGTTGGGATAGGCGAGCGGCAGGCGCAAGGGACCCACCCCAAATCCGAGTTGGTTGAGGGCCCACTTGAGGGGAACCGGATTGCTGACCCGGAACAACTCCTCGAAGATCGGGGTGAGCGCGAGGTGTAGGCGCCGGGCGCTCTCCGGATTGCCGGCTTCCCACGCCTCCCACATCTGCCGCATGGCATCGCCCACCAAGTGGGAGGCCACGCTGACCACCCCCCAGGCGCCCAAGGTCAAGGCCGGATAGAACAGGTGGTCATCGCCGGTGTAGACTCGGCTTTGCGGCGGGCACAACTCCACCAGCCGCTGCAGCTGAGCCACCGAACCGGCCGCCTCCTTGACGGCCAAGACGTTGGGGCAGTCGCGCATGACCGCCGCCACCGTCTCCGGCAAGACGTTGACGCTGGTGCGTCCGGGCACGTTGTAGATCATCACCGGTAGCGGGGTGTGTTCGGCGACCCGGCGAAA
>JAIMAE010000130.1 GCA_023512105.1 Bacillota bacterium | reverse complement strand
AAACACCAGTTTCCTTGTGCCCTGCAACGCCTACGAGGTTAGCTGTCGGGCTAGGGCAGCCGAGATAGCCCTCCGTTACCGGTTAGCCCCAAGACCACGAACTCGTGGCCAAACTTGCGATCCCCCGTTTGCCCTACCGGGCAATTCGGCGAAAAACCACAAAGTCACCGTGCTAAAGGATGAAATTGTCGAGGTGGCTTTGGAGCGCAACCTCCAATTCCCACCAGTTGCCTCATTAGTAAACATACCGGATACAAGCGCTTTAAGCAAGGCAAATCTCGGAGCCAGGCGGGCCGTCCGGGGAGAGGATTCTCAAACTCCTTGGCGAATGAAGGAATACCGACTTCATGCGGGAAGGTGGACGGTAAATGAACGAGCTTCAGGACGGGGCCTACGTGGCCTTGGTGACGCCGCTTGATGCAGGTGGAAGGTTGGCCGAGGAGTCGCTCGCCCGCTTGCTGGAGCGGCTTTCGCGAGCAGGACTCAGCGGGTATGTGGCCTTGGGGTCGACTGGAGAGTGCGCGAGTTTGCCCCACCACCTGCGGCACACGGTAATGCGAAAAGTGCGCGAGCAGTTAGGCGCCAAGGCCACGGTGCTCGCCGGGGTGGTGGAGACCAGCCTGGAGGAGGCCATCGCGGAGGCGGAGCAAGCGGCCAAGGCCGGGATGGATGCGATCTTGGTCCCCCCACCCTTCTATTTTCCGATGGCCGACCAAGAGGTGCTCGCCTTCTACACCGCCCTGGCCGAGGCAAGCCCACTGCCTATCGTGCTCTACAACATTCCCCAGTACACCAAGGTGGTCATCCCGGTGGAGGTGGTGCGCACCTTGGCCTCCCATCCCAAGGTGGCGGCGATTAAGGACAGCAGCGGCGACATGCGCTACTTTGGCGCCTGCGTAGAGGCCAGCGAAGCGGCCCGGCCGCACTTTCGGTGTTTTACCGGGGCCGATGATTTGCTCCTGGCCTCCTTGGCCCAAGGCGGCGACGGGACCATCTGTTCCAGCGCTAACGTCTTACCCGAGGTCAGTGTGGAGGTGATCGACCGCTGGCGGGCCGGCGACCTCCAAGGGGCCTTGCGGGCGCAGCGACGGTCGGCTCGGCTCATCCGGACCGCCCATCGGCTGGGGGGACATCGGGCCTGGAAGGCCTGCGTGGAGCTATTGGGGGCTGCGCCGTGCCGGGTCGCCCCGCCCTATGTCGAATTGGTGGAAGGGGAGCGGAACGCGTTAAAGCAGGTGTTGGCCGCAGTGGAGGCTCCAACCATCGACTAACGAGAGCTGTATCTTTTTCCCTCGGCGAAGGCAGAAATTCCGGAGAGCGCCCTGCTGCCTCTACCAGGTCGCCTCCGGAAGAGCGAATGCCGTCGTCATCATAACACAACAAGACGGGATTACACCAATGAATCAGAGCAAGCGACTTCAACCGCGCGACCGTTTGGACCGAGAAACTATCCTGGAGCGACTTAGGGATTGCGGAGGGTACCTTACCGCGGCAGAGTGGAGACGACAACGGCGGAAGCCGAGTGTGGCCAGCATCGTGCGGGTCTTTGGAAGCTGGCGCGCCGCTTGGGACGCGGCAGGCATCGGACGCGATAAGGCCAACGGATGGATAGAGGCCGCCCGCCTGTGGCAAAGACTCCACCCTCAGGGGTTCTGCTCACGCGCCGCCTGGGATGCCTGGGCAGGGCGGCCCTGCTCCTCCCAGACCGTAGTGAAAGTGTTCGGACGCTGGAACGCGTTTCTCCAGGCAGCCGGCTTGGTCACGTCGTCCGACTTCCGGCACCCGCTGCCTTCCGAGTTGGCCTCTCCCTATGAGCAGTCTTGGCCAGAGGTGTGGAGGCAAGTTTGGGAGCTTAGGAACCGCAAGGGGCTGTCGTATAAACAGGCCGCCCGCATCTTAGGGATGTCCAAGGATAGGGTCCGCCAAATTTACAAGGGATGTTTGCGAGGGCCTTACCGGCCTCGAGGGCGCCCGCGAACGGCGGACATTTCCCCCCAGCTCTTGCGAGAAGCCTTGGAGGCCTGGGAGCGGACCTTTCCAGGGCGACCTTGTACCCGTCGCGGCTGGCAGGCTTGGGCAGAGCACCCGTGCTCAGTGCATCAAATCCTTCGAGCGTGCGGGGGTTCCTGGACTTGTTTCGTCACTCGGGCCTTCGAGCAAGCTACGGCGAGGGCGGAGGGAGAAACGGCAACTCCGAGTACCGCCCAACCTCCTTCACTGGTAGCTGAAGCTGCGCTATTTGGCGTCGGTAAATCTGTAAAACCGGATCCGAATACACCACAAACGTCACCCAGCGGAGGAACTCGCAAGGGAAGGCAAAGACGGTCTTGAGCGCAATCGCGGTGGCCTCTTCGGCCGGGTAGGCATAGGCCCCGATGCTCAAGGCGGGAAAGGCGAGGTCAGGCAGGTGTAACGACTCTGCCTCCACCAGCGAGGCCCGGTAGGCGGACGCCAGCAGCTCCGCCTCTTGGTGCTGTCCGCCTCGCCAGATCGGACCCACGGCGTGGATGACGTAGCGCGCGGGGAGGCGGAAGCCGGGAGTGACCCGGGCCTGTCCGGTGGGGCAGCCTCCGATCTTGCGGCAGGCCTCTGCCAATTCCGGGCCGGCGGCTCGGTGGATGGCCCCGTCGACCCCGCCTCCGCCGGCCAGGGCGGCGTTGGCCGCGTTGACGATGGCGCTACCCGGGTAACGGGTGATGTCTCCCTGAATGAGAAAGCCTTCGAGCATCGCGTCTCCCCCCTGCTCTCACGGTCGGCTTCTTTCAATATTCTATCCCGCCCTCCCGAATTCGGAAATCCCTGGATCGCGGGCAGGAAAAGGCATGCTCGGGAGCGAAGGTTTCTGTAGCAGGCAGGGAAGGAGTGGGAGGAAGGGTTGCTGCGATTGGTCTTTGCTTTGCTGTGGGCGCTGTTGGTGGCGATATTTGCGGTTCAGAACAGCAATCCGGTGCCCATCTCCTTTCTCTTCTGGAGGGTGCCCAGCATCTCCGAGGCCTTGATCATCCTCCTAAGCGTCTTGTTGGGGGCGGTGTTGGCCTCGGCGGTGCACTTTATGACCCGCCGCCGTCGCCGCAAAGACCCCGAGGAACCGCCGAAGTCTACGCCAAGCCTTCCGGCGCCTACCGCTTCCGAAGCCAAGACTGAGGCTCAAGAGACCTCCTCCTCGCAACCATAAGGGTTCCTCCGTCAGGCAGGAGGACCCCACGGCGTGGGACTATCGTCCCACCGAGACCATGGCCGACGTCTCCGCCATCTCGGCCAGTACCTGCAGGATCCCTAGGTGTGAGAAGGCTTGGGGGAAGTTTCCTCGGGGAGTTCCGGTTTGGATGTCGACGTGCTCGCCCAACAGCCCCAGGTCGGTCTGGGCGGCTAACACCGGGGCCAGCGCGGCCTCGGCCTTGGCCACCTCTCCCTGGCGCCAGTAGATGCGGGCAAGCCAGGTGTTGGCCAGCACAAAGGGATGCTGGGCTGCTCCCAGCATGTCCTGCCGGTAGCGGTAGACCCAACCGCGGTCGACCAGCTCTCGCTCGATGGCCCGCAGGGTGGCCTGAAAGCGCGGCGCGTCCACCGGGCAGTAGCCGTAGAGGGGAAAGAGCAACAAGGCCGCATCGACTCCGCGCCCGCCAAATTGCTGCACGTAGTGGCCTCGCTGGGGGTCGACCCCGTGGCGTTCGATCGCCTCCCGGACGGCCTGCGCGGTGTGGGCCCATCGCGCTCCGTGCTCGCGGTGGCCCAGGCTTTCGGCCAGCTCGGCGCCTTTGCTCAAGGCCACCCAGCACATTAGTTTGGAGTGGGTGTAATGCGCCTCCCGATTGCGAAACTCCCACAGGCTGGCGTCACGCCTCTGCCAGTGGGCGGCCACGAAGTCGACGATCCGCCGGATCTGCGGCCAGTGGCGCGAGACGAAGGCAAGGTCCTGGGAGAGCTCGAGGTATCGGGCGACGGCCCAGATCAGGTCGCCTTCGATGTCGAGCTGAAGCTGGGAGGCGGCGCCGTTGCCCTCCCGGCAGGGGCGCGACCCTTGGTAGCCAGGCAGCCAGGGGAGCTCGCGCTCTTGTTGATGCCAGCTTCCGTCTATCCGGACCAACGGGGCGGCGAATGGCTCCGGCTCGGGGCCGACCAAGCTGAGTAGAAAGTGTAAAAGGTCGCGGGCCGCTTCGGTCACGCCAGCCATCAGCCAGGCCTCGGCCACGTAGGCGGCGTCGCGCACCCAGGTGAACCGATAATCCCACTGGCGGGTTCCGCCCAGCTCCTCCGGCAGCGAGGTGGTGGGCGCGGCGATCACCGCCCGGGTTGGAGAGTAGGTGAGCCCATAGAGCACCAGCAATGACCGTTCAAAGGCCTCGCGATGCGGGCCGCGGTACGAGCTCGGAACCAGCCTTCGCCAATGATGAACCGCCTCTTTCACCTTCTCGGAGAGGACGGCGCGCTCTTCGATCGAACCGAGTTCGACCAGGTAGCGCCCAGGGCGAAGCGGCCAGACCGCAGCGCCCGACTTCACTTGGGCCGCAGGCGGCAGGCGGTGGCCACGCGCGTCGTACACCGCGAGGTCAAGGCTTCCTTCGCCCAGCGGGTTGGAAAACCGTAAGCGGTCTCGGTGTCGCCGGATCCGGGCCGGGATCAGTCCGTACTGAAAGGCGAGGGAGAGGGAGAAGGAAATCTCTTGGCGCGTCTCCACCGCCCGGCAGAGGGTGGGGCGAGCGGGGTCGAGAAAATCGGTGATGGTGATCTCCCGCCTGGCCCCGATCCGGGTCTCGAGCACGTTGCTACCCGCCACGTAGGATTGTTCGACGGCCGGATCGCCGTCCCAATCAAACCGGAAGTAGCCGTGTCGGTGGTCGCCGAGCAGGCGGGTCAACACCGAAGGGCTGTCGAAGCGGGGATAGGGAAGCCAGTCGACGGAGGTGTCGGGCCCGACCAGGGCCGAGGTCAGGCGGTTGGAGAGAAATCCGTAAAAGTGCATGCCAGAGATTGTTCCCCCATCTGTCTCGTACCCCCGCATGGACGGAGGCAATCAGCTAGCATGGTTCGACATTGAAAGCCAAAATCCTGGTGGTCGCGCGAAGAAATTGTTGGGGGATGTCGCAACATCCCCCAACGCTTCTCGGGGTTGAGCTAAAGACGTCTTGACGCCTTAATGCCTACAACAGGATATGCCAAAGCGACGCCGATGCGCTTTGTGGCCCTGGCGAGTCCATGGGGACCCGGTACAGCCGCTCGTACAAGCCTGCCAGCACGGCGTCAGCGGACTGGTGCCATGCGCTCACCCAAAACGCCCCAAGCTCGGTGAGCTTGCGATCGACTTGCTGCGCCAAGTCGGCTCCCCCTGCCAGCAAGGTTTGCAGGCGAGCCAGGAGGGAGGAAGTCAGCTTGGTGTGCACAAAGTCGGAAGCAGGCGCTGCCTCCACCACCTCGTAGCTCCCCTCCCCCAAGGCGGAGCCGGTGAAGGGGGGAAGCCCGGCAGGGCTGGTGTAGAGGATGGGGCCGGCATCGGCGGTGAAGGCAAGCGCGGCAAGCGGCGCGCTTGCGCCCACGTCGGCCCCGTTGGCCAGATAGACCCGGCTGCCGGCAGAGCCCCCGGGTGAGTGGGCCCGCAGGTAGCGGGCCACCAGGGAGGCGGTCTCGTACCGGTCGATGCCATCAAACAGCGCCTTGACGGTGTATCCCTGGGCGGCCAGCCAGCCGCGGATGGCCGGGGAGATGGCCCGCGGCCCGCCCACGATGTAGACCTCCTGCACTTTCAGGCGCCCTAAGAGTTGCCTTAAGGCAACCGGCAGGGATGAAGCAGGGGTCAACAGGACCGGCGCCTTCAAGTAGGCGGCCAGGGGGGTTGCCACCAAGGCGTCGGGCGGGGAGGCCTCGTCGTATCCCTGGTTAGCCAAGATCGCCGCCCTGGCCCCCAGGGGGAAGGTAGCCTCGGCCACCGCGGCCGAGCGCTCCGCCCGGTCTCCGCTGAGGGACAGGGCAGTCGGATAGGGCGCGTCGGAGATGGCAAATTGGGTGAGGAAAGGCGCCATCGCCTCGTAACGCCCGGGTCCCACCCGAGTCGGTAAGAGCGGGAACCACTGGCCGAAGTTGGGACTGTAGTACCAGAGGCTGAAAGGGTGAAGGTATCCCGGCGGCGCCTCCACCAACAGATGATAGCGCGCGGGGTAGTATGGTTGCCCACCGGAGGCCACGGCAAAGAGGTATTGCAGCGTGCCTTGGGGCAACGGCGCGGGCAGGCGGGCGGGTTGTTGGAGGCTTAGGGGCGGGGGATTGGGGCCCAGTTTTTCCGGCGGGGTGACCACCACCGTCCACTGCGGCGAGGGGGATGGGCTGCCTGGTCCGCCGGTAGAGGGCCCACCGCCTCCCGAACCGCCTCCTCCACTGCTCGGCGCGGGTGGGGCGGGCGGGGGTGCGGCGGGGGTGACGGTGACGGTGACCTGGGCCACCGCCCCTGGGGTGCTGGCGGTAAACAGGGTGGGGCCAGCCCCGTTGAGGGTGGCGGTGGTGCTCGCCTGCCCGCTGGCATCGGTGGCCACGGTGGCACCGGTGGAGAAAGTGACCGGGACTCCCGCTGCCGGCTGACCTTGGCTGGTGGTCAGGGTGGCGGTGAGGGTGACCTGGCTTCCCACCGTCGCGGTGGAGGGAGAGGCGGAGAGGGTCAGCGCCGGCCCCTGGAAGAGGGCGATCCCGTTGGCGGTCAGCGCATACAAGGTCGAGCCGCTCGGGCTTAACGCCAGCCCCTCGATGGCTCCCGCGCTTTGGCCGCTCGGCAGGCTCAACGGGTCCAGCGGAATCGGGCCGAGATCGGCCGCTGGGTTGAGGGAGACCAGCTGCAGGGTGTTGGACTGCCCATCGGAGGTCAGGGCATAGCCGCCGTCCGGGGTGACGGCCAAGGGGCCGACAAAGCCGGGATTGGACAGGGAAAGCCAGGGGGAAGGCGAGGCGGGACTTATGCCGACCATGCTGCCGCTGCCGACCGCCAAGACTCCGCTTGGGACCGCGGCCAGGCTGACCATGCCCGAGGGAAGGTCGGACTGCGTGCCGTTGGGCCAGACCACCATCCCGTTGTTGAGCAAGGTGGCGATCCCACCGGAAACCGGGGCCAGGGCCAGCGGGGTGGCCTGGGCGTAGGTGGCGGTGGGCGGGCTGGCCGTGCCGTTGGCGGAAAACCACTGGATGGCGGTGGAAAGTCCCACCGCGGTGCTGCCGCTGGTGGTCATCGCCGCCGCACCGGTGGGGGTGCTGGCGGTGGCCGCGGTGGAGAGCAGGGGCGAGGACGATTGGCTGGGGTCAATCCATCCCACTCCGGTCTGCATCGGCACCGCCAGGGCGCCACCTGAAGGGTCGACCCCGATTTCCACCGAGGAGGCCGCCAACGGTTGCAGCGCCTCGCCGGCGATGGACACCGCGGAAGGAGGCGCCCCGTCGGCCACGATTAACGAGCGATGGCCGGTGGGGAGGACCAGGATGGGGTTTTGGATCAGCGGGCCGGCCACCGGGAGGGAGGGATAGGCGGTGAAGGTGCC
>JAIMAE010000371.1 GCA_023512105.1 Bacillota bacterium | reverse complement strand
CATCCGGTTTGGCGGAGCTTGCGCAGGTGCTGGGAGATGGCTGGTTGGCTGAGCGGCAACAGCGATACCAGCTCGCACACGCAGGCCTCGCGCACGCGGAGGAGACTTAAAATGTGCAGGCGAACCGGGTCTGCCAACGCTTTGAACTGGTCAGCCATATCCTCATACACACCGCCCACCTCCATTCGTATATTCTTATAAACCAATTAGGCTCTCTGCGTCAATGGTCCCATGCGTCACTGCGTGTTACCTTCTCCTCTGGGGTTCCGTTCGGTCCTAGACGGGAGCAGGTCGCCTGTGCGGAGAAGCTGATGCTTGAAGGGGCAACCTTGGACCGACGAGGTTGCCATTACCCGATCAGCGCGGTCCAACCCCAAAGACCCAGCAGCGTAATCAAGAGCACGGGTAGGGTGAGGGTGGCGCCGACTGTGACGTAATATCCCCACCCGATGTGTAGGTCCCGACGGTCTAACACGTGTAACCAGAGCAGGGTGGCAAGCGAGCCGATGGGCGTCAATTTGGGGCCGAGGTCGCATCCGATCACGTTGGCATAGGCCGCGGCGCGCTCGAGGGACGCACTGAGATGGGCGCCGTGGATGGCCAGGGCGTTGATCATCACCGTCGGCATGTTGTTCATTACCGCCGAGGCCACGGCCGCGGTCAATCCGGTGCCGACCACCAGAGCACCTGCACCGTGTCCAGCGTACCACGATATCAGGCTGCTTAAGGCGTGGGTTAACCCAGCATTGCGCAGTCCATACACCACAACGTACATGCCCAACGAAAATGCCACGATGTTCCACGGGGCCTCCCACAGCAACTGGCGGATGTTGAGGGTGGGCCGGCGCCAGGCTGACGCCACGAACCAGGCGGCCGCAGCTCCGGCGAACACCGAGACCGGCCAGCGCAGCCATTGGCTGGCAAAGTAGCCGAGCAAGAGCAGGGCGAGGACGGCCCAAGACATGCGAAAGAGGTGGGGGTCGCGGATGGCGGAGGCTGCCGGCGGGAGGTGGCCGGTGTCCATTCGCGATGGCAAGGCGTGGCCATAGTAGAGCCACAGCACCGCCAAACTGAGCGCCAACGCCAGCAGGTCGACCGGCACCATCACCAGGGCGTAGGAGGCAAACCCTAGGTGGAAGAAGTCGGCGGAGACGATGTTGACCAAGTTGGAGAC
>JAIMAE010000129.1 GCA_023512105.1 Bacillota bacterium | reverse complement strand
GCCCTCGGTCAACAGGAAGATGCCGCCCACGCCTTGACCGAGATCTTGGCCCTCCGGGACCAACAATGGCCCGAGCTTCCCACCTACCTCATGACCGACCAACGTCAGGTGGCCGACTTGCCCCAAGCCTGGCTGGATGCCGTCGACGGCGTGATCTCCCCCGAGTCGGAAGTGCCGGGGGCGGTGCGGGACCGCGTGCTCACGGCGGTCCTTGACTATCGCCGGCAAAGCGTCCCTCCCTTCTTTCGGGCGCTTCGGGAGTATACCCAACACGGGCGGTTCGCCTGGCACACCCCCGGCCACCTGGGAGGCGAAGGCCTGCTCAAACATCCGGCTGGCCGGGCCATGTTGGCGTTTTACGGTCCCAATCTGTTTCGCGCCGACATCTGCAGCTCGGTTCCCGAGGTGGGTTCGGTGCTGGAGCACCAAGGCGCCCTGCAGGACGCCGAACGCGAAGCGGCCCGGATCTTTGGCGCCGACCGCAGCTATTTTGTCACCAATGGGACCACGGGCTCGAACCAGATCGTCCTGCGGAGCCTGGTCAGGCGCGGCGACGCGGTGGTGGTGGACCGCAACTGCCACAAGTCGATTCTCAACGCCCTGATCATGACCGGCGGGATTCCTGTCTTCCTGCGGCCTAACCGCAACGGCCTTGGCCTCATCGGACCGGTTCGGGCGCAAGAACTGGAGCCCGAGACGATCCGCTCCCGCATCCTCGCCCACCCCCTCTTGGCAGACGACGCCCAGCCGGTCGCCGCGGTCCTCACCAACTCCACCTACGACGGCGCCCTTTACCGCATCGGTCGGGCCATCGAGCGCCTAGGAGCTTCGACCGACGCGGTGCTGGTCGACGAGGCGTGGATCTCCTATGCGCCCTTCCATCCCCTGCTGGCGGTGGGGTCGGCCATGCGCGCCACGGTCGGCCGAGGGGGGCCGACGGTGTTCAGTACCACCTCCTTGCACAAGACGCTGACCGCCCTCTCCCAAGGCTCCCTGATCAACCTGCGGGAGGGACGGCGACCGGTGCCCCACGACCGCTTCAACGAGGCCTTCCTGCTCTACACCTCCACCTCGCCGCAATACGGCCTTCTCGCCTCCTTAGACGTGGCGGTTCGGATGATGGCGGGCGCATCGGGCCAAAAGTTGGTGGATGACGCGCTGCGTGAGGCGGTGGAGTTCCGACGGGCGGTCACCCAGATGGCAGCCGAACGCATCGCCCAAGGCCGGTGGGCGTTTGGGGTCTGGCAACCTCCCCTGCCCCTCACCGAGGAAGCCCGTCTCACCCAGGACCCCGCCGTCTGGGCGATGGCTCCGGATGCCGCCTGGCACGGCTTTCGCGATATCCCCGACGCGGATTACGCTCTGCTCGACCCCACCAAGGTGACCCTCATCACCCCCGGAGTGGACGCCGCCGGCCGCACCGCCCCTTTTGGCATTCCCGCCCCGCTGGTTGCCCGCTACCTCCGAGAACACGGGGTGGTGGCGGAAAAGGCCGGATTTTACTCCCTCCTGTTCCTTTTCACGGTCTCGGTCAATCCCGGGCAGTCCGACTCCCTGTTGGCGGCGCTCCAGCACTTTGAGCGGGATTACGAGGCCAACCGGCTGATCGAAGAGGCGCTGCCGGCCCTCTTCACGGAATATCCCGCGCGCTATCGCGACCTCCACCTGCAGGAGCTGGCGCAGGCGATGCATCATCACCTCGCCGTGTCTCACATGGCGTCGCGGCTCGAACGCATTTACCTGGAGCTTCCTAAACCGGCGATGACGCCGGCAGAGGCCTTTGAACGGCTGATGGAAGGCTCAGTGGAATTGGTGCCCTTAGACCAGTTGAAGCCCCGGACGGCGGCGGTGCTGTTGGTCGTCTATCCCCCCGGGATCCCGTTGATCGTGCCGGGAGAACAGTTCGACAATCCTTCGGGGCACGCCGCCATCGCCTATCTGGGTGAGTTGGAGCGGTGGGAACAGACATTTCCCGGCTTTGCCAACGAGGTGCAGGGCGTGGTCCGGGCGCGCGAAGGCGCGCGCGTCCGGTACCAGGTGTACTGTGTGCGCTAGGTGCGCCGGCGCGCTCCCAGACCCGCCCAACGGCCCAAGCGGCATGCAGCTCCTTCAAAGCATGGCAAGCCTGAAGCGAGCCGCCAGGGCCACCTTCCCCGCTGGCCGCAGAACCGTCCTTGCCGCCCCTGGGCGGGAGGGCGGCGGACGTCCCAGCGCTCTCCGCCAACCAACGTTGGACCTCGGCCTGCCTTCGAGGGCTAATCCGGCGCCTGAAGACCCGTCGGCAGCCCCAAGTCATCTCGGACGGCCAAAGGACGCTTGGGAGCTCGGGGAAATTCGAGCGGTTGACCCGGAATCCGGCGCACGAAGGAACGGTGCGCGATGGGGGCGGCGAACGGGGACGATGGCGTCCCCAAGGTCCTTGGGAGGACTAGACAAGGCACCGACGCTTGGGACCAGCTGGCCCACTTGGACGCGGCAACAGGATCCTTCGGAGGGCAAGTCAAGCCGTTCGGCCATAGTGGGGGCCCCGCGTTAACAGGTAGGATGGGACAGGAGGGCTTGACCGAGGGGGATGACCATGGAAAAGCGCATCGCGGTGGCCGTGGATGGCTCGCCCACCAGCCTGGCCGCCTTGCACTGGGCCTGTACCTTGTTTGAGGGCAGTCGGGACGGCATGCTGGTGGTCCACGTCCTAGACCAGGGCGTCCTGTGGCGCGAGGAGGCCACGGCTGCCTACGCGGGAGCGACCGCGACCGACCTGGAGCACCTTGCCGACAGCTGGGTTGCGGAGAGCCGGGCCTTGGAACATGTGGTGGAGGAGGTGGCGCGATCGTACCATTGCCACCTTGAATTTCGCACCATCACCGTGGAACCCGGCGAGGGAGGAGCTGCCGCCGCGTTCCTCCGGGTGGCCCAACAGTGGGGAGCTCAGGCGGTGGTGACCGGACGCCGCCGCAATCCCGGCTTGGTCGACAGGCTGTTGGGGAGTTTCTCGCGCTGGCTGGTGGCGCACGCCGAGGTTCCCGTGGTGTTGGTCCCGCCCCCTGCCACATTCCGTTCCGCGCGATGACCGCTCGCAACTTGGGGGAGGGAGCGCGGTGGACGACGCTACCTTGGCGACGGCGGAAAGCTTAAGGGTGCCTCCGGGCCTGGACAGCCAGGAAGCGCAGGCCCGCCTGCGCCAGTACGGCTACAACGAGGTGGCCTCAGCTCCTCGCCACCCGATTCAGCGGTTTCTCGGCAAATTTTGGGCTCCCGTACCGTGGATGCTGGAAGTGGCGGTTGGGTTGACCCTGCTTTTAGGCCATCAGCTCCAAGCCCTGATCATCGCCCTGCTCCTGGTGTTCAATGGGGTGATCAGCTACCTGCAAGAAGACCGAGCCGAACGCGCCCTGGCCTTGTTGCAAAGCCATTTAAAGGTGCAAGCCCGGGTGTGGCGGGACGGGCGCTGGCAGACCCTGGCGGCCCGAGAGCTGGTTCCCGGAGATGTGATCCACGTGCGCATGGGAGACATCGTCCCCGCGGACCTCTCCCTGGCCGACGGCAACGTGTTGGTGGATGAGTCGGCATTGACTGGCGAAGCGGTGCCAGTCCAGAAAGAGAGGGGGGCTTCCCTTTACTCCGGCTCGGTGGTGCAACGCGGGGAAGCCACCGGGGTGGTCACCGCCACCGGCGGAAAGACCTTTTTCGGCAAAACCGCCGAGCTGGTGAAGGTGGCCAAGACCCGCTCTCACCTGCAGCAGACGATCTTCCAAATCGTGGCCTACCTGGGGACCCTGGATGCCGCCCTGGTGCTGGCGATGATGGTCCTGGCCACCATCGCCCACGCGCCCTGGAGCCAGATCCTTCCTTTCTCCTTGATTGTGCTCATCGCCTCAGTCCCGGTGGCCTTGCCCGCCACCTTCACCCTGGCAGAGGCCTTGGGCGCGGAAGAACTGATCCGACACGGGGTGCTGGTCACCCGCCTTTCGGCGATCGAGGAAGCCGCGGGGATGGATGTACTGCTGAGCGACAAAACGGGAACCATTACCGAAAATCGCCTCTCGGTGCGCCAAGTGGTGGCCCTGACCAACTCCGATCCCCAGGTGATATTGGACAAGGCCGCCTTGGCCTCCGACCCGGCGACCCAAGACCCGATCGACCTGGCCATTTTGGCCAAGGCCTCGGCCGCCCGCCCGTCGGAACTCTCCTTGCGCTATGTGCCCTTTGACCCGGCCAGAAAACGGGCCAGCGCCATATGGCGCGACCCCCAGGGCCAAGAATGGGAGGTGACCAAGGGGGCTCCCACGGTGCTGGCCCAAGCGGCGTCCTCCGTACCCTCCCAATTTTCCGCCGCCCTGGAGGAGATGGCCGCCAAGGGCTACCGAGTGATCGCGGTAGCCGAGGGCCGCGTCAACGGCCCGTATGCGTTGCTGGGCGTCATTGGCCTGGAAGATCCACCCCGCCCGGACTCCGCCCCCTTGATCCGCCGGCTGGCCGCCCTGGGGGTGCGAACCAAGATGGTCACCGGCGATACCCCGAACACCGCCGTGGCCATCGCCCAGCAAGTCGGAATCGGCAGCCGGGTCTACCAAGCGGCTTCGGTCGAGGGCCAAAGTTCCGAGCAATTGGACGGATACGACGTATTTGCCGGCGTGTATCCGGAAGATAAATATCGGCTGGTCGCCCGGTTTCAAGCCGGCGGCCATGTGGTGGGAATGACCGGAGACGGGGTCAACGATGCCCCCGCCTTGAAACAAGCCGAGGTCGGGATAGCGGTGGCCAACGCCACCGACGTGGCCAAAGCGGCGGCCAGCATGGTCCTGACCGAAGCCGGACTGACCAACCTGGTCACCGCGGTCGACACCAGCCGCCGGATTTATCAGCGGATGCGCACCTACACCCTCAACAAGATCGTAAAGACCCTGCAAATCGCCGTCTTCCTCACCTCTGCCTACTTCGTCACCGGACATTTCGTCACCTCCCCCCGCCTGGTGGTGCTGCTGCTGTTTGCCAACGATTTCGCCACCATGGCGATTGCCACCGACCGGGTCCACCCCGGGAACAAGCCCGCCCGCTGGCACGTGGGCCAGTTGGTGGAGGTGGCGGGGGCGCTGGCCCTGGTGATGGTGGCACAGGCCTACGCGGTACTCTGGTGGGGGCTATCCTGGCTGCACCTTGCTTGGCCCCAACTGACCACCCTGATCTTTCTCATGCTGGTCTTCTCGGGCCAGGCCACAATCTACGCAGTGCGGGAACTTCGCGGGTTCTGGGCCAGCCGGCCCGGGAGTACCCTGCTCGCTGCAAGCCTGGGCGACGTGGCGGCGGTTGCGCTTTTGGCGCACTTCGGTTGGCTGATGGCACCGGTGGCGTGGAGCGTCATTGGGGGCGCCGCGGGCTTTGCCTTGCTGTTTCTGATCCTGGCCGACGTCATCAAGCGAGTAAGCCTGCGCCATGTGGCCATCGAGTAAGTCGAGCCTCCGCCCCGAGGGATCTCCAGGCTCTCCCCGATGCTGTCCCCCGGGGGCAATCGACCCCATCCTGAGCGCCACAGACAAGCCATCTGGGTTGATGGCCCTTGCGGCGATGGGCCGTCCAGGTGCCGACGGCTCACTCGAGCGCGCGATAGCCTCAGGTCCACCGAAACGCCCACTGCTACCCCGGAGCTTCTGGCCGGAAAACCGAACCGATTCCCGGCAAACATCCCCTTAACGGAGCCGGCTAAGGTTTTCGGTATGCCGTTGCCGGTTGCAGGATCCCCCAGCGCGCTCGGGACCTTGGCAGCGTCCTAGGCTATAATCAAAGTGTTTCCTAATCCTTCAAAATGAGCGCACTTCTTGTGGGTCGAGCCATCCCCGCCGCTGGAAGGGTCTTGCTGGCGCCAGGTTCCCAGGCCACCGGTTGGCGAGGGGATCCTCCGGGTCAGGAAGGAGACGACGGTCCGTGGGCTGGTCCCCGTTCTACATCGGCTTTGGGGCGATTGGGATGGTGGCCATCGCCCTGGGCTTGTTGGAGTTGGTCAGCGGTCAGAGGCTTTGGGGGCTGGGGCTGATGGCCCTGGGCGCGCTCGAATTGCTGTGGACGGCAAGGCGCCCGCCAAAAAGCGCCGCCGGGTTGCTCGCTTCAGCCGCCACCTTCTTTCGCCAGCGCGGCTACACGGTCCGTTCGCTCTCCAACCCCGCCCCCGATCCCGCCTTTGGGTCAGAGCTGCTGCAGGTCGTGGACGCCGAAGGCAATTCCGCGTACGTCGGGTTCTGGACGAGTTCGGAACGACTGAGCGTGGTGCGCCTTTTAGGCTGGCGGAGTCAGCTTCTCAACCGACTGGCCGCACCAGCCGAAAACGTGGTGGTGATCACCCCGCAACCCTGTGAGCCCGCGGTCAAGCGGCATGCCGAGCAACAGGGACTTCGGGTGTTAGACCAGCGCGACCTGTGGCGGTGGGGAAGTGGGTACTGAAAGCCTCCGCCCATCAGAGGGTGTCCCTCTCTCTTGCCCCGGTCGCATCTCCCCAGTGCCACAGGAAATCCCTCGCCTTCCCTCAGATGTCCTGGACCGAGGTCTTGCCTTGGAGGCATCCACGGGCGGTCCGGCGTCGACTTTCCCTAAAAAAAGCCTCATATTGTCGTTAACCGGCATTTAGCCTGGCTATGATAGCCTTACGATCAACGCAACTCGACAAGAGCTTTAGAAGGTGCTCCGGGAAAGGGGAGAGGGTGGTGTCTACCTCGGTCGCCTCGCGCCCCACCTCGCCGCTTTACACCACGTCGTGGAGGGCCATGGGCTCGACGGTCGAGCTGTTGATCGCCCATGCCCCGGCCGTGGCCTCCCTGGCCGCCGAGGCCGTGCGAGCGGACTTCGCGACCATCGAGGCGCATCTCACCCGTTTTCAACCGGAGAGCGAGCTGTGCCAGCTCAATCGCTCCCTGGGCCGCTGGGTTTCAGTCTCCCCGCTCCTCTACACCGTCCTCTCCCGCAGTCACCGGGCCTGGCGAATCACCGGCGGACTCTTCGACCCCACGCTCTTGCCGGACTTGGAGCGGCTCGGGTACCACGGCGCGGCGAGCTGGTCGCCGCCTCAAACCCTGGCAGGCCCGTGGGTGGAACGCCGGCCTCGAGTGCGGCAAGTGCGTCTATCCCGTCCGGTTGACCTGGGCGGCATTGGGAAGAGCTGGGCGGTTTTTCAAGGCGGACGACGCCTCCTCGAGAGCTTAGGGCCCAAAGCCCGGTGGCTTCTCAATGCCGGGGGCGACCTCTGGGCTTATGGCGATGGCCCAGAGAGCGATGGATGGCGGATCGGGATCGAGCACCCCATCCATCCCCAGCGCCTGATCGCCGTCGCGCGCCTTCCTCAGGGCGGTGCGGTTGCCACCTCCTCGACCGCGCGCAGGCGCTGGCTACATCAGGGGCAAACCGTCCACCATCTGCTCGATCCGCGCAGTCGACAACCGGGAGGGCAGGGACTGCTGAGCGTGACGGTGGCCCACCGCCATCCGGTCTGGGCCGAGGTGTGGGCGAAGACCCTCTTTCTCTGGGGGGCCACCGCCATCGCCGG
>JAIMAE010000370.1 GCA_023512105.1 Bacillota bacterium | reverse complement strand
GTGGGAGCTGTTGCGGCAAGCCGGCGAGCTGAGCCGGCGGAACCGGTCGCTGCAGGAGTGGGTGTCGTTTCTCGGCAAGGGGTATTACGACCGCTTCATCCCGGCGGCGGTGGAGGCGTTGGCCAGCCGCGGCGAGTTTGCCACCGCCTACACCCCATACCAACCCGAGCTCTCTCAAGGCACGCTGGCCGCCATCTTCGAGTATCAGACCATGATCGCGGGGCTGACCGGCACCTACGCGGCCCAGGCCTCGATGTACGACGGCGCCTCCGCCGCCGCCGAGGCGTGCCTGTTGGCCATGAACCACACCGGTCGCCGGAAGGTGGGGATGGGCAAGGCGGTGCACCCCGAGGTGCAGGCCACCATCCGCACCTACCTGCGGGTGCGGGAGGCGACGGCGGTCGAGGTGGCGGACGGGCGGGAGCTGGCCGCGTCGTGTTCGCCCGAGTGGGCGGCGGTGGTGTGGCAGTACCCGGACGCCTGGGGCGGGGTGGACGACCTCGCCCCCCTGGCGGAGGCGGCCCACCGGGTGGGGGCGCTCTTCATCGCGGTGGCCGACCCGGTGGCCTTGGCCGTGCTCAAGCCGCCGGGGGCGGTGGGGGCAGACGTGGTGGTGGGAGAGGGGCAGTCGCTGGGCATCCCGCTCTCCTACGGAGGGCCGGGCCTGGGCTTTTTCGCCGTGCAGGCGCCGCTGTTGCGACGGCTACCCGGGCGGCTGGTAGGGGAGACCCGCGACCGCGAGGGGCGGCGTGGGTTTGTCTTAACCCTTCAGGCGCGCGAACAGCACATCCGCCGCGAACACGCCACCTCGAACATCTGCTCCAATCACTCGCTCAATGCCTTGCGCGCCGCCATCTACTTGGCGCTGTTGGGACCGCAGGGGTTGCGGGAGGTGGCCGAGCGGTCGGCGGCCGGGGCGCATTACCTGGCCGAACAGCTGGAGGGCCTGGGCCTAAAACGCGTGGGGTCGGATCGCCCCTTTCTCTATGAGTTCGTGGTCTCGGTGCCAGGGGAGGTAGGCGACCTCAACCGCCATCTTCTCACCCAGGGCATCTTGGGCGGCGTCGATCTCGGGCGGTGGCGACCGGAGTGGAAGGGATACTGGCAGTTGGCCGTCACCGAGAAGCGAACCCGGGCCGAATGCGACCGGTTGGTGGAGGAGGTGCGGCGATGGAT
>JAIMAE010000006.1 GCA_023512105.1 Bacillota bacterium | reverse complement strand
AGGACGCCGAAGAGCCCCAGGTGGTGCTCCGGCACCCAGACCGAGTTGAACCCCAACTCCTCGGCAAACTCGGCTTCCCGTACCAAGGCGCGCAGGATCGCTTGCGGATCTTGGCGAGTCTCCTGATACGCCGGCGGATTGTCGGTCAGGGAGAAATATCCTAGCTTCATACCCATCGCTCCTTTTTGGGAGTGGTCGCGGTGGGGGCGTCCACCCCCGGCTCAAGAAACTGTCCGCTGTAGAACAGAAGCGGCTCCCCCTCGCCGAGCTCCACGGCCTCCACCCGTCCGACGAAGATGGTGTGGTCTCCGCCTTCCAGCGGCGGAGGGTAGAGCTGGCAGTCCAAGGTCGCCAGGTTGCCCGCGAGACAACTTTGGCCGCTTGGCGTCTGGGCCAGTTCGATGCGGCTCCAGTCGGTCTTCTCCTTCTGCGCGAAGAACTGGGCCACCTCCCGCTGGGCGGTGGTCAGGATGTTGACGACGAAACGCTCTGCCTTGTGCAAGACGGCATGGGTGGTGGCGGTCTTGTCTACGGCCACCAGGATCAACGGCGGGTCCAGCGACAGCGAGCTGAAGGCGTTAGCCGTCATTCCATGAAGCTTGCCGTCCTCGGTGTGCGCGGTGATCACGGTTACCCCGGTCGCAAATCGGCCGCAGGCTTGGCGAAAGGTGCGCGAGTCCATGACGTTCCTCCTCCGCGAGCCCTGGGCTCAGTTAAACCGCGGCATGACCTCGCGAGCAAACAGCTCCATGGTGGCGCGCGCCTGCTCGTAGGTGATAGTGCCAAAGAAATGCTGCAACGTGAGATGACCACAGCCAAAGTACTCGGTAACTTCGCGAATGGCCTCGTAGACGTCGTCCGGGGTTCCGATGGCGGCCCGCTTTTCCGCGATCACCCGGTCAAAGGTCATTGCCCGCAAGGCCTTCGGCAAAAGGTCGTAGTGGGCGTAGTCCTTGGATACCGTGGTATCCCACGAGCTTGCCGCTTCCAAAAAGACGTTGATGTAATGTTGCATAGCCGGGCGGCAAATGGCGTAAGCCTCTTCGCGGGTAGGGGCCACGAAGGTGTGGAAGACCATCATGATCTGCTCCGGCTTGACCTCCCCGTGTCCAGCCTTGCGATACGCCTCCCGGTAGAGGTCGATGTTCTCCTTCAACTCTTCGTAAGGGGCGAGGTAGGGCACGACCATCAGGTTGTATCCGCGCTCGCCGCAGTTAATGAACGACTGAGGGGTGGCGATGGTGGCGACCCACACCGGCGGGTGAGGACGCTGGGTGGGTGGGGGCAGGGTGGGGACGTCGCGGTACTGGTGGAAGGGTCCGTCCAGCGAGGTGCGGTGCTTGGTCCAGAAGTCGAGCACCGCGGCCACCCCTTCGTCAAACCGCCCGCGCGACTCGTCCATCGGCACCCCGAAGGCAGAGAACTCTCCGGGAATGAAGGCGCGAGCAAATCCGGCTTCCAGGCGTCCGCCGGAGATGGCATCGACGGTCGCCAATTCCGCAGCCAGCTTCAAGGGATGGCTGAAGGCCGGCAACACGCAGCCGGTGATGAGGCGAAGGCGGCGAGTCCTCTGCGCAGCGGCGCTGAGGAAGAGCAGCGGGTTAGGACTGTACCCACCGTAGGCGTAAAAGTAGTGCTCCACAATCTTGACGCTGTAATACCCCAGCTTATCTGCCAATTCCGTCAAATCTAGGCACTGTGCATAGAAGTCGGCTGGGCTTAACAAGTCAGGACCTTTATCGGGGAAAATATCCAAGCCGAACTGCATGAAACCTCCTCCTCCATCATCAGCGGGACTCTCCGCCCGGGACGGGAGCCTTCGGATTCGTAGGTACGATTCACCGGATGAAGACCCGAGTTCGCGACATGGGTTGAACTGTTCATCAGGTAGTTTTAGTATAAGAGTCGAGAATATCCATGTAAACGTCGCGGTCCGGGGGAAAAGTCTCCCACCCCTTTCTTTTTACGCTCATCGAGGCGGCGTGGTGGGGTCGCCTTGAACCATCTTGGAGGCAAACTCCCAAGGGAGGCTGAGGACGTGTCGGGGTCGGCTGGCCCACTGGCGGGCATTCGCGTGCTGGAGCTTGGTTCGTTGATTGCTGGGCCGTTTGCCGGGCGCTTGCTGGCTGATATGGGGGCGGAGGTGGTCAAAGTGGAGGCCCCTGACACCCCGGATCCGATGCGCCAGTGGGGCCAAGCGACGTACAGGGGCCGCCGGCTCTGGTGGACCGTGCAGTCGCGCAATAAGTATTGCATCACCTTGAACCTTCGACTGCCGGAAGGCCAGGCGCTGTTTCGACGCTTGGCGCAGCAGGCCGACGTGGTGATCGAAAATTTCCGGCCGGGCACCTTAGAGCAGTGGCAACTGGGATGGGACGAACTTTCCGCCGTCAATCCCCGCCTGATTTTGGTGCGGGTGTCAGGCTTTGGTCAAACCGGCCCGTATCGGGATCGGGCGGGGTTTGGTGCGGTGGCCGAGGCGATGGGCGGGCTTCGCTACGTCACCGGTTTCCCCGATCGTCCTCCAGTCCGATTGGGCATCTCTTTGGGCGATGCGGTGGCCGCCTTGTACGCGACCATCGGGACGTTGGCGGCTTTGCAGGAGCGTCACCGCTCAGGGCGCGGGCAGGTGGTCGACGTCTCCATTACCGAGGCGGTTTTTTCCTTGATGGAGAGCGCGGTGCCCGATTACGGCCGCACCGGCCACGTGCGCGAGCGCTCCGGCAACATCCTGCCGGGAATTGCCCCATCGAACGTCTACCCCACCCGCGACGGCCAATATCTGGTCATCGGCGCCAATCAGGACCGGGTCTTCCGGCGGCTGTGCGAAGTCCTGGGACACCCGGAGGTGGCGGAGGATCCCCGTTTTGCCACCCATGAGGCTCGGGGACAACATCAGGAGGCACTGGACGACTTGATCGCCCAGTGGACCCGCCAATGGGACCAGAAGGCGCTGGCCGAACGGCTGCACCAGGCTGGAATTCCGGCCGGCCCGATTTATTCGATTGCCGACATCATGCAGGACCCGCACTTCCTGGCCCGGGAGATGATCGTGCCCATGGAGGACCCCGAGCTGGGGCTGGTGGAGGTTCCAGGTCCGGTGCCCAAATTTAGTCGAACGGATTCGCGCCTTCGCTGGACCGGGCCGGCCCATCCGGGGGAGCATAACCAAGAGGTATACCAACGATGGCTTGGCCTAGAGCCGTCTGCGCTCGAGGCGTTGCATCGCCAAGGCGTGGTGTGAACCCAGAAAGCCGGCTAGATCTTTCCGGCCAAAATCTCACAGGGCGAGGCGAAAGTATGGCGATAGAGGATGAGATTACGCTGATCGACGTCACAGCCCGCGACGGACTGCAAGATGCAGAAGGGTTCGTGCCGCTGGACGCCAAGTTGGCCTTGCTGCGGGGGGTGGCGGAGGCCGGCTTTAAGATGGTCGAGGCCACCTCGTTTGTACATCCGCGTTGGGTGCCCAAACTCGCCGACGCCGATGAGGTCTACGACGGCGTGCGCGACATTCCAGGGGTTGAGTGGATCGCCTTGGTGCCCAACCGGCGCGGGTTTGAGCGCGCCCTCGCCCACCGCGTGCAGTCCATCACTGTGGTGTGTTCTGCCAGCGACGCCCATAACCGAGCCAATCTCAACCGCAGTCGCGAGGAGACTTTGCACGAGCTGGGGGAGCTTGTCGTTGAGGCCCATCGGCACCAGGTTCGGGTGCGAGGCGCCATCAGCACGGCGTTCGACTGTCCTTTTTCCGGGCCGGTGGCGCTAGGCGAGGTGATGGCGGTGGCCGAGGCCTACCTGGAGATGGGCGTCGATGAGATGAGCCTCGCCGATACCCTGGGGACGGCCAATCCCAAGAGCGTGGGGCAGCGGGTGAGGGCCTTGAATCAAATCCGGGGGCGGACTCCGCTCAGTCTTCACCTCCACGATCGTTTCGGTTGGGCCTTGGCCAACGTGGCGATGGCCTTAGAGGCAGGGGTGGAGCATCTCGAGTGCGCCCTCGGGGGACTGGGAGGCTGTCCGTTTGCGCCCGGAGCGGCGGCCAACCTGGATGCCGAACGCCTGATTCCCTTTTTGGAAGCGATGGGAATTCGCACCGGAATTGATCTGGAGAAGGTTCGAGAGGTTCGAGAGGCTTTGTGGGTGGTGTTGGAGCAACGATTGCCGATCCCGGCGGTTTAATCCTCAGGAGCGCCTTCTTCCTCAAGCGCCATTCGGCGCTTTTTTCTTTCTCCTCTTGACGCCAAGCGTACACCGGCGACAATATGAATTAGCCAAGGCTAACATATATTAACCCATAGGTATGGGGAGGGGTGCCCCGATGGTTTCCGAATCGGAACTCGCTACAACGCCCGCACTCCGGTGGTGGCCGCTGCTGGCGGTTTGGGGGCCAGGGCTGTTGGTGATGTTGGCGGACACCGACGCCGGCAGTTTGATTACCGCGGCGCAGTCCGGGGCTGAGTGGGGATACCGGATGATCGTCCCCCAGCTCCTGTTGATCCCCATTCTCTACGTGGTGCAAGAGGTGACCGTGCGGTTGGGGTTGGTCACCGGCGAGGGGCATGGTGCGGCGATCCGCCGGCAGTTTGGGACCGGGTGGGCCATGGTATCTGCCGGAACCTTGTTTCTGGCCGCCATCGGGGCCTTGATCACCGAATTTAGCGGGGTGGCCGGGGTGGGCGCGCTGTTTGGCCTGCCTCCGGCGGTGAGCGTGGGCGGGGCAACCCTCCTGCTCATCCTGGTCGGGTTATCCGGAAGTTATCAGAAAGTGGAACGGATCGGGATTTTGATGGGGCTCTTCGAGCTCGGCTTCGTGGGGGTGGCGACCTTGGCCCACCCTTCCGGGTCTGAGCTGGTGGGTCGCGGGCTGGCCATGCCGATCCAAGATCCGCGATACCTGAAATTGCTGGCCGCCAACGTGGGGGCGGTCATCATGCCCTGGATGATCTTCTACCAACAAGGGGCGGTGGTGGACAAGGGACTTAAAGCCTCCCCCGCCACTTTGCGCCACCTCCGGTGGGATACCGCCGCCGGCTCGGTGATTACCCAGTTGGTGATGGCGGCGATGGTGGTGGCGGTGGCGGCCACGGTGGGACGCGCGCACCCCGGGGCATCCCTGGACACCGTGCAGGAAATCTCGCAAAGTCTGGTGCCCTTCTTGGGCCAGGGCGCGGGACGGGTGGTCTTTGGGCTGGGCATGCTGGGGGCCAGCCTGGTGGCCGCGCTGGTGGTCTCGGTGGCCGGGAGCTGGGGCTTGGGAGAGGTGTTGGGATTTAATCACAGCCTCAACCATCGGTTGCACGAAGCCCCCTGGTTTTATGCCGTGTACACCGCCGCCCACGTGGGCGGGGCGCTCCTGGTCATCTTCAGCGCCGACTTGGTGGGGTTGACCATTGACGTGGAAGTGATGAACGCCGTTCTACTCCCCGTGGTGCTGGGGTTTTTGTTGGCCTTAGAGGCGCGAGCGTTGCCGCCGGGATGGCGGATGCGGGGAGCGTATCGGTGGATGGTCTGGCTGCTCAGCGGACTGGTGATGGCGTTTGGCCTGTTTACGGTGACCACCTTGTAAGGCCGGGGCGCCTTTGCTTTTGCGCCGGGGGGGAGTATAATACCGGTGGTGCGAACCGCGGGTATCCTGTGCGCCGAGAATGCGCGCGTAGCGAGAAAGGACAGTGCGCCCGTAGCTCAGGGGATAGAGCAGAGGTTTCCTAAACCTTGTGTCGGTGGTTCAAGTCCGCCCGGGCGCACCAAGTCGCCGATGCCACAATGGAATCATGCCATGCAGTTGGCGCTTGACGCCGCCCGCGATGCCGCTCGCCAGGGCGAGGTACCGGTTGGGGCGGTGTTGCTGTCGGCAGAAGGCGAGGTGCTGGCGTGCGCAGGAAATCGTCGCCAGCGCGACCAGGATCCGACCGCTCACGCTGAGATGGTGGTGTTGCGGGAAGCGGCGGCCAAACTGGGAGGATGGCGGTTGACGGGAACCACCATGGTGGTTACCCTAGAACCGTGCCTGATGTGCGCCGGGGCCCTGGTCTTGGCGCGGGTGGCCCGCGTGGTCTACGGCGCCAAGGATCCCAAGGGGGGCGCGGTGGAGAGTCTGTATCGGGTGGTGGAGGATGCGCGACTCAACCACCAGGTCGAGGTGATAGGGGGCGTGTTGGCGGAAGAAGCCGGCGCGTTGCTGCGCGCCTTTTTCCAGGAGCGCAGGCGATCTTAATCCCCCAAAGACAAGTGCATAGGACGCGGAGAGGTGTCTGAGCTGGTCGAAGGAGCCCGACTCGAAATCGGGTAGGCGGCTAAAACTCCGCCTCGTGGGTTCGAATCCCACCCTCTCCGCCATTTTGATGAGGGTACCGCAGGATCGGGCGCCTGCGAGAAGGCGGTCCGCGGAAGTCGTAGATTGCAGATGGAGGGGTGGCCGAGCGGTTTAAGGCGCACGCCTGGAAAGCGTGTTGGCGGGACCAAAACCTGCCTCGAGGGTTCGAATCCCTCCTCCTCCGCCATTTCTCTTGGTTTTCTTACTTACGGTCAGGTGGACCTCCAGAAACCTTGGGAGCCCGAGGCCACAGAGCCGCATCGATTGGGTCCTACGCGGGCGGCCCCCGTGAACCCCGTCAGGCCCGGAAGGGAGCAGCGGTAAGCGGACCGGTCGCGGCGCCGTAGGGAAGCCTAGTCGGTGCGGCCCTATGGCCTCATGTGATCGTCAAGGAGGCAGCCATGGCTCGTCCGGCACTGTACCGCCTGTACCGTCCCCATCGGTTTGCGGATGTCGTCGGTCAAACGCGTACCGTGGCCACCTTGCGCGCGGCGGTAGCTCATGGGCGGCTGACCCACGCGTACCTTTTCTCTGGGCCACGGGGCACCGGAAAGACCAGTGTGGCGCGAATTCTCGCCCAGGCCGTCAACTGCGAGAATCCCCAAGCCGGAGAGCCTTGCGGCCAATGTTCCTCCTGCCTGGCCGCTGGCGAGGGGCGCCACCTCGACATCATCGAGGTGGACGCCGCCTCCAACCGAGGTATCGATGAGGTTCGCGACATCAAAGAGCGCCTTGCCCACCAACCGGTGATGGGGCGGGTGAAGACCTACATCATCGACGAGGTCCACATGTTGACGGCGGAGGCCTTCAACGCGCTGCTCAAAACCTTGGAAGAGCCCCCTGAGCACGTGATGTTCATCTTGGCCACCACCGAGCCGCAGAAGCTGCCTGCCACCGTGGTCTCCCGGTGCCAGCGCTACGAGTTTGAGCGGCTAACCACGCCCATGATCGCTCGCCACTTGGGGCAGGTGCTCGACCAGGAAGGCATCGAGTATCAGCTGGAAGCGCTGGAGATTCTCGCCGATGGGGCGGATGGCGCCTTGCGCGACGCCCTTTCCCTAGCGGATCAAGCCCTCGCTGAATCTGGCCCGCTGACGGTGGAACGCGCCCACCAGCTGGTGGGCAGTTTGGATCGGTCGCGCCTTGACCGCCTGTTGACGGCCTTTTGGGAAGGGGGACCGCCGGGGGTAGCGAGCGCCTTGGCGGAAGCGTACCATGAGGGGGCGGAGGTGCGGCAGATCCTGCGCGATATGGCCAGAAGCCTGCGAGATCTCATGATCTTTCGCAACGCCGGCCCAGAACCGTTTCCTGGATATCGGCAGGTGTGGCTGCGCCAGTGGGCCGAGCGCGTTCCTTCGGAAATTGGGGTGGAGGCCTGGGTGGGGGCGATCGAGGCGTTGGCCGAGGCGGAGGGACGCCTGCGGGGAGGCTTTCCACCGCTGTTGGTGGCAGAACTGGGGTTGTACAAGGCCCAACGCATCCTTCAGCTGACGGCATCCAGCCGGCTTTCCCCGCCGCCTCCGCCGGTGGAGGCGCCTTTAAACCCGGAAAACCCGGAGCCGGAACCGGTGGAGGCGCCAAGGTCGTCACCTCCGGCCGCTGCCGAGGCGAGCCAAGCGCTACCTGCGAACGCGGGCTGGGCCGAGCTCCTCAAACGTCTGCGCCGCGCGCGCCGCACCCTGTGGGCGTTGTTGCAGCAGGCCGAGGTGGCGCAGACCGGAGAGCGCGTGGTGATCACCTTTCGCTACCCGGCCCACCGCGACCTGTTCGCCAGTGCGGAGACCAAGGCCTTCTTTGAAAGTGCGTTTCGCCAGGTCTATGGCCCCGACGTGACCTACGAGGTGCGGGTGGCCGGGGAGGAGCCGGTGGCCGCCATCTCCGACCCCAAGGAGGTCAAGGAACGGGTGCGCCGCACGCTTGGCGACGAGGTGCGACTGTCGGGATTTGACGGTTAGATCGATCAAGCCAGGGGGGTTGAATCGCGTGAGCTTCAATATGAAAGACATGCAACGGATGATGAAGCAAGTGCAGAAGATGCAGGCCGACGTGGCCCGCGTTCAGGAAGAGCTGAAGCACGAAACCGTGGAGGTCGAGAGCGGCGGGGTGGTCAAAGCCACCTTCAACGGCCATGGGGAGATGCTTTCAATCACCATCGCCCGCGAGGCGGTCGATCCCAACGATGTGGAGATGTTGCAGGACTTGATTTTGGCAGCGGTGCGGGAAGGGCAGAAGCGCGTTCAAGAACTGGCGTCTCAGCGGCTTGGGGCGGTAACCGGGCAACTGGACATGCCGCGAATGCCGGGTATGTTTTAATGTATGTGGTATCCAGAACCGATTCAACTGCTGATCGACCAACTGGGGCGGCTTCCCGGGATCGGTCCGAAGACTGCCCAGCGGTTGGCGTTTTTCCTTCTCAAACAACCGCCTGAGGAGTCTCGGCGACTTGCTCAGGCCATCGCCGAGGCACGGGAAAAGATCCGATATTGCTCGACATGTTTTAACTTTACCGACATCGATCCCTGTGCCATCTGCCGGAATCCCAACCGCGACCCCCATCTGGTGATGGTGGTGGAGCAGCCCAAGGACGTGGTGGCGATGGAGCGGACCCGCGAGTACAAGGGCCGTTACCACGTGTTGCACGGTACCCTCTCTCCGATGGAGGGCATCGGGCCCGATGCCCTCAAGATACGCGAATTGGAGGCAAGGGTGGCCCAAGAAGGCATCGCCGAATTGGTGATTGCCACCGGCTCCTCGCTGGAGGGAGAGGCCACCGCCCTGTACCTGGCTCGACTGTTTCAGCCGATGGGGGTGAAGGTCACCCGGATCGCGCGAGGGATTCCAATGGGAGGCGACCTGGATTACACCGACGAGGCGACGCTGCTCAAGGCGTTTGAGGGGAGGCAGGAACTGTAGGCAGATCCGGTGAAGCGTGCAGGTGAAGCGGCCTGGGGTTGGGCATGATCTAGACCCGGAGGGATCGGCGATTGCGATTGCAACTAGACGGGCAGGTCTTGAGTGACCCCCCTCACCCGGCTATCTTCGTGCGATGGGTGCGCTCCCAACCGGAGCGAGCCACCATGTTCTTCCTCCACGGGTCGATGGTGCACTCGGAGTACTATCTGCCTTTCGCCTTGGCCTTGGCGGAACACGGCTTTAGCAGCTGCCTGCCCGACCTGCGCGGCCACGGTCGCTCTGATGGCCCACGGGGCCATCTCCGCCACTTAGGTCAGCAGGTGGGGGATCTCTTGCGCGTGGTGCGCCGGGAGATTCCACCCGGTGGCTCCTGGGTGCTGGGTGGGGAGAGTTACGGCGCGGTGGTGGCTGCCGGCTTGTACGCGACCTTGCCGCCGGCCTGGCGCCCGCGGGGGATGGTCTTGGTGTCGCCGGCCTTTGCCCTGCACGTCGCCTTTCGGCCCTGGGAGAGGCGCCTCATCCAATGGACGGCGCGGGCCTTTCCGCGCCTGCGCGGGCTCAGACCGGCCCGGTTGGCGGGCGTGACCGCGCATCCGGACATCGAACAGCTGGTCCGCCGCGACCCGCTGTTATGCCGTAGGTACACCTTGTCGTTTTTTGCGGCCCTGTTGGAAGGACAAACGTGGGTCAAGCGGCTGCCGCCTCCCGAGGTCCCCACCTTGATCTTTGTCCCCGAGACCGACGTGGTGGTCGACCATCGGGAAACCTGGCGCTTTGGCGAGCGATGGCCCGCCAGCCGGATTGAAGTGGTCCCGCAAGGACTGCACGCGCTCTGCTTTGACCATGGCGAAACGTTGGCGCAGCGGATTGGCGAGTGGTACCACGAGGTACACACCTTGCAGCTGGGCGCCGCGTATAATCCATATACTGGAACCGAGGATTCCCGCACCGAGCGGCGGCCACATGGAGAGGCGTAAGCGAAGAGGACCATGAAGGGCTTTTGCCATCCCGGGGGACAACATGGGTCCACAACTTTCTTTCCACGACAAAGACCGAGCGAGTGAATTTGTCAGTCCCGGCTGGGACTGCGAGGACGTGCGCCAGGCCTTGGCCAGTTGGCAGGAGCGGCGACAGATTGGAAAAAGCCGCCGCTGGCCGCGAATTTCGTGGCATTCCTGTCGAATTTGGCCTGGACGGTGAAAGCATCCGCTCAGCGGCGTTTCTTTCGACTTTCGGCGCTCCCCTCCCCGTCGACGCCTGCGATATAATGGGGCGACATGCTATCCCAGGCAACGAAGGGGAGATGTATGGTGGCAGGTCTGTCCCGCGGGCGGAGATCACGTAGGTATTGGCTGGCAGCGGTGGCCGCCCTGGCTTTGGCCGGGTGCGGCATCGCCAGCGGGCCCAAGCCCCAGAGTCCGGCTCCGATTGCCCAGTCGGCCCATCCCAAGACTTCAAGCCCCTCGCCTTCGCCACCGCTTCCCTGGGGCAGCAGCCACCCCAGCTCCATCCTGCCCGGCGACTTATTGATTGCGGACTCCCACAACAACCGGATCCTGTTGGTGACCCCTGACAAGCAGGTGGTTTGGCAGTTCCCACCGCCTGGCCAGCCGTCGCCGCTGTATGACGACGACGATGTCTTCTTTGGTCCCCACTTTGACGAGATCATCACCAACGAGGAAGACAACAATACCATCGCCATCATTAATTTCAAGACGCGGCAGATCGTCTGGCGGTATGGCCATCCCGGTCAAGCCGGACAAGCGCCCGGCTACCTCAACACCCCCGACGACGCCTTTTTGTTTGACGGGAAGAACGGTCAGTACATTACCGTGGCCGATATCAAAAACCAGCGCATTTTGTTCATCGACCGAGCCACCAAACAGATCTTTCGCCAATACGGCGTGACCGGCGTGTATCGGGTCAATCCGCCGAAGACGTACGCGGCGCCCAACGGCGACTTTCCTGCGCCCAACGGTGGGATGTTGGTCACCCAAATTGGGGGCAACGACGCCATTCTCTTAAATCAGCAGGGGCAACCGGTGTGGACGGTTCACTTCCCCGCCCCGTTCTATTACCCCAGCGACGCCAACTTCACGCCCGACGGCAACATCATTTGCGCCTTTTACACCAACCCCGGCGGGGTGGTTATCATGAGCCCCTCGGGGAAAGTCTTGTGGAAGTACTACGTCACCTCTGGCCCTGGGCGGTTGAACCACCCCTCGCTGGCCTTGCAGTTGCCCAATGGACTGGTCCTGCTCAACGACGATTTCAACCACCGCGTGATTGTGATTGACCCCAAGACCAACCAGATTGTCTGGCAGTACGGTCACACCGGGGTTCCCGGGTCGGCTCCCGGCTACCTCAACGTACCCGATGGGTTGGACATCTTACCGGCCGGAGTAATCCCGGGGGGGAACAACCCGGTGGGAGGCCATCTGTGGAGCTATCCCGGAAACGGCTATTAAGCCCGAGATCCTCCTCCCTCTAAACGCGTGGACCTCCCGAAGCCACCGCGCAAGCGAGGAGCGCTTTTTGCCCGGGTCTTTCTCCCCGCCGCCTTTGGGGACCAGACTTTCTCCGGGGCTTTCCAGGGGGCTGGTCTTGCCGGGGCGCCGGCGGCTTACTCGTGCTCCTCCTGGATTCTAAACCGCCCACCTCCGGCATAGGGAAGGAAGGGTATCCTGTCCAGACGGACGCCGACAATCGCGAGAGGGGAGTCGACGGTGCCGGTGGGAGAAGGGTTGGCGTTGGCGGCCGGGGCGGCGACGGTGTTGGCCTTGGGGCGGTCGGCGGCCTCGGTGTTTCGATTCTTAGGGCGCTGGCTCCTAAGCTCCGTCTTGGGCGCGGTGGGGCTGGTAATCTGGAATCACGTGGTGGGGGGACAAGGCCTTGCCATCGGATTGAACCCGGTGACCGCGGGGACGGTGGGATTGCTGGGGCTTCCGGGCTTCGGCCTCTTGGTGGCCCTCAAATGGCTGGTTTGACCTTCTCCGGAGTGGGCCCGGCTATCGAGCCTGCCTCCGAGGTAGAGGGCCGACGAGGTCGGCGCCGCCAGGGTTCCGGAGAAGGTCTGGGCCCGTCTCCCTGGCGCTGGGGAAGCCCCCTTGCGGCCTCGTCGGCAATGCCGCGTTTGCTGCTTCTCCGGGTTTAACCGGACGCGGGGGTTTCGGACCCAGAGGAGCCAACCTCGATGTAGAAGTACCTGCAGGCCCCGATCTGGACCTGGTGTCGCAGGCGATGCCCCTCGCGGGCGACGGCCGCCGGGATGTTGATAAACGACTGGGGACAGTCAGCAATGACTTCTAGCACCTCGCCGGGATGCATGTCGCGCAGGGCATCTAAGGTGTACACCTCCGGGTAGGGGCAGGACTCGCCCTCCACGTTCAGGCTGCGATGGACAACCAAGTGTGGCGTGTTCGAGGCTTGCATCAGCTAGTGAAACCTCCTTTCGGCCAGGGGATCAGCGCGCGGCGGACTGGCGCCAAGGTATCGGCGCGCGGGCTTGGCGCTGAATGCGGAAAGTCCTTTCGCGCCACGCCACCACCGCCCATAAGGCAGCCAGGAAAGCGAATGTCGCGACAAGGCCGCCAAGCCAACCCCAGGTGTGAATCAGGTTGACCTCGGGCCAAGGGGCGACCAGAGCTTGGTAAATGCCCCAATGGTCCCAACCGTAGGCCAACACCGTGGCGCCGACCACGTTGCCGACCGCGACACTGAGAAATTGCATCTGCCCTTCCATCAGCCGGTACATCCATCCGGTTTCACATCCGCCGGCAACTACGATGCCTACGCCGAACATCACCCCGCCCAGCAAGGCCCCGAGACTGGCCCAATGAATGATGGGTGGCACGCCCTTGTAAATAAAGATGGCTGTGCCTATCGACTGCACCGCCATGCCCAGGAGAATGGCCTTGGCCAGGGTGCCGTCGCCGAACAACCAGAGGTTGCGCAAGCCGGCGGTAAAACAGACCTGGCCCCGCTGAATTAAGATCCCGAAGGCCGCGCCGAATAGCCCCGCCAATCCCCAGATCGGGTGTCCCGCGGCGATCGCGGCGGCGGTTAGGGTCAAGGTCGCGCCACCGGCCACCAGACCGGCCCACAGGTGGCGGTGCGGCCCTGCTTTCGCGCTTGCCTCCGCCAGCGCCACCGTGCGGACGCCGTGCTCAAGGCGCGGCTGGCCGGCCATAAACGGGCGCACCGCCACCTTGACGCCCAAATAGCTTCCCAGCCCGGTTCCGAGGATGAACAGCCAGGTGTGCAAGGAAAACTGAGGAAGTCCGGTGAAAAATGCCGCCAGATTACACCCCATGGCCAGCCGGGTGCCAAATCCGGCCAGCAGCCCTCCGACCAGGCCCTGGACCCAGCGTCGAGCGTGGGCTGGCCAGCGGATTTTGAAATGCCCGCTCATCAACGCGCTAACCAGGCTCCCCAGCAACATCCCGATGACGAGCCAGCCATCGGAACGGGTCAGTGGGCTCGAGGTGAGTTTAATCGCCTTAAAGTAGGCCCACCCGGTGGGATCGACGCCGAACAGCTGGAGCAGATTTCCTCCCCAGCGGGTGAATTCGCCGGTCACCGCCCACAAGGTGCCGGTGAATCCAAAGTACAAGGCGGCTCCGACGCCGGCTGCAACCAGACTGGCGTACGGGTTCCAAAAGCCGCCGAAGAATCGGCGTTGAATGGATTCCAACCACGCCATCGCTCAATCCTCCCTCAGCAGTCAGCAGGGTTTGGAGCCATTATGCTGAAAGCGAAGGACTAGGCCGACCATAAATGCAGAAAGCGGATAATGAAAACGTGTGGTCATGGGAAGGGTCGAGCGTGCTTAGGTTCATCGGTATCCTGGCCAAGCCGTAGGGGGAGGTGTGCGAGGGAGGGAATGGGGGTGCACAAAGGCCCAGGGTAAGAAGAAACGGGGTTTCCGGGGAGAGCTCTTCCCTGCCGCGGGGCGGGTTACCACGGGCGAAGTCACACCCGTCGTCTGGTAAAAGGCGGAGCTACCCAACAACCCACCCTGGGGGTCAGTGGGCCGCTGAGTGGCCTTGATTCGGCACGGGCCCCGCCTGTCTTAGCGCTCAGGCCATGCTTCTGCGCGAATGCGCCCCGCCAGGTCTACGTAAACCCGTCGCGAAGGGGCGGGGCGGTCGGTGAGGAGGCGCTCTGCCAGCCAATCAGCCACCCAATCGCGGTCGGAGGGTCCGAGTGCGCTGGAGCTGGTGGAGTGCAGGCCGTGGCGCTCCCCCTCATACAAGAGGAGTTCTTTTGGCACCGTCATCTCTTCCAGGAGCCGGTAGGTGTACTCGATCGGGGAGAGCTCGTCTTCCTCGCCGGCCACCACCAGGTAGGGAGAGGTCAATTGGCTCCCGACCCCGGTTAGATCGAAGCCCTGGCGAAACTTGTCAAAGGCTTCCTCTTCATCGTAGCCGGCCATGAACATAAACCGCAATTTGAACGTGGGAGAGGCAGTTTCAAAGATGGTGTGGCCGCCTGGCTCGTGGCAGACATAGGCCACCGCCACGCCTTTGAGATCCGCCACCTCTGCCCCCACCAAGGTGGCGAAGTAAGATCCGAAGCTAACGCCGTACACCGCCACCCGAGCCGGGTCGAGGGCAGGATGTGCCCGCACCCAGTCCATCCAGGCGCGCCCTGCCGCGCGGAAGTTATCTGGCGTCACCGTAAGGCCATAGCTGACCAAGGCCTCCCCCTGGCCTGGACCGTCCACCGCCAGCACCGCCAACCCGCGTTGCAGGAGGGCATCTCCGTACAGTGCCACCATCATCTCTTTGAACCCATCCATGCCATCAATGGCGATGACCGTGGGAAAAGGGGGCTGACCGGTTGGGGGTAGATGAAGCCATCCTGGAAGGTGCCCGGAACCAAACGGCACTTCCACCCGTTCTACGGGGTGGTCCGCCAGTCTGGCGTAGGCCTGGTAACAATCTACCTTGTTCCGGTCCAGACGGCGATTTTCGTCGGTGGCGGCGAAGATGGGCCATTGGGCACTGCCGTAGAGCAGAGAGGCGATAAAGTAGGATTCGCGGGCGGTCACTGGCCGGTGGTGCTGTTCCGCTTCCTGAGCCATGGCCAGTCGCCGGTCAGCCGCCCGCGCGAACGCCTTGGAGATATCGGCAAACTTCTGCACCCGGGACCGGACGCCCAGGAAGTCGGCGGTTGCTGCAGGACCGCAAGGCCCAAGCGTATAGGCTATTCGGCCCTGGTCCCACTCGACGCCGACGGTGCGAATGACGGCATCGAGAAGCCACCGTTGCTCTTGCCACCGCTTCATGCGCCGATCCACCGTAGCATCAAAGTCCGGCATGCGCGTCGCTCCCTTCGCCAAAAAGGTGGTGAGCTAGGCAGGAAAGGTAGGGAAGGTGTGTAACGTGACTATACCCTGTGTGTAGCACGTCGGATCGGCTGCGACAAGCCCGAAAGCCCGGCTTTCCGGTTTTCCTTCAGGGGTGGTTTGCTATCTTGAGGCCGGGTTGGCTAAATGGGTTCGCCGCACTTAGCACCTTAGAACACCCGGTCGCCCCGGGAATGACCTGGACACTGACCCCTCTCCTATAAAGCCCGAAGCATTTCTGTTCCATCGACGGGTAGCCGGGGGCGGCACGGGAGCGGGCGAACCGTTCCGGCCATGCGCAGTCTCTGGGGTCAGCGCCCAGGGGGATGGTGTGGGAGGACGTTGGCGGGAGGCTTCTCCCGGGAATTTCCTCGCCTATCGCGGGCCTGTAACCATGTTTCGGAGCTCAGGCGGCAAGCTACTGAAGAGCGGCGTTGGCCCAACCCAACTGGCATTCGTGGCTTGCCCGTCCTGCCCCGCTCACGCCGTTTCCGGTTGGGTGCGCTCCGGTGTTCTCACCGGGCGCTTTCCAGCTTTGATTCCCCGGGTTGCGGATACCAAGCCGTTTGCATCAAAACCCCCTCTCACGGGTTTGTCGCTCGAAGAGGGGGAGTAGGGAAGAATAGCGGGTGGCTGCAACTAGATCAGGACCGAGCCCGGTGCGTGGTGTCGATGCCGAATAAGCGGTAGACCAGGCAAAAGCCGATCAGGCCGGTCAGGAAGAGGATGGCGCCGACGAGGTCCCACAGCCAGGGCACGGGAACGTTGGCGTAAATCCCCACCGCCAACAGCACGGCTCCCACCACCACCCGAATCACCCGGTCCCAGGCGCCCACGTTGATGTAGCTCATCTGAAGTTCCCCCTTTCACGGTTACACTGCGCCAAACAGGGATGTTTCAACCTGGCTTCAGCGTACGGCGAGCCGGCGGGATGCGGCAGGGTCATCCGGTGCGGCCTGGCAGCGACTTACGGTCCCAAGGCAGGGGGCAAAAGTGCTCCCGGAATGGGTGGAAATGGCTGGGCTGGGAGAAGAGCAGGGTGCGGAGCGTAGGTCGTATGGTATGATCGAGCTACGGCCAGAAAATTTCGCGCTTGAGGGAGGGCTACGGTGGTGCAGCGGCCTTCAAGAGCGGCGAGGTTTTAGTCTTATCGGTTTTAGGAGCTAAGCAGGAGGGACGGGGAATGGCCTCATCTGAGTCCGGCGACCGCGCGCTGGAAGCCTTACTACAAGAAAACCGGCGTTTTGCCCCCAGCGAAGAGTTTCGCGCCCAGGCAAACGTCCGCGACCCGGAAATCTACCAACGGGCGCGGCAGGACCCCGAAGGATATTGGGCTGAACAGGCGCGGCGCCTGAGCTGGTTCGAGCCGTTTCGCGAGGTGCTGCGCTGGGAGCCCCCTCACGCCCAATGGTTCGTGGGCGGGAAACTCAATGCCGCGTACAATTGCGTCGACCGCCATGCCGAATCGGACCGCCGCAACAAGGCGGCCATCATTTGGGAAGGCGAGCCGGGCGACCAGCGCATCTTGACCTATGGTCAGCTGCAACGGGAGGTGGCGCGCTGCGCCAACGGGCTCAAGCGGCTCGGCGTCAAGGCCGGCGACCGGGTGACCATCTACATGGGCATGATTCCGGAGTTGCCGATCGCCATGTTGGCATGTGCCCGGATTGGGGCGGTGCACAGCGTGGTCTTTGGGGGTTTTAGCGCCGAGGCATTGCGAGACCGGATCAACGATGCCCAGGCCGAGGTGGTGTTGACGGCCGATGGCGGCTGGCGGCGCGGGCAGGTGGTGCCGTTGAAAGCCCAAGTCGACAAAGCTCTTGAAGGGGCTTCCAGCGTCCGCCACGTGGTGGTGGTGCGGCGGGTCGGCGAGGCGGCTTCGGTCAACTGGCGAGCCGGGCGCGACCTCGATTGGCAGGAATGGTTGGCCTCTGAGTCCTGGCACTGCGAGCCGGAGCCAATGGACAGCGAAGCGCCCCTGTTCATTCTCTACACGTCGGGGACGACCGGTAAACCCAAGGGGATCGTGCACACCACGGCCGGCTATCTGACCGGGGTGGAGACCACCACCCGAATGGTCTTCGACCTGAAAGACCGCGACGTCTACTGGTGCACGGCGGACATTGGCTGGGTGACAGGGCACAGTTACGTAATCTACGGCCCGCTCGCCAACGGGGCGACCACCTTGATGTACGAGGGCACACCGGACTTTCCCGACCGCGGGCGGAACTGGCAGTTGGTGGAAAAGTACGGCGTCAACATCTATTACACCGCGCCTACGGCGATTCGCGCCCACATGCGCTGGGGGACCGAGTGGCCGGAGCGATACGACCTCTCCAGCTTGCGGCTGCTGGGCAGCGTGGGCGAGCCTATCAACCCCGAGGCTTGGATGTGGTATTGGGAGCACATCGGGGGGCGGCGCACCCCCATCGTCGACACGTGGTGGCAGACCGAGACCGGCGCTATCATGATCAGCCCGTTGCCCGGGCTTACCGAGGCCAAACCGGGATCGGCTACCCGTCCACTGCCGGGAATTGAGGCAGAGGTGGTGGACCTGGCGGGCAATCCTGTGCCCCCGGGTGCCGGAGGCTACCTGGTCTTGACCCGGCCCTGGCCCTCGATGCTGCGCACGATCTGGGGCGACGATAAGCGGTATCAGGAGACCTACTGGAGCCGCTTCCCGGGCCGCTACTTCACCGGAGATGGGGCCAAGCGCGACGAGGATGGATACTTCTGGCTGCTGGGGCGGGTCGACGATGTCATCAATGTCAGCGGCCACCGGATCGGGACCATGGAGGTGGAATCCGCCCTGGTCGACCACCCGTCGGTGGCCGAGGCGGCGGTGATCGGGCGGCACGACCCGCTGAAGGGGCAGGCCATCGCCGCCTTTGTCACCCTGAAGGAAGCGGTGGACACCAGCGAAGCCTTAAAGCAGGAGTTAAAGGCCCATGTGGTGCAGAAGATCGGGGCCATAGCCCGTCCCGATGACCTCTTTTTCGCCGCCGAGCTGCCGAAGACCCGCAGCGGCAAGATCATGCGCCGACTGCTGCGCGACATCGCAGAGGGGCGGGCCTTGGGGGACACCACCACCTTGGCCGATCCCGCGGTGGTCGAGCGGTTGAAGGCCCAATATCAAGAAGAGGCGTAGTCCGAGCCTGGCCTGGCGGGAAGGCACTCTGCCTTCCCCGCCGGGACGGCCAACCCGGTTTGCTTGACCCCTTCCCAGCTCTTGGTTAAACTACCGAAAGCAACGGAGCGCGGGAGGGTGGAGATTGGTTAGAGTCCGCTATGCGCCCAGTCCGACCGGCACGCTACACATCGGCGGAGCCAGGACGGCGCTCTTTAATTTTCTCTTCGCCCGCCATCACCAGGGGACGATGGTGTTGCGGGTGGAGGACACCGACCAGGCGCGGCTGATTCCTGGTTCCGAGGCGGCGATGATGGAAGGCTTGCGCAGCCTGGGCATCGTTTGGGACGAGGGGCCGGACGTCGGCGGAGCATACGGCCCGTATCGGCAATCTGAACGCCGCGACCTCTACCGCCGGTATTTGTCGCAACTGGAGGCCAGTGGCCGCGCTTACCGGTGCTACTGCACGCCTGCGGAACTGGAGGCGGACCGCCAGCGCCAGCGCGCTCAAGGCTTGCCGCCCCGTTACGTGGGCCGGTGCAGGTCGCTGACTCCTGCGGATTGGGCCGAGCGGGAAGGGCTCCCCTATGTCCTGCGCCTGAAGGTTCCTAGCCAAGGCCGCACCGTGGTCCAGGATTTGATTCGCGGAGCGGTGGAGTTTGAGCACGCCGTGCTCGATGATTTCGTGCTGTGCAAAAGCGATGGCACCCCGGTGTACAACTTCGCGGCCGCGGTCGACGATTACACCATGGCCATTTCCCACGTGATTCGGGGCGAGGAGCACCTCTCCAACACCCCTAAACAGATCTTGGTCAGCCAGGCCCTGGAATTTCCCTTGCCGGCGTATGCCCACGTGCCGATGATCTTAGCCCCAGACCGCTCGAAGCTCTCCAAACGCCACGGCGCTACCTCGGTGGAGGAATACCGGGCGCAAGGGATTCTTCCCGAGGCCCTGGTCAACTACTTGCTGTTGCTGGGTTGGTCGCCGCCGGAGGAGCGCGAGATCATGAGCCTGGCGGAGGCCATCGGGTGGTTTGACCTGGCCCGGGTCCAGAAGACGGCGGCGATTTACGATCTCAAGAAGTTGGAGTGGATGAACGGTCAGTATCTGCGCCTGCTTCCGATCGAGCGGGTGGTCGATGCCGTGCGGCCGTTCCTCGACGCCCGCGGGATTGCAGTCCAGGCGGGTCCGCCGCTGGACCAAGTGGTGGCGCTGACCCGCGAGCGCGCCCGAACCCTGGTGGAGTTGGCGGAGAACCTGCGTTTCTTCTATGAACCACCTCAGGCCTACGAGGCCAAAGGCGTTGCCAAGTATTTTGAGGAGCCGGCGGTGGGAGAACGCCTTGAGCGGGTTGCGGCCGCGCTCGAGCTATTGGCGACTTGGGATCACGACGCGCTGGCCCAGACCTTTGACCGACTGGCCGAGGAGCTGGGGCTGAAGCGGGCTCAGCTGATCCATCCGGTGCGTCTGGCGGTGACCGGGCGGACGGTGGGACCAGGGCTGTTCGAGTTACTGGCGGTGTTGGGTCCGGGGGAAACGGTGCATCGGGTGCGGCGCGCGGCCGAGGCGGTGCTGGCGGGCGCCGTCCCGATCGCCGACTGACTTCGGACCCGCTGAAGGAAGAGGAGAAAAGGTGCAGTCCGTTCGCCTGAAAAGCAACGAGGCCCGAGTGCTCAAGGGTTGTCCGTGGATATACCGGGGCGAAATTCATCACAGCGACGCCGAGCCGGGTTCGGTGGTCTCGGTGTGGGATCCAGAACGCCGGTACGTAGGGCAAGGGTTTTTTAATCCGCGCTCTGTGATCGCGGTGCGGATGTTGACCCGTTTTCGGCGCGAGTCGGTGGATGAGGGGTTCTTTCGCCGTCGCGTGCAGGAAGCGGTTCGCTATCGGGAACGGGTGATGCGGGAGCGCGACGCCTATCGGCTGGTCTACTCGGAATCGGACGGCCTGCCGGGATTGGTTGTCGACCGCTACGGGCCGATGTTGGTGGTGGAGTGCACCAGCCTCGGGATTGCTCGATTCCTTCCGGCGATTGTCGACGAGCTGGTCCAGCTCCTGAAGCCGGACGGGGTGTGGGAGCGCGGTAACCTGGCGGTGCGGGAGATCGAAGGGCTACCGCGCAAGGACCGGATGTTATACGGGGAGATGCGCTCCCCGCTAACGGTCCAAGAAGGGCCGATACGATTTCTGGTCGATCTGGTGAGCGGCCAGAAAACCGGCCATTTCTTGGATCAAGCTGAGAACCGGCGTCGGGTGGCCGCCCTGGCCCAAGGCAAAGAGGTGTTCGACGCTTTCTGTCACACCGGCGGGTTTGGCCTTCACTGTGCCTGGGCCGGCGCCGCCCGGGTGGTGGGGGTCGACATCGACCGCGATGCCTTGGCCCAGGCACGCCTCAACGCCGAATCCAACGGCCTGGCCGCGCGAATGGACTGGGTGGCGGCCAACGCCTTTGATTGGCTGCGAACGGAGAGCGACCGCAAGGCCCATTACGACATGGGCATTTTGGACCCCCCGGCGTTTACCAAGGCCAAAGACAAAGTGGCTCAAGCCCGGGCTGGATACAAGGAGATCAATCTGCGGGCCCTCAAACTGATTCGGCCCGGTGGCATTCTGGTCACCTCGAGCTGTTCCTATCACCTGTCCGAAGAGGAGTTCATCCAAGTGGTGGGAGAAGCGGCCCACGACGTCCACCGGCGGGTGCGGGTGATGGAGATTCGCGGGCAGGGCCCGGATCACCCCGTGATGCCGACGCTACCCGAGTCCCGGTATCTCAAGTGCCTAATTCTCTCAGTGGAGTAGGCGGCAGCGAAAAGGGCGCCCGCCTGCGCGCGGGCGCCCTGTTGTTCCGCGTGTCCTTACGGAAGTAGGCGCACTCCGCCGTCAAACCGCTGGGCCCAATACGCCATTCCCATGTTTTGAATCACCACGCCTTGCTCGGGGGTGGTGGCGGAGATGAAGTTGCCGTCGCCTAAATAAATGCCGACGTGGTCGGCAAATACGCCGCCGGTGGTGAAGAAGACCAAATCTCCCGGTTGCAGAGCGCTGTAACTCACGTGGGTGCCGGCGTTCCACTGGTCGAAGGAGGTGCGGGGCAGCGAGATGCCAAACTGGCCGTATACCCATTGCACGAATCCCGAGCAGTCGAAGCCGGAGGAAGGTGTCGCACCGCCCCAGGCGTAGCGCCAGTGGTCGTATCGGAGGGCCAAACCAACTACCGCCTCGCGGGTGGGAGAGCTGGTGCCACGACTGACGGAGGTGGCGTTGCCTTGTTGGGCTAAGGCTTGGGCGATGGCGGTTTCGGTGGCGGAGGTCAAGGTCCCGGTGGCGCTGAGACCGTGGGCTTGTTGGAAGGCGATCAGCGCGTGTTCGGTGTTGGGCCCAAAGACCCCGTCGACTCCGTCGGTGTTGTATCCCAAGCGCGTCAATTCTGACTGAAGCGTGGCCACCGCCGATCCGCTATTCCCGATATGTAACGTCTCCGCGCCCCCGTTGGCCAAGGATTGGAGAAGATTTAAGGTGGCCGAGTCGGCCACGCCGGTGACCGGAAGCCCGTGATTGGCCTGGAACAGCCGCACGGCTTGGTAGGTCATCGGGCCAAAATCGCCGTCCACCACCAGCTGGGCTCCGTTTTGGTTCAGCAAGGTTTGGAGGGCCTTGACCGCATCCCCTTGGTCGCCTAAGGCGATGCTGCCAGCCGCGGCGGCAAAATTGGGAGAGGCTTGGCTAGAGGCTACCGCCGTCGCCCCTTGAAGGGCGGCGGTGAGGCGTTGCCAGGTGGCCGGGCCGATCACTCCATCGGCGGACAAGCCTTGCGCGCGCTGAAAGGCTTGGACGGCCCCTTGCAACTCAGGTCCAAAAATTCCGTCAATAGCGCCCTTATAATATCCTAAGCGTTGAAGATCTTGTTCCGCCGTCTGTACGGCCGACCCCTCGCTTCCTAAGCGAAGGACCGGAAGTGAAGCCGCGTGAACCACCGGCGACAATGTTGGTGCTGCCAAGGCGGACAATCCGGTGGCCACCCATGCCAGGTGTCGATAGCTAGCCAATCATCCGACATCCTTCCTTCTGGTAGTGCCTCCGAGGTTAGTACCCATCCGGTGGTTCGGGGGAGAAGGCGCCCCCTACTGACGCAGTCGTCAGATTCACCCAGCGGTCTGTGTCGAACAGACCCACATCCCCCGTACCCTATCGCAAGACAGGGATTCGGCTCGAAACAATACGAGACTAGTCTAGGGCATCGGTTTTTTTGGTGTCAAGAATTGGGGACGGATTTATTCGCGCTCGGCAAATACCTGTCGCCTGGTCACAGGACTTGTCAATTTGTATGACCTGAGGGCGGGTGGGTACCGCGGAGCGGATGGGGAGAGGACCGCAGGGGACTGCTTTGGGGGCCTTCATCGGTGGTATAATACCTCCGATGTGCGAGAACGGAACTGGGGGTGCATGGATGCGGGCCACGGATGCCGCCTACCAAGTCCTCAAGCAACACGGGCAGCCCCTCGACGTCCAAGACCTGTTAGACGAGACGCTGGCACTCCTCGGTCTAGACCGAGAGCCCAAACGGGTTGCCCAAATTTATACCGAGATTAACCTCGACACCCGCTTTACCTACCGGGGGTCGGCGCAATGGGGGCTCAAAGAATGGAACCCCAAGGGAAGCGCCAGCAAGTCGTCGGGTCGAGATCGGGAGCGGGGGGACTTCAGCGGGGACGAAGAGGACGGGGACGAAGGCGAAGAAGAGGAATGGTGAGGCGCCCTCGGCCCCGTTCCCTTGTTTGCGCTGCGGGCGCTTAAAAGACGCAGGATCGCGGCGAGGTGAGTTGTGACGGCGAGGCTGCGATAGCGCGAACCACCGGACTTCTTGGCTCCCAGGAGGAGAGTCGCATGGCAAAGTATATCTTCATCACGGGCGGCGTGGTCTCTTCCCTCGGCAAGGGGATTACCGCTGCGTCCTTGGGACGGATTTTAAAAAGCCGCGGGTTGAAAGTGACCGCGATGAAGCTGGACCCATACATCAACGTGGACCCGGGGACCATGAGCCCTTTGCAGCACGGGGAAGTGTTTGTGACCCAAGACGGCGCCGAAACCGACCTGGATTTAGGCCATTATGAACGCTTCATGGACGTCAATCTGGGACAAGCCAACAACGTCACCACGGGACGGATCTACTGGTCGACCATTAATAAAGAGCGCCGAGGCGATTTTCTGGGCGGCACCGTGCAGGTCATTCCTCACATCACCAACGAGATCAAGGAGCGCATCCACCGGGTGGCGGAGGCCAGCGGGGCGGACATCGTGATCGTCGAGATCGGGGGAACGGTGGGGGACATCGAAAGCCTTCCCTTTTTAGAGGCGATCCGCCAAATGCGAACCGACGTCGGCCGCGACTCCGTGCTATACCTGCACGTCACCCTGGTGCCTTATTTGGCCAGCACCGGAGAAGCCAAGACCAAGCCCACCCAACACAGCGTCAAGGAGCTGCGCTCGATTGGAATCCAACCCGACGTGATCGTGTGTCGGACCAGCCGCCCGCTCTCCCGCGACATGCGCGACAAGATTGCTTTGATGTGCGACGTCGACCGACGCGCGGTGATCGAGAATGTGGACGCCGACTCTATTTATCGATTGCCGTTGATGCTCCATCAAGAAGGACTCGATGAGATCGTGCTCGAGCGCCTCGGCCTACCGGCTCCGGCGGCGGACCTCAGCGCCTGGGCCGAGATGGTGGAGCGGGCTACCCGGCTCAACCAGGCCGTGACCATCGCCGTGGTCGGGAAATACGTGACCTTGCGGGATGCCTATTTATCGGTGGCGGAGGGCCTGACTCATGGCGGGTTGGCCCACCACGTGCAGGTGGACATCCGCTGGGTCGATTCGGAGGAATTGGAACACCGAGCGGTGGAGCACCTGTTGGCCGGGGCCGACGGGGTTTTGGTCCCGGGCGGGTTCGGGTATCGCGGGGTGGAAGGAAAGGTGCGGGCCATTCAATGGGCGCGCGAGACGGAAACCCCCTTTTTTGGGATTTGCATGGGTTTGCAGGCGGCGGTGATCGAGGTGGCGCGGCACCTGGCCGGGCTTGCGGAGGCCAATTCGACCGAATTCGTTCCCGACACCCCTCACCCGGTGATTGACCTCATGCCGGAGCAGAAAGAAGTTCTGGACCTCGGAGGCACCATGCGCCTGGGGTCGTACCCCTGCGTGCTTCAACCGGAGTCGTGGGCGGAGCGCCTTTACGGCAAGTCCCTGATCTTCGAACGCCATCGCCATCGGTTCGAAGTGAACAACCGTTATCGAGGGATACTAGCGGAGCACGGCTTGGAAGCCACCGGGACCTCGCCGGACGACCGCCTGGTGGAGATCATGGAACTAAAAGGCCATCCTTGGTTCGTCGGTACCCAATTTCACCCCGAATTCCAGTCGAGGCCAAACCGACCGCATCCTCTGTTCGCCGGCTTTATCGGGGCAGCGGTGGTCCACTCAAGTCGCCGGCGGTCCCGAGAATTGGTTTAGGCTCAAAAACTGTGCCGAGCAACCTCAACGGGGGAGGTAACTGCGACAGATGGCGCCCGGTTCCTCCTCTTGAGGTTGTTGTTCGGCCATCTGCAGATAGCCTTGGTATTCGCTGGCATAGCCGACCGGATGGGGGGCGATGTAGATCAACCCCTCTGGCTCGGCGTAGGCGGGAGGCCGCCGAATCGCCTCGGGTCCGACCTCGACCTTTCCCAGGGTGCACAACCGTCGGTCGTTGAACCGGCAGCGGGTCATCAGACAGTGCACGGTCGCCATCTGCATCCTCCCTTCGCCCCTTGGCTAGGCGTTTATTCCGGGCATAGCCTTTCCCAAAGGCCCGACCCGCTATCGGGCCCGCCAAGGATGCTTTTGACAGCTCTGGGAGGCGGGAATATACTTGGGGCAAGAGAAGGGAGGAGTGGGCATGGGGCTTTTGTCGCGGATGTCCACGATCTTTAAAGCCAAGGTCAGCAACGTGCTGGATCGGGCGGAAGACCCGCGAGAGACGTTGGAATACTCTTACCAAAAGCAGGTTGAACAGCTGCAAAACATCCGTCGCGGGGTGGCCGAGGTGGTGACCTCCAAGAAGCGGCTGGAACTGCAGTTGAGCCGGCTGGAGCAACAGGTGCAACAGTGGGAGCAGGACGCCCGCGACGCGGTGGTCGCGGGGCGGGATGACCTGGCCCAGCAGGCGATCAGTCGCAAGCAGGCCGTCCAGGCCCAGATTGAGCCGCTTAAGGCGCAAATTGAGGAACTGGCGCGCGAGGAGGCGCGTCTGACCGACCTCCAACAGAAGTTGGCGCTCAAAGTGGATGCCTTCCGCACCCAAAAAGAGGTGATCAAGGCCCAGTATTCGGCGGCCCAGGCCCAGGTCAAGATCGGCGAGGCGACCACCGGACTGGGGGAAGACATGGCCGACTTGGCCTTGGCGTTGCAACGGGCTCAGGATAAAACCGAAAGTCTGCGGGCTCGGGCGGCGGCCGTGGATGAGTTGGCGGAAAAGGGTGTGCTGGCGCTAGAGGCGGGGAGCGCGGCGAACGACCCGATTCGCGACGAGTTGAAGAAACTGCAAGCCCACGATACGGTGGCGGAGGAGTTGGCCAAGCTCAAGGCCGAGATGGGCAAGGGAGAATCGGTATGATCGTCCGCGTAATGGCCGAAGGCCAGTACCGAGTCGATCCCCAGCAATTTGAGCAGCTTCACGCTCTGGACGATGCGCTCTTGGAGGAACTGGAGGCGGGAAACCAAGCCAAATTTCAAGCCTTGCTGGAGCAGGCGGTGGCGGTGGCGCGGGCCGGGGAAAAGCTTTCGGCGGAGGAGTTGACCCCCTCCGACCTGATCTTGCCGCCGCCGGACATCTCGTTGGCGGAGGCCAAGCGGTGGCTGGAGTCGGAAGCGTAAGGTGTCTTGGCTAAATCGGGGGATCCCAGAGCGCATACCATCGCTCGGGGTCTTTTTCTATGGGCAACCAAGCTTTTAACGTCTGCCCCAAGCGAAATTCTCGCGCCTGGTCCCGTTGTTTCCCCGGCAAGGGGACGAAGGGGTAAAACGCGGCCCGCCGAAAGCTGTAAATCAGGTACCAGGTTTTGGGCTCAAACTTGAACAGCGCGGCCAACAGGCTGTCCGCATAGCCCCCTTCTTTCAGGAGGTCAGAAGCCAAGTAGATGGCGTTGAGCACCGCCTCCACGTCGCGGGAGGCAAAGATCATCCAGCGGAAGCCAAACTCGTCTTCGCGACTGTGCAGTTGTACCGGGAGGTCTTTGCCGCCGAGGTTGAGGGTGGCCAGGACATCGCGTTCGATCGCCTCGTAGGCTGAGTTGTCGACCATCCTCAATACCACCGCCGACTGTTCCCCAGGGGTACAGGCCAGCTTGGCCTCGATGTCCAACAGCGCGGTGCTGAGCGCAAAGAGCGGATCCGCCTTTCCCGGAGGCACCCGGGTGCGACCGAACAGGGCGTCAAAAAAGCCCATACGCCATCTCCCTTGGTTTGTCCAACCGGCTACTTCTCCATCTGTTCCTGCAGACGCTCAAGGTAGGCCAAGCGATGCTCCAGGTTGGGGTGTGTGGAGAATAGCTCCATCAACGAGTCCCGGCTGATGGCGGGAAAGATGAAGAAGGCGTTGAACGCTTCCGCCTGTCTTAGGTCCCGGTCCGGCGTACGGCGCATGCCGCCTTCGATTTTCATCAAGGCGCTGGCGAGGTAGCCGGGATGGCCGGTGAGAATTGCCGAACCCCGGTCGGCGGCGTATTCGCGATACCGCGAGAGGGCCCGGATCAAGATGAAGCTGATCGCCCACACGATGAGCGACCCCACCCAGACCAACAGGATGCCTCCGCCTCCACCCCGTCGATCCCTTCCCTCGTCCATGGACAGGCCGACGAAGAAGATCTGCTGGACGATGAAGGAGGCGAGCATGGCGAAAAAGCTGGCGACCGTAATCAGCTGAGCGTCGCGGTTCTTGACGTGGGTGAGCTCGTGGGCCAACACAGCCTCCAGTTCGCGCTCATCCAGGCGGTCGAGCAACCCTTGCGTGACCACCACCACCGAGTTTTTGGGGTCGCGGCCGGTGGCAAAGGCGTTGGGCATCCTCGCCGGCATCACCGCCAGTTTAGGCACCGGGATGTCCGCCAGTTGGCACAGGCGTTCCACAATTTGGTAAAGCTGCGGGTATTGCGCCGGGCTTACCAACCGAGCGCGGGTAGACCACAGCACCAACTGGTCAGAGAAGTAGTACTGCGACAGCAGCAATAGCCCCATGATGAGAATCAACGTCGGCAAGGGGACGCCCGATTCAAAGAGAAAGATTAAAAAGGCCAGGTATAAAGCGGCCAACAAAAACAGGGTGATCCCCATCCGCACGGAAAGTCCGACATCTCTTCCGTACCACGGCTTGCGACTGGCCATCCGGCACATCCCTCCCTTCCTGTCTCTAGTCTATGATTTTCGGCGATGGGGCTCAAGAGTCGGCCTGCTCGCCCAGGACGGACAGACGCTGTCGGTAGATCTGCTCGTCCAAGCCAAACAGGCGGTGGCGGGCCAAGTGATGGAGGAGAAAGCCGTGGACGCCTTGTTGGTAGAGCCACGCCACGTCGCCGTCCAGCAACGCCTGGCGTTCCGCCGGCTCCAGGCCAAATCGGTCCAGCGCCGCCTGCGGGTCTTCGCGGCACTGTTGGACCAACTTCGGGTCGTGGTGCACCGCGTAACACAGTTTGTGCACGCCGTAAAGGCTCATGGTCGGCCTCCCTCAGTCCCAACGCCAGACGGCAAAGGCGTGGCCGTAACCCGCTTGGGGTTGTAAGAAAGTCGGGGTACGTCCGGCCGTCGCGCCCCACACCGCGATCCAGTTCAGAAGTTCTCCCGAGACGTTGCCCGCTCGGCGCATCCGCTCCGCCGTGGCTTGATTGAGCAATTCTTCCACTGCTCCCCGCGACAGGCAGCTTAGCACGGTGTCCATCCACTGGTGGTCGATCCGACCTGCCAAGGGCCCTCCCACTTCCAACGAAATGCTGCCACTGGCCAACAGGGCAACTCCGGTGTCGGCGGGGAGGGACTCCAAGATGTGCCGCAACGCCTGCCCCAATTGGTAACAGCGGCGGGCCGAGGGAAGGGGAGGGAGCAGGCCATTGACAAACAGGGGGAGGATGGGGAGGTCAAAGCTCGGGGTGAGAAAATGGAGCGGGACCATGATGGAATGGTCGACCTCGAACTCTTGGGTGACGGCCAGGTCAAACCCCGCGCGGACCAGCTGATGCCAAAGTGTGTTCCCCATCTCCTCCGCCACTGGGACCGCGGTGCGCTCCAAGCCCGGGACCGGCTCGTTAGGACCGGCGGTGAGGGGGGCCACGCCGATCGCGAATGTGGGAAAGTTGTTGAGAAAAAAGGTGTTGAAGTGATCGGAGTCCAGGATCAACAAGACCTCGGCCCCTGCCTGGCGCAGTTGACGCCCCACCTCTCCGTAAAGGCGGAGAATCTCCGAGTCTGCGCCTTGCCGGCGTGCCAACTCTGGAAAGCGCGGAGGATGCGGAACGCCTGCGGCGGCGACTAAGTGTGCCATCAAATCCCCCCTACCTTCCGCACTCACCGGCCAAAAACCTAGCCCTCAAGACGATTATACGAAGACAGCGACCTGTTACGCCTCCCCTTAGGGGCTCAGCGGGGGTGCCTTCAGCGCTGGGTGGGGCTTTGTCCTGCCGCCTCGGGCGAGGAGGCATGGAGAAAGCGGAAGGCCAACAAAGCCAAGGCCAGGGTCAAGCGCCGGGGACCGGTCCGCCAATCCCGGCCCAGCACCGTGTCCAACAGACGCAAGCGGTAATACAACGTCTGTCGCCCGATGGCCAGCCGTTTGGCTGCCCGGTCCTTGGAGCCGTGTTCCAGCAACACCGCCTCTAAGGTGGCAAGCAAAGGCAGATGATGACGGGCCTGGTAGGTGAGCAGCGGACCCAGTTCCGGCTCGACCAACAGCCGCTCCACATCCTGCGGGGCGAGGGCCAAAAACAGGCGGTAGGGCCCAAGGTCCTGGTAGCGGAGAAACGACTTTCCCTGGTGTAAAGCGACCGACAGCGCGTCTTCTGCCTCGTTGGCGGCGAGGTGGAGGGTGCTGGCCTCCTGTCGGAGATTGGCTGCGCCCATGGCCAGGCCGCGTTCTTGGACCAGCGCCTGAAGAGCCTCTTGGAAGCGTTCGATGGCTCGGACCGGTTTGACCACGAAGGCCAGCAAGGTCCGCTCGCCCCGGGGCAGGCAAAATATCCGGTGGCATCCCGGCAGCATCTCAGGATGGCGCAGCACCGCCCGGGGGATGGTCATGGGGGTGGGCAGGGCGGTCACCAGCACGCCGGCGTCGGGGCTCAGCTGTGCCGCGGCTTCGAATCGGCGCAAGGCCCGGGGTGCCGGTGGCGAGGAGAGCACCGGCTCCAGGAGCGCGGCGTCTTCGTCGCGGGCGACGCGGTCGAGCGCTTCCTGGCGAAGATATTCTTGGGCGACGGCGCTCACCGTGTGGTCAAGCGCCAAATATAAGGTCTCTTCCACCTCGCGGTTTCGGATCGCGACGTACAAGTCGGCCACCGGATGGCCGAACACCATGACCGATTGGTGGAGTGCCGATGGCGGAGAGCCCAGCGGGGTGGGCTTGGGATGAACCGGGGCGGGAGGCGGGGGTGTCGCGACGTCCCAATTTCCGAATACCACCGAAGGCTCTTCGGGTTGATGCGGTCGATAGCAGACCGGGGTGCGCAGCGTTTGGTGCAAGATCTCGACTAAGGCGGCGACCCCTTCGGTGCGCAGCAACGATTGCTGCAGGCGACTGCTGAGCCGCTCCAACTGGGCCAAGGCCTGGTAGTGCTCGTTTAACAACAGGCTGTTGATGTCGTAGGAGAGGTCGCGGAAGCGCACCGGGTGGGGAAAGGCGAGGATCGGGAAGGCGTGGGCGTCGGCTAGGCGGGCCAGCGCCGGAGGGATGTCGACCACGTACTGGCCCAGTTCCACCGTGAGTCCGGCCGCCCCCACCTCGATCAGCCCCCCCACGAACTTCGGCCCCAGGAGCGGGTCGCCCAGGCACATCCCGGTCGATAAAATCAGCTCGCCCCCTTCGAGGTACTCCGAGAGGTTAGGGATCTCCCCTACGTGCACCCATCGCACGACGCGATCCGCTCCCTGGCGTCCCGCCACCCATCTCGCGCCCTCGAAGCACGGTTGCTTCAGCACGTCGTTTACGGTCATCACGTGATTGTCCCTCTATTACAAACTGGCGAGGATTAGGAATCGAATTTCGTACACTCAGTCCGAATCAAAGCCTAAGGCAGAACGCGTAGTATGACAAGTGATACATGCAGCAGCATTATGTCTTCCCAGAGAGGGAGCAGCATGGATCAGGTCCGGCAGTGGTACGACGCATACGTTGCCCATCGCTTCGCGGCCATCGAGCCGCTGGTGGTGGCGCGAGCTGAGGGGACTCGCCTGTGGGACCAGGAGGGGCGGGAATACCTCGACTGTTTTTCCGGAATCAGCGTGGTCAATCTCGGCCATCGCCACCCGGCGGTCATCGCGGCCGTACGATCCCAGTTAGAGCGGCTGGTGCACTGTAACAGCTACACCTACTACGTCCCCGAGGTCGCTCAGCTGGCCCGCCAACTGGCGGAGATTACCCCTGGCCGCCTCCAAAAGAGCTTTTTCTCCAACAGCGGCGCCGAGGCGGTAGAGGCCGCCATGCGGATGGCCAAGGCCTACACCGGCCGGTCCGAGTTTATCGCCTTGGAGCGAGGCTTTCACGGTCGGACCCTGGGAACTTTGGCGCTCACCGGCAACGCCGGACGGAGGCGAAAAGGCGGGCCATACGTTCCAGGAGTCGCCTTTGCTCCGACTCCGGTTCGGCTGGCCAGCCGTCCTGACGAGACACCTGCCCAGGTGGTGGAGCGGGCGGTGGAGGGGTTGGAGAACGCCTTTCGTTACCAGACCAGCGGTGCGGTGGCGGCGGTGATCGTGGAACCGGTGTTGGGAGAAGGGGGAATCCTGGTTCCGCCGCCGGAATACCTTCCCCGCGTCCGAGAGGTGGCAGACCGCTACGGGGCGCTTCTCATCGTGGACGAGGTCCAAACCGGTTTTGGGCGCACGGGTCGGATGTTTGCCATCGAGCACTACGGCGTAGAGCCCGACATCATGACCTTGGCCAAGGGGATCGCGGATGGCTTTCCGCTCGGGGCGACGGTGGCGAAAGCGGAGATCGCCGACAGCCTTGGACCGGGCGAGCACCTGTCCACGTTTGGAGGTAACCCGGTCAGCGTGGCCGCTGCCCTGGCCAACCTCGAAGAGATCATCCGCTTGGACCTGCCGGCGGCGGCCGCCCGAAAAGGCGCGATCGCGCTCACTCGGCTCCAGCAGTGGGCGCAAGGTTGCGCGGGAGTCCGCGAGGTGCGAGGGCTTGGCCTGATGATCGGGATCGAGCTGGGCGATGTCAGTGGCCCCCGCCCCGATTGGGCGGTGGCGGCTCGCGCGCACGCCCGCCAGGCGGGGGTGCTGATCGGCGTGGGCGGGCCAGAGGGAAACGTGTTGCGGTTGCAACCGCCGTTGGTCATCTCGGAGGCCGATTGGCTACGGGCCCTGGAGGTCATCGAGGCCGCGGTGGCGGCGGCGGTCAGCGGGTGAGTGCGTTCCTGGGGGCGAGCTGGGGAAAGGTGGGAGCAAGTTGGGAAGCGCGGATCAGGCATTGACCCAGGCGGTGGCGGAAATCGGGGAGGGACTGGCGGCAGACGGCTTCGGGGTGGCAATCTCCGAGGTCAGCGAAGGGCGGATTGCCCTGCGCGTTGTACCCGGGCCCGCCGCGTGCTGGGAGTGCCTTTTACCGCTGCCGGTGCTCACGGCTCTGGCGGAAGACGCGTTGCTGAGGCATGGGGTGTCATTCCAGAAGGTGGTCGTCGAGGTGGAGACGACTTCCTCGGAAAGTCAGTAGGCCGACGAGATGGGAGGGCCTGACAGGTCTAAGGCTTGGCCTGCAGGCGATCGCCCTCGTGCGCGGGAAAGGAGTCCATGGATGAGCTTGTTGATGGATCCCACCGGTCGCACCGCCAGTCAAACCGTGCGGCTGTCGGAGCGGCTGAAGACCCTCGATGGGGTTAGGCTTGGACTGTTGGACAACACCAAGCCCAACGCTCGACCCCTGTTGGAGATGGTGGCTGAGGAGATCGGCCAACGTTATCGGTTGGCCGAGGTGACCCATCGGCACAAACCGATTCAGGGGCTGCCCGGACCGGACAGCCTCCTCGACGAGCTTGCCCAGCATGCGGACGCCGTGTTGGTGGCGGTCGGCGACTGAGGGTCATGCAGTGCGGCCAGTGTGGCCGACGCAATCCAGCTGGAAAAGCGGGGCATTCCAGCTGCAGCCATTTGTACCAACGCCCTGAGGGCTAGCGCGGACGCCATGGCCAAGGTTCAGGGGTTTCCCGGGTTTCGCTACGCCGTAATCGAACATCCGGTATCCAACCTCGGAGTCGAGGAGCTGCGGGCGCGCGCCCAACAGGCCCTGCCTCAAGTGCTAGAAATTCTCCTCGCCCCTTCGCGAGAGCCGTAATCATGCCGTGGCATGTCGCGGAGGACCTAGACCATGAGTGAACTGGAAGCGGCGCAAGCCGCCATGGAGGCCTGTTACGAGGCGGGTTGGAGCGACGGACTGCCGGTGCTCCCTCCGTGGCCTTCCCGGGTTGAGGCGTTTTTGGCCACGACCTCCGCGCCCAGGGAGGCGGTGGTGCTGTCGTTGGACCACTTGGGCCGAGCCGTAACGGTGGAGCTGGCCGCCGTCAACGCCGCCATGGCCGGCTGCAAACCGGAGTACTTCCCGGTGGTCTTAGCGGCCCTGGAGGCCCTCGAGGCCGAAGGAGTGGCCAGGGTGGGGGGATGGCAGAGCACCACCGGGGGGGCGCCGCTTTTGGTGGTCAATGGCCCGGTGCGGCAGCAGCTAGGGTTCAACGCCAGCGGGAACGTCTTGGGCCCGGGGTTTCGGGCCAACGCCACCGTGGGGCGGGCGATCCGCCTGACCATCCTCAACGCGCTGGGAATTCGGCCCCACGATCTAGACCAGAGCACGCAGGGGACGGCGGCCAAGTGGACCCTGTGCGTCGCCGAAAACGAAGAGGAAAGTCCCTTTGAGCCTCTGCATGCGGAGTGGGGCTGTGCGGCGAGCACCAGCGTGGTCTCTGCGCTACACATCCGCAGCGTGGACTTTGTCGACAATCGGCAGGTCAGCCGTCCAGAACAATTGCTGCAAGACCTGGCTGGAACCTTGGTGCGCACGGGTGCCCAGGTGACTGCACAGGGATGGGCGGTGATCCTATTGGGCCCGGAGCATGCGCAGCTCCTGGCTCACCACGGCTATCGCAAGGCCGACGTGCGGCAGGCGCTCTGGGAAAAAGCCGCGGTGTCGCATCAGACGTTGGCTCGGGCCGGCAAGGACGGCGTGGAGCAACCCCTGCAGTGGCGAAGGCCTGGGCGTCCCCAAGATGGACCGCCCTCCGACCCGCTAAGCGTCATCCGTCTGGTGGCTCGGCCGGAACATCTGGCCATCGTGGTGACCGGCGCAGGGACCGCAGGGGTCTCGGCGGTCGCCCACGCCCTTGGCCCAAGCCTCAACCCGGGATTTCAGGGCTGGGGATGGGCAGCTGTCTCCAAGTGGGTCAGGTAGCCTAGGCCGGCCGAGAGTAGGGAGGGGGCCAGGGAGATGGAGGACCTCCAAGGAGCGGTGGCGGCCATGGAGTACTGCTATGCCCAAGGGTGGAGCGACGGCCTGCCGGTTATCCCGCCTACCGCGGCCCGAGTGGCAGAGTGTCTGGCCACCACCTCGCTTTCCCCGGACAGCGTGCTGTACCACATGGCTCATTTAGGCCGAAGCGTCACCGTGGAGTTGCTGGCGGTCAACGCGGTGTTGGCCGGGTGCAGACCGGAGTACTTCCCGGTGGTGTTGGCGGCCTTTCAGGCGGTAATCGACGAGGGCTCTCCCGCCATCGGGGCCTGGCAAAGCACCACCGGTGGGGCGCCGCTGTTGGTGGTCAATGGCCCGGTGCGGCACCGTCTGGGGTTCAACGCCGGCGGAAACGTCTTGGGTCCGGGGTTTCGGGCCAACGCCACCGTGGGGCGGGCGATCCGCCTGACCATCCTCAACGCGTTGGGAATTCGGCCCCACGACCTGGACCAGAGCACGCAGGGGACGGCGGCCAAGTGGACCCTGTGCATTGCCGAAAACGAGGAGGAAAGCCCTTTCGAGCCGCTGCACGTGGAACTGGGCTTTGCGGCGGCGACCAGCGTGGTCTCAGCGCTGCACATCCGCAGCGTGGACTTTTTAGATAACCGACACAGCCAGCGTCCGGAGCAGCTGCTCAACGATCTGGCCGACACCGCGGCCCGCAGCGGGGTGATGCGCCGGCACCGAAACTGTACGGCGATTCTTTTGAGCCCGGAACATGCGCGCTGGCTCTCTGACCACGGTTACACCAAGGCGGCGATCAAGGCCTACCTGGTAGAGCATGCCGGGCGCCGCTACCGCGAACTGCAGCGGGTGGGGAAGGATGCGGTGGAGCTTCCTTTGGGATTCAGTCGCCCTTCAACCCCGGCGGAGCGGATAGGGCGGGACGATTCCGAGCTGGTTCGCCCGTTCGCCAGTCCGGATCAGGTCCTCATCGTGGTAGCCGGCGCGGCCAACGCCGGGGTGTCGGCGGTCGCCCAGCCCTTTAGTACCCGTTGGCGCAAGGTGCCCGGTCGAGCCCAGGTGGTTGAGCGAGGCCGGTAGGAAGAACGGGAACAAGCCAGGGACTTTCCAGGAGCAGAAGGGGGATGGCGGTGCGGGGACATCTCATCGCAGACCGAGAGGTATTGACCAACCAAGGTTGGCATTCGGTGTGGGATCCGGCGCGGGGGGAGGTGGTGGCGGAAGTCCCAGAGGCCACGCCCGCGGTGGTGGAGGAGGCCGTGGCGGCCGCGGCCCGGGCGGGGGCCGAGTGGCGCCGTAGGCCGGTTACCGAGCGGGTCCAGTGCCTGTTTCGCTGGAAACAGCTGCTTGAGGAGCATTTAGAGGAACTTGCCCAACTGGTGACCCGGCATCATGGAAAGACGCTGGCGGAAGCCCGCGGGGAAATTCGCCGAGGGATCGAGGTGGTGGACTTTGCCTGTGGCGCTCCAACTTGGCTACAGGGGCGTACCTTGCCGGAGGTCAGCGCAGGTCTAGACCAAGACTGGTACCGGCGGCCGGTGGGCATAGTGGCCTGCATTACGCCGTTTAACTTCCCGGTGATGATCCCGTTGTGGATGGTTCCCTTGGCGGTGGCGGCTGGCAACTCGGTCATCCTCAAACCTTCGGAGAAGACGCCTTTGGCTGCCGGGCGGCTGGTAGAGCTGATGTGGCAAGCGGGTTTTCCGCCCGGCGTGGTCAACGTCGTCCACGGTGGGGCGGAGGTGACGCGGACGCTCATCCAACATCCCGAGGTGGCCGCGGTGTCATTCGTCGGTTCTGAGCCAGCCGCGCGCGAGGTCTACGCACAGGCAGCCGCCACCGGCAAACGGGTGCAGGCTGCAGGGGGAGCCAAAAACCATCTGGTGATCCTCGAGGATGCCGACTGGGAAGCGGTCCTGCCGGCGGTGCTCAACTCGGCATTTGGAAATGCCGGCGAGCGCTGCCTGGCCGGCAGCGTGGCACTGGGCGTGGGCGCGGCCTATCCTCGGCTGCTCGAAGCAGTGGTGGAATCGGCCCGGCGGCTGAAGTTGGGACCGGGGGATGTCGAGGGGGTGGATATCGGCCCGCTCATCCGCGCCGATCACCGGGAGCGGGTGCGCGGCTACATCGCTCAAGGCCACGCCGAAGGCGCGGTGCTGGCCTTGGACGGTCGCCAGGCGGGTCAGGACCTGCCGGGGTTCTTCCTCGGACCCACGGTGTTGGCCGGCGTCCAACCCGACGGGGTGGTGGCCCGCGAAGAGATCTTTGGCCCGGTGTTGGCGGTGGGCGGCGTGTCTACCTTGGAGGAGGCGGTGCGCTGGATTAACGCCAGCCGCTACGGGAACATGGCGGTGCTGTTTACCCATTCCGGGAAAGCGGCTCGCCGGTTCCGCGAGACCGTGGAGTGCGGCATGGTCGGGGTGAACGTCGGGGTGGCTCAACCCTTGGCTTTTTACCCCTTTTCCGGTTGGAAGCGGTCGTTTTACGGGGACCTGCACCTTCACGGGCCGGACGGTTGGGATTTCTACACGCGCAAACAGGTGGTGGTGACGCGATGGTAGGGCGGGCCGTCCCCGACGCCATGTGGGCGGCTGTGCTCGAGGGGCCGGGCCAACGCCTGCAGATCGAGCGCATCCGCGTGCCCCGTCCCGGGCCTGGGGAGGTCTTGGTCAAGGTGGCGGCATGCGGGATATGCCACACCGATTTGCACGTAATCCGCGGCGAGGTCGCCTTTCCTACTCCAGCGGTCATCGGGCACGAGGTGGCCGGGAGGGTGGTGGAAGTGGGGCCAGGCGTGGATCGGGTCCGCGAGGGAGAGCGGGTGGTGGCCTCCTTCATCATGCCCTGCGGCAGCTGCCCGGCGTGCCGGCGCGGACGAGACGACCTCTGTGAACGCTTCTTTCGCCTCAATCGACTCCAAGGGGTGCTCTACGATGGCGCCACCCGGCTCTTTCGCGAGGACGGGCGCCCGTTGGCCATGTACTCCATGGGCGGGATGGCAGAGTATTGCGTCATTCCGGCGCATGGCGTCTTCGCCTTGCCCGAGTCCATCCCCTGGCGGGACGCCGCCATTGTCGGCTGTGCCGTGTTTACCGGCTACGGCGCGGTGCGCCGGGCGGCCGACCTTCGGCCGGGGTGTCAAGTGGCCGTGGTGGCCGCCGGCGGGGTGGGGAGTGTGATCGTGCAGTTGTCGCGCGCCTTTGGGGCGGCCGCTGTGATCGCGGTGGACGTTCGCGAGGACAAGCTGCAGGCGGCCCGTCGACTGGGGGCGACGGCCACGGTGAACGCGAGGCAAGAGGACCCGGTGGCGGCGGTGCGGCAGATGACCCACGGCGCCGGCGTGGACGTGGCGTTTGAGGTGCTGGGCCGCGCCGAGACCTTTGCCCAAGCGCTTTCCATGGTGGCCGACGGCGGTCGCTTGGTGGCGGTGGGAATCGCGCCGGGAGACACCGCGGCTTCCGTGCCGATCACCCATGTGGTGCGCCGAGGCATCTCCATCGTGGGGTCCTACGGGGCCCGGGCGGGGGTGGATATGCCCACCATCTTGACCCTGCTCGCGGCCGGCTTCATCCAACCTGGCGCGGTGGTTTCCGAGGTGGTGGGGCTCGACGCGGTGCCCGATGCCTACGAGCGGCTTGCCGCGGGGGATATCACCGGCCGTGCGGTAGCGGTCTTCGAATCGTAAGGCGAGCGTGCTGGCGAAAGGCAGGTGGAACGATGCGCAAGACGCTGCAGGTGGTCTCGCAGCGGGAACGCTTGGCGCTGATGGCGGATGTGGTGTACTCCCAGGTCTGTCCCTACCCCAACCGCCCCATCAATATGCCGCTGACCCTCTACCTGCTCCGGCCTTTCTCCGTTGCCGCGCCACCGCGTCCAGCCTTGGTGTGGTTGGAAGGAGGCGGATGGATGTCGGTGGGGCACGCCGTCTCTATCCCCTGGCTGGTCGGGTTCGCCGAGGCGGGTTACGTGGTGGCCAGCGTGCGCTATCGCACCAGCGGAGAGAGCAAGTTTCCGGCCCAAATCGAGGATGTCAAGACCGCCATCCGCTTTCTGCGCGCCCATGCAACGGCGTTGGGGGTCGATGGCGAGCGGATTGCGGTGATGGGCCAGTCTGCCGGCGGGCATCTGGCGGCGCTCGCCGGCACCACCAGCGGCTCGGGCCTCTTTGAGGGCGGCGAGTGGGAGGGGCAGTCGAGCGCGGTCAGCGCGGTGGTGGCGATCGCCGCGCCCAACGACTTCTTTGCCCAACTCCCCTATCCTTCGGCGGTCGATCACGGGGCGCCGCAATCCGCTGAGGCGCTCCTCCTGGGGGGACCACTGGCCGAGCGCAAGCCGCAGGCCGAGGCGGCCAATCCGCTCCGCTACATCCAGCCCGGGCGTACCCCGCCGTTTTTGATCATCCACGGCGACGCCGATGAAATTGTCGCCTACAACCAAGCGGAACTGCTTTACCAGGCCCTTCGGGAAAGTGGAGGGGACGCCACCCTGGTCACCGTTCCCGGCGGCCGCCACACCACGTCGCCCGAGCTCTGGCAGCCCGAGGTCAAGGAAGAGATTCTGGCATTTTTGGGACGGTACCTGTCGCCGGCGTAAGTGAATCTCGGGAAATGAGGGGGATCATCGTGACGCAAGAGATGAATCCGGAAGCAGCGATTGCCATTAACGAGTACTACTTCGAACAGGGATGGGCGGACGGGCTGCCGGTCATTCCGCCGACCCCGAAGCGCCTCGACGCTTTTCTTGCTACGACGAAGCGTTCCTCCAACGAGGTCTTGTGGCGGATGGACGCGGTAGGACGAGAGTGCACGGTGGAGCTGGCCGCGATCAACGCGATCCTGGCCGGGTGTCGCCCGGAGTATTTTCCCGTGGTGCTGGCGGCGTTCGAGGCCGTGGTCGACGAAGGAGCGGCAATCTTCGGGGCGTGGCAGAGTACCACCGGGGGAGGTCCGCTGCTGATCGTCAACGGCCCGATGCGTCACACCCTGGGTTTTAACTCGGGCGGAAACGTGTTGGGGCCGGGATTTCGGGCCAATGCCACGGTGGGACGGGCCATCCGGCTGATCATTGCCAATGTCTTCGGGCTGCGCCCGCACGAGCTCGACCAGGCGACCCAAGGCACGCCCGGCCGCTACACCCTGTGCATCGCGGAAAACGAGGAAGCCAGCCCGTGGGAGCCCCTGCACGTTCAGTTGGGCTACCAACCCGAGGACACCGTGGTCTCGGCGGTGCACGTCCGAAGTTGCGACTTTCTGGACAATCGCCAGACGGACAATCCGGAACACCTGCTCAACGACCTGGTGGATACCGTGCATCGCACCGGAGTGATGGTGCGCCCGCAGCAGTGGGCGGTTCTGATCTTGGGTCCGGAACACGCCCACCTGTTGGCTCGTCACGGGTGGAGCAAGCGCGATGTGCAACAGTACGTGTTTGAACATGCCGGCCACACCGCGGCGGAGCTGGCGGCGGTGGGGAAAGACGGGATCGAGCGGCCGATTGGGTTTGTTCGCCCGGCTACCGAGGAGGAGCGCAAGGGATGGTCGGCCGACGAGTGGCGGCCCTACCTGCGTTCCCCGGACGACGTTCTGGTGGTGGTGGCCGGGGCAAACAACGCGGGGGTCTCCACCATCGCCCAGCCCTTTTCGAATCGTCGACGGTTTCCTGGGCGAGCCAAAGTGGAGGCGTCGTGACCCCGGCCTCCCCGCCTTGAGCCCGTGGGCCCAAGGCGGTCCATGGCAGGCTCGGCGCGGGAGCCGAGGGAGCCGCGAGCTCCCACCATTTGCACAAATAGGAGGTGCACGCAATGGACGGTGTTGAGGCGGCAACCGCCGCAGGCGAGCGATTAGAAACTCGAACCGATCGTCGCACCCTAATCGGGGGCATGATCGGGATGTTCGTGGACAGTTTCGACATCTATCTTCCGGCATTTGTGTTGCCGGCGGCCTTAAGTTACTTCATTCCTCCCACTCTCCCGACCTCGGTCCAGGCCACGTTGGGCACGCTGATTTTCACCGTGACCCTGCTGGGCCGCCCCCTGGGAAGCCTGTTCATGGGGCACCTGGGCGACAAATACGGCCGGCGCTACGTGGCGTTGGTGGCGGGCGGTGGGTTTAGCCTGTTCACCTTGCTGGTGGCGCTGCTCCCTGGGTATGCGAGCTGGGGCTATGTCTCGGTGGCGCTGATGATCCTGATCCGCCTGTTGGCCGGGATGTGCCTGGCCGGGGGGTACGCGGGACCGGTCCCGCTGGCCATCGAACGGGCCAGCAAGCAGCAGCGCGGGTTGGTGGCGGGGTTGGTGGCGATGCCGGCCGGGCTCGCCCTGTTGGTGCTGACCCTGATCAACGTCCTAATCTCCTCGACGCTTCCCCACGCCGCCTTCGTCGCCTGGGGCTGGCGCCTGCCCTTCTTCCTCGGCGTTCTGATGGGAGTGGGGTACTTGGCGTATTTCGCACGCGTCCCTGAGCTCCAGGCAGCGGTGGAAGCCCGGCAGCGCGGTGAGCGGCGGGAGCCCCTAAAAGAGTTCTTCCGCAGAGGACAGGGGAGAACCTTGTTTTCGGTGTTCCTCTTGACCTCAGGGTTCTGGTTGGCCTCCCAGCCGGTGTTGTCCTTCACTCCGACCTTGCTGATCACCGTCCTGCATCAACCGCCCAAGCTGGTCAGCCAGTTCGAGTTCTGGATCAATGTGCCCGGCCTCCTGCTGATCGTCCTCTATCCGATGTTGAGTCAGAAAATCGGGCGGCGGCGGTTGTTGATGGCGATGGGAACCTGGTTCGTGGTATTGAGCGGCCCCGCGTACTATCTCATGATCCACCTGGCTCAGACTCACGCGCCGGGGCCGTGGATCTGGGTGGTCGGCTGGATCGCCTTTGCGCTCACCGCAAACCCATTCGGGGTCTTGCTGCTGTACCTGGCGGAACGCTTTCCCATTCACCTGCGGGCCTCCGGAGTGGCCATCCCATATCAGTTCGGGCTCTTGTTGCCTTCCCTCTACAGCTTTTGGTTGCTATTCTTGAGTCACCTGGTTCCTTACGTCTACGCCGTGCTGGTGCTGATCGGGTTGGGGGGCGTGGGGCTTTTGGCCGCGGCGCTGATCAGCCCGGAAACCCGAGACTGGCCCATGTTTCGAGAAGAAGAAATCCCCGCTACCGCAAGCCAGTGAAAAGGAAAAATCGGATGGCCGAGGAGCGGCGGGCCGGTGCCCTAGCACGGCCGGGGTGCCAGCCCGCTGCTCCCTTTTCGACAAAAGGCTTTGGAGCCACACCGGACGGAGAAGGTGGTAGGGTTGCGGGTCGAGGCTTGCGAGCCTCGCACCTGGAGCGGGTCAGCGCCATGCCGTAGAGCCTCCTGGGACAACCTTCCCGATTGGCGCAGTGCCCGGTGAGCCTTGCGCATTCCAAAAAAGCTGCTATAATAAGAGGCCGTTGGGGGATGATGTAGCGGTAGCATAGGTGACTCTGGATCACCTCGCCCAGGTTCGAATCCTGGTCCCCCAGCCAGTTACCAACGAATACGGCCCCATAGTCTAGAGGCCTAGGACGCCGGACCCTCATTCCGGAAACAGCGGTTCGAATCCGCTTGGGGCTACCATTCGATCCTTTAATATGCACCTTTTGACCCGCCCGGAGGGAACCAACGGGCGGGATTTTTTGTGCCAACGGCCGCCTTGACCTTCTGGCTCTGGGACCAAACAATGGGAAATACCTCAGCAATTTCATGGAACAAAGGGGCGAGGACGATTTCTGGCTCCAGGGTGTGGAAGACGTCGGTGCGTTGGTCTGATTGCGACCCGGCGGGGATTTTGTATCATGCCAAGGCCTTTGACTGGTTCTCCGAGGCGCGGGTGGCTTGGCTGCACGGCTGCGGCCTAGATTACTACCATGTTCTCCGTGCGCGAGGATACGAGCTGTTGGTGTTAGAGGCGCAAGCCTCCTTTCGGGTCGCGCTGCGGCCTGGCGAGCCGGTGAGCGTGGTCATCTCGGTGGAGCATCTCAGTCCAACGCGTATGGGATTTCGCTATCAAGCGGTGCGCGAAGACCAACCGGAACACGGTGCCGAGGCACTATTTGGCAGGACCCAACACGCGTTCGTCTTCCAAGGGCGTGCCGTGCGCTTGGACCGCCACTGGCCGGAGGCCTATCAACGGCTGTTACATGCGGCAGCGACGCCAGGGAAAGACTTGGGGTAAGGGAAGGAGGAGCCGGTGATGGCGGTAAAGCCGTTTGTCAATGAACCGCTCATCGATTTTCAGGATCCAGATAATCGGGCCCAGATGCATGCCGCCTTGGAAAGGGTGCAAGCCGTGCTTGGGCGGAAATGGCCGATCTGGATCGGGGACCAAGCGGTTTCGACTGCATCGACCATTGCGTCCCTGAATCCTTCGCACCCGGACCAAGTGGTGGGCTACGTGGCCAAAGCCTCTCGCGTGGAGATCGACCGGGCGGTGGAGGCGGCCTGGCAGGCATTCGCGGACTGGAAGCGGCTGCCCGGTCCGGTGCGAGCTCGTTACCTGTACAAGGCGGCGGCCATCATGCGCCGACGCCGCCTGGAGTTGGCGGCCTGGGAAGTGATAGAGGCGGGAAAACCTTGGAGCGAAGCAGACGCCGACGTGGCGGAGGCGATCGATTTCCTGGAGTACTACGGACGGCAGATGGAACGCCTCTCCCAACCCATCCCCATTGATCCGATTGCCGGGGAAGACGACCAGGCCTTCTATATTCCCTTGGGGGTCGGCGCGATCATTCCTCCATGGAACTTCCCCTTGGCCATCTTGACCGGAATGACAGTGGCCGCGGTGGTGGCGGGAAACACGGTGGTTCTCAAACCGTCCAGCGACACTCCCGTCGTTGCCTCCCAATTTTTCACCATCCTCCAGGAGGCCGGATTCCCGCCCGGCGTGGTCAACTTCCTTCCCGGCGAAGGTGGTGAGGTGGGCGATTACCTGGTTTCCCACCCTCGCATTCGCTTCGTCAGCTTCACCGGCTCGCGCGAGGTGGGCCTGCGCATCCACCGCCTGGCAGCGGAGCTGATGCCAGGTCAGCGCTGGATCAAGCGAGTGATTGCCGAGATGGGAGGGAAAGACGCCATCATCGTCGATGAGACGGCCGACCTCGATGCGGCGGCAGAAGGGATTGTGGTTTCGGCCTTTGGGTTTTCGGGACAAAAATGTTCCGCCTGCTCCCGCGCCATTCTCCTCGATGCCGTCCATGACCCTTTATTGGAGCGGATTCGCAAACTCGCGGAGAGGTTGCGAGTGGGACCCGCTGAGGAATATGAAAGTCAGATGGGGCCGGTCATCAACCAGCGAGCCGAGCGCAAGATCCTCGAGTACATCGCCTGGGGCAAGGACCATGCCACCCTGGTTACCGGGGGAGAGAAACTTTCCGGTGAAGGCTATTTCATTCAGCCGACCATCTTCGCGGAGGTTCTTCCGGGATCGAAGATCGAACAGGAAGAGATCTTCGGCCCGGTCTTGTCCGTGATTCGGGCGCGCGACTGGGAAGAGGCGATGACCATTGCCAACGATACCGAGTACGGACTGACCGGGGCGGTGTACACTCGGCGGCGCGACCGTATCGAAGACGCGCGCCAACGGTTTGAGGTCGGAAACCTCTACATTAACCGCAAGTGTACCGGAGCCATGGTCGGAGCTCATCCTTTTGGAGGGTTCAATTTATCGGGGACCAACTCGAAGACCGGCAGCCCCGACTACCTCTTATTGCTGATGCAGGTAAAGTCGGTGGCGGAGCGACTTTAAATTTTTTCTCGTCCCCCCTTGCCAAGCGGGCGGGGCGGTGTTATCATCATCCGTGCTGTCGGGGTGCAGCACGTCGGTCCTTGAAAACTAT
>JAIMAE010000369.1 GCA_023512105.1 Bacillota bacterium | reverse complement strand
GTGGTGGGGTCGAGGGAGACCACCATCAAGGTATCGGCTCGGTTGCGGATGCCCTTGGCCGTAAGGTCTTGGGAGCCCGCGGTCTCCAAAGAGCTGCCCAGGAAGAGCAAGGTGACTCGGTGGCGGAAGGCGGTCACCCCAAAGGACTGGTTGAGCTGTTGCACCCGCGAGGTCTCCAGCGCGTGTGCGGGATTGATGAACCATTGGTAACCGACCCATGCGCTTCCTGCCAAAAATAGCCCCAAGCCAAGCCCAAGCCACCGCTTACGAATCCTCATGACTCCTCCTCAACCGCTTGCTTCCACCGGCGCGTCTGCTGCAAACGACGCGAGGCACACCATCGGTATAACGTCGATGGGACCAAGCCGGTTACCGGATTCCCCGGCCCCTTGATCGGTGCGGACTCCTGCGTAGGCGTGCCGTCCCCTGTTCTCCAGGGTATGAGAGGCGGTCATGGGGCCATGCCAGGAAGCTGCAATCCCTTGTCCACGGCTGCGTTGTCTGGTCCTCGCCGGTGGCCGCGGGGGCTGCCAGGCCGAGGCCCGAGGACGTCTTCAATCGGTAACCGATGGATGGGATTCTGCGTTCTTCGGGATAGGATGGGCTTGGACACCGGTGCAGGGCAAAGGGAGGTTCTGGCCGTGGGGTTCCGTGGATGCGTCGGGATGGGGTTGGCGGGGCTCGTCCTGGCCCTGGGGGGCTGTCAGAGTCAAGCCAACGCCCCGCGCACCGGGGCGCGCTCGGCTTCAGTGGGCCCGGCGAGCGTTGCCCCGTCGGTTTCCTTGGCAGGGTTGGGGCGACTGGCCTGGGTGGCGGGAGCGCACACCCTGGAGATTTTAGATGGAGGTTCGGGAGAGACGCGCACCGTTGCCACCGCCGGCAACCCCGTGGAGTTGGCGTGGTCCGCCGACGGCCAATGGCTCGGTTATCTGGCTCCCTCGCCGAGCCAGCCAAGCCACGAGGCCCTGTGGCTGGTCCGAGCGGACGGCGGTGCCCCTCAGCCGGTGCGCAACGCCCAAGGCCAGCCATTGTCGGTGAGTCAGTTTGCCTGGGCGCCTCGCGGCGAGCAGTTGGCGGTGGTGACCGACCCGCCGGGCCGCCTGTGGGTGGCCTCGCCGCAACAGGCGGCCGTGCCCATCTCGCCTCCGGCGGTGGCGGTGAGCAGCGCCGTCTGGAACCC
>JAIMAE010000368.1 GCA_023512105.1 Bacillota bacterium | reverse complement strand
CGGGACGTTTTCTACGTGCTCGGAAGCGGCCTCGAGAAGGTGCTCTCCACCACCGGATGCCACGAGCTGGACGGCTATGGGCGCTCTTTCGCGGGGATCGGGATTCCCAAGGAGATCGCCCAGCTGATGAACATCCCCACCTACTTCGCGCCGGACCTGGAGGCCTGGAATGAACACCGGGCGCTGGTGGCCGAGAAGCGGCTTCAGGCGATGGCCGAGGCGGCCCCCGGCAAGGAGCCTCGGCTGCCGCGGTTCAGCCACCGCAACAACCGGCTGTTTAAATCCATCGGCGCGCTGGCAGAGGGCAAGATCGACGCCAACACTTACGAGGACCACGCCTTCAAGTGGGCCCAGGAGATGCCGATCAACATCCGTCACGTGCTCTCGGTGAAGTATCCCAAGGCACCCACCCGCCGGCAGCCGGGCAAGGTGGACCTCAGCATCGACGGCTACGACCTGCCGTTTGTCATCGCCTCCATGTCCTATGGCTCCCAGGGCGAGACCGCCTTCCGCGCCTACGCGGAGGCGGCCAAGGCGCTCAACATGTTGGCCATGAACGGCGAGGGCGGCGAGATTCACGACATGCTGGGCCGCTACTACCGCTGGCGGGGCCACCAGATCGCCTCGGGGCGGTTCGGCGTCAACACCATGCTCTTAAATGGCGCCCGGTACCTGGAGATCAAGATCGGACAGGGAGCCAAGCCGGGCGAGGGCGGACATCTCCCTGGGAAAAAGGTGTCGGAAAAGGTCGCTCGGGCCCGAAACGCCTTGCCCGGGATCGACCTCATCTCGCCCAACAACAACCACGACCTCTACTCGATCGAGGACCTGGCTCAGCTGATTTTTGAGTTGAAGACGGCCAACCCGGATGCCAAGGTGGTCGTCAAGTGCCCGGTGGTGCCCAACATCGGCACCATCGCGGTGGGCATTGTCAAGGCCGGCGCGGACGTGGTCACCCTCTCTGGCTTTGAGGGAGGAACCGGGGCGGCCCGGGTCCACGCCCTGCGCCACGTGGGACTTCCCGCCGACGTCGGCGTGCCTTTGGTCCATGCCGCGCTGACCGCCGCCGGATTGCGGGACCAGGCAGAGATCTGGTGCGACGGCGGCATGCGCAGCGCCGAAGACGCCCTCAAGATGATCCTGCTGGGCGCCAACCGGGTGGGCTACGCCACCATGGCCATGAT
>JAIMAE010000128.1 GCA_023512105.1 Bacillota bacterium | reverse complement strand
GCGGCCACCGTGGCGGTCTTGATCGCCAACCTGATGCGCCTTCAGCTGGCAGGCGACGCCTACTGGGATTTGGCCGCAGGAAGGTGGATGTGGGATCACCACGCCGTGCTGACCTTCAACGCCTTATCCTGGTCCCATCCCCACGCGCCTTGGGTGAACACCGAGTGGCTTTGGGGCGTTTTGCTGTACGCCGCCTCTCGGGCCGGGATGGCGGGGTTGCTGGCCCTGGCCAGCGTAGGGGTGGTGGCGTTTTATTGGGGGTTGACCCGGCTTGCCCAGGCGTTTCGGCTCGGCGAAGCCGGGGCGGTGTTGCTCTTCGTCTGGGCGGCCTGGGTCAGCGACCCGGGCTGGAAGTTTCGGCCCCAGGCCTGGGGCTACCCGGCCGCGGTCTGGGCGATGCTGTTGGTCTGTGAACTAGGGCAAGAGGACCTCCAGGGGGTACGCCCTTGGATTGCCGCCCACCGCCGCTCCCTGCTGGCCCTGCTCGTCCTAAGCTGGGGGTGGTCGCAATTTCACGGCTCCTGGATCCTGCTGCCGCTCTGGCTCATCCTGGAGGCCATTCTCCATCGGCAAGGGCGTTGGTTGGCCCTGGCCGCCGCGGTGGCGGCGGTGGCATCGCTCAACCCCTACGGGCCGACCGGAGTGGCGCACGCCTTTTACACCGCCGGGTCGGGGGAGATCGCCCGCTACATCCAGGAGTGGCAACCCCCGTCGCTTCACAACCCCTACGAGGCCATCACCCTGGTCCTCTATCTCTTCGGGGGAGGATTGTGGATCGCCCGCTCCGGCTGGTCCTGGCGCCGGTGGTCGTATTGGGCAGGCTTTGCACTGGCCGCGCTCTGGGCCGGGCGGTTCATCCCCTACCTTGCCCTAGGCGGGGCCTGGGTTCTGCAGGGAATGGACCGCCATTGGACGATGGCCTTCTCCCGACGTTTCCGATGGCTGGTGGCCGCGGTGGGCGTTGGTGCGCTGGCGCTGGGCACGGCGCACTACCGGGGCGGGAATTTAGCCACCGGTCCGTCGGTCGCACCCAGCAATCCCGTAAAGGCGGTGGATTACCTCCTCGCCCACGGTCTTACCCACCGCGTCTTTAACATGTATCCCTGGGGCGGCTATCTGGCCTACCGGGGGATTCCGGATTGGATCGACGGGCGAGCCGACTTTTGGCTGACCGCAGGCGACAACTTTCAGCGTTACGTCGCGGCCTTGGAAGGAACCGAGTCCGCCTTGAGCGTGGTTACCCAAAGCGGCGCCCAGGTAGCCCTGGTGGCGCCGCGCACGGTGTTCGCCTGGGCGCTCTTGCAATCCCGCTGGCACCTGGTCTACCGGGATGCCACGGCGATGGTCTTTGTCCTGCCCCCGGCTGGCCGGGGAGGGCGTTGAGCCCGCACAGGAAAAGCGCGAGCCCCTGCTGCGGCCCGCGCCCTTCCCCGTTGGCTTGCCGGTTTCCTCAGTCGCTTAAGGTCTGCAAAAGCGCGCTCTTTTGCACCCACAGGCGGTTTTCGGCCTGGTCGAAGACGACCGATTGCGGCCCCTCGATCACCTCTTCGGTGACTTCCTCCCCGCGATGGGCGGGCAGGCAATGCATGAAAAGACAATCCGGCTTGGCCCGCGCCATCAACGCCCCATTGACTTGGTAGCGGGCCAGCAACGCCCGCTTGGCCTCGATGTCCTCTTGGCCCATCGACACGAACACGTCGGTGGAGATGGCGTCGGCTCCCGCCACCGCCTCTGTCGGGTCCTCCAACACGGTCACCGACCCGCCGGTCAAGAGTGCCTCCTTCACGCCCCACTCCACCAAACCCGGGTCGGGCGGATACTCCTTGGGCGAGGCAATCACCACGTGCATGCCCAGCTTGGCGCCTAACACCACGTACGAGTTGGCCATGTTGTTGCCGTCGCCGACGTAGACCAATTTCAGCCCGGCGATCCGACCCTTGCGCTCCCACAAGGTCAGGACGTCGGCCAAAGCCTGAAAAGGATGAATGCGATCGGTCAAGGCGTTGAACACCGGGACGCTCGCCCAGCGGTTGAACTCGGCCAGCGTCTCGTGGTGGCGACAGCGGATGACGATGCCGTCGACGTACCGGGAGAGCACCCGAGCGGTATCCTTGATCGGTTCCCCGCGCCCCAGCTGGCTTTCGGTCCAACCCATAATCACCGGCGAGGCGCCCAACTGCTCGACGGCGACTTGAAAGGATACCCGGGTGCGGGTCGAAGGGAGTTCAAACAGTAAGGCCACGCTCTTGCCGGCCAAGGCGTAGCGGATTTGGGCCACCTTGGGGTTGGCTTTGAGCCAGGCTGCCGTCATCAAAATGCTCTTAATCTCGTTGGGTGTCCATTCCTGAAGGGTTAGGACGGATCGGCCGGTCAATCCGGCCGTGCTTTCCATCAGTCGCTCCACCAACCCCACCGCCTCCTCCATGCATCCTTATACCATAGTTCGTATGTTTATGCAAGTCCGGGAGGGAAGGCGGCAAGTTCCGCCATCACGCCTCGGTACAACACCTCTACCCCGATCGGCAGCGCGGCCTCGTTTAGGCGAAACTGGGGCGAGTGGTGGGGAAAGGCTTGTGCGGTCGGCTGAGCCCCCACAAACAGATAGGCGCCCGGGCGATGTTGCAAATAGTAGCTAAAGTCCTCGCCCGTCATCTTGGGAGAGCACTCCACCACCGGAGCAAAGTCGCCGATGGCCTGTCGCCAGCGCGCCACCACCTCGGGATGATTGACCAGGGCCGGATACCCGCGCTCATAGGAGAATTCCGCCCGCGCCCCGTGCATCGCCGCCGTCCCCTCGACGATCTGCCGCATCGCCGCTTCCACGGTTTCGCGACTGGTCTCGGTGAGCGTGCGGACGGTGCCGGTGATCTCGGCGGTTCCGGCGATCACGTTGAAGACTTGTCCCGCGTGCAAGGTGCCGCAGGTGACCACCGCCGGCTCCAAGGGCGACAGGCGACGGGAGACGATGGTCTGCAGATTGACGACCGTCTCGGCCGCCACCAGGACCGCGTCTCGGGTCTCCTGAGGCGCCGAGCCATGGCCTCCCTGGCCGACGATGACAATGCGAAATTGGTCGGCGTTGGCCATGATCGGCCCCGGGCGAATCCCCACCACGCCCAAAGGATCGGTGGACCAGAGGTGAAGCCCCAAGATCGACGCCACACCCTCCAAGGCGCCCTGCTGAATCATCGTCAAGGCGCCTCCTGGCGGGGACTCCTCGGCCGGCTGAAACAACAAGCGCACCCTTCCGGCGAAGGAGCGTTCTTGGACCAAGCGGGCGGCCAAGCCCAGCGCGATCGCCATGTGACCGTCGTGGCCGCAGGCGTGCATGCGTCCCGGATTGCGGGAGGCAAACGGCTCCCCACTTTGCTCCTCCAGCGGCAAAGCATCCATGTCGGCGCGGACCGCCACCAGCGGCCCTTTGGAGGTTCCGGACACCTCGGCGACCAGGCCGGTACCGGCAATCGGCCGGTAGTCGATGCCAAGCCTGTCCAGCTCAGCCTTTAGATAGGCCTGGGTGTCGTGCTCTGCGAAGGCAAGTTCGGGAATTTGATGTAACTCCCTCCGCCAGCGCACCAACTCCTCCGCCCACTGCATCTCCATCCCCCACTTTGCTGAGCCTCTTAGATGATTCGGCTGCCGAGGGCAGAGGCGATTAACTCGGCCGCCAACTTACCGGTCCGGTTGTGGTCGTCCAAAATCGGGTTGACTTCCACCATCTCAAAGGAGGTCAAGATGTCGGCCTCCGCCAAGAGTTCCAACGCCAGGTGGGCCTCGCGTTCGGTGAGCCCGCCGCCGTACGGGGTCCCGGAGCCCGGCGCGTACAAGGGGTCGATGGCGTCGATGTCAAACGAGCAGTGGACGCCGTCCGTCTCCCGTCCCACGATCTCCAAGGTGCGGGCCATCACCTCGCGCATCCCGTAACGGTCCACCTCGTGCATGGAAAAGACGGTGGCCCCACTGCGTTTGAGGTTGACCGCCTCCTGGGGGTCCAAGGTGCGCACCCCAATGTAGACCACCTTGCGGGGGTCGACCGCGCGGTCTAAAAACGGCTTGCGCAGCTTGGGATGTCCCAGCCCCACCATCGCCGCCACCGGCATGCCGTGCACGTTGCCGGAGGGCGTGGTCTCCTCGGTGTTGAAGTCGCCGTGGGCATCGAACCAGATCACGCCTAATCGGGGAAGGCGCCGCAACAGCCCGGCCACCGTGCCCATGGCGATGCTGTGGTCTCCGCCCAACACCAAGGGAAAGGTCCCGTCGTCTAGCGCCCGCTCCACCGTGCGGGCCAACACCCGGTTGACCTTGACAATCTCGTCGACGTATTTCATCCGTTCGTGCTGGGGATGGCGACTTTCCGGGACAGGAACGGTGATGTTGCCCACGTCGTGCACGGCGTGGCCTATCCGGCGCAAGCGGTCGTGCAACCCGGCGTAGCGAATGGCGCTGGGCCCCATATCCACTCCGCGGCGGTCGGCGCCGTAATCGATCGGCACCCCCATCACCCGCACCGTTTTGGGCCGCATGACGACTCCTCCTTGACCGTTTGCTGCCCGTAGCTTCGCCGACCGGTACTCTAATTATAGCCGGGCAAGCGGGTCCGGAGGACCCCCAAGGACTCAGCGGATCAACAACTCGGTGGGCGGCGGCGCCTGCAGGAGGTCTAAAGGCCAGTGCGCTTTGAGAAACCAGCGCTCCATCCCGATGAAAATGGCCCAGGCCAGGCGGTTTTGATAGGCAGGGGTAAGAAGCAGCCGCTCTTCTTCCGGATTGGTGATGAAGCCGACTTCGACGTTAACGGCAGGCATTTTGGCGTAGCGAAGCACGTATTGGTCGATTCGTTTGACCTCGCGTCGGGTTTTGGTCAGGTATTGCAATTCCTCCTGAATGGACTGGGCGAGGTGGTAGCTCGACGCGCCGTTCCAATAAAATGTTTGCGGACCGTGCCAGACGGAAGCGGATGCGTTACAATGGATGTCGATAAGGACGTCAGCCCCGGTGGAATTGATAAATTCCATACGGTTTTGCACCCGGTACTTGCGGGTTTTGGGAATATCGGTCGGTTTGGACCATGTCATGATCACGTGCGCCCCGGCGGCTTCCAGCCATCGGCGCAAGGCGAGGGCGACCTCAAGATTGACGGCGGCCTCGGTGCTTTGGCGTCCGATGCTTCCGGGATCGAACCCGCCATGACCGGGATCGATGACCACGGTGCGCCCGGCTAAGAGGTGTCCCAAGGGAACGGTCTCCTGCCCAGAGGCAGGCGGATTCGCGGCCAGGATCCAGGCGATGACGAGGGTCATGGCGACGGCCATCGCACCGAGAGTGGTTCGACCGCGCAGCCTGTTTCGGAGTCGAGCCAGCATCGTACGTCCCCCCATGGTCTCACGGTATGCGGAGACCTGGCCGGCGATGACAAGCTCTTGAATGAACATGCAATTGGTTGTATAATTTTGAGGGTGTTTTCACGGTAAGCCGGCATACCTGGAATTCCCTGACACGACTCCGTGACCGGATCTAACAAATACGGGATCCGGTGGATGTATTTTCCGGCCTGGGGAACATCCGGCGTCAACCTTGGGGAAGGCGGTATGGTGGATAGAGGGAGGGTATTTGGTTGATGCGATCCAGCGCACTTACGCCGTTCATCGGTCAGGAACACGACGCCTGTGCTCTTTTTGCTGCGGTGTCGAAGCATGCTCCGACCGGAGCCGATCCGTCGTTGTGGGAATTGGCGCTGGACAGCCTCCACAAGATGAGCCACCGAGCGGGATGGATTCGGGGGGTCAGCGACGGTTCCGGCATAGAGGCCGACATCCCGCGCGCCGCCTGGCAAAAGCGATTAGATCGCAGCCACCCTGGGACTTCGGCCTGGGCACCGAACTTTTGGATCTTGGAAATGGTGGTCTCTCCGAGCCAGCTCAAACTGGTTGAGCGCAACGTGCGCAACTTGGTCCCCTACTATGGGTTCTCGGTCCTGCTGTTGGAACCGGAGTCGGAAGGGCGCGACCAGTTTTTGATCTCCTTTGCCCTGTGGCAGGAAAACTTAGAGGCCAAGACCGAGTTTGCGCTGCTCAATCGGCTGGAGCAGGAGTTCCCCGGCCAGGTGGCGTCGTTCAGCCGCGACACCATGGTCTGGAAGGTGGTGGGAAGCCCTGACGACCTGACCGGGTTGCTCAACGCCTACCCCGGCTACCAACCGCGCGCGCTCACGGCCCACAACCGGTTCTCGACCAACACCGAGCGCGACCTGCGCCGGGTGCAGCCGTTTTTGCACCTCGCCCACAACGGGGAAATCAACACCATTGACCGGCTGATGCGAGAGCTGGAGGAGCTTGGGGTCACCCCGCTCTACGACGGGAGCGACTCCCAAAATCTCGACCGCGCCCTGACCTATCTTCTGTACGGACTGGGCCTGCCGTTGCCGCAGGCGTTGCGGTTCTTGGTGATGCCCTCCCCGGCGATGATGCGCCAGCTTTCCCCAGAGGCCCAACAGGACTGGTTGCGGTTGCGCCAGGCGATGGGACCGCTGGCCCAGGGGCCGGCCGCCCTGTTGACCCGACACGGCAACACCTTGGCCGCCGCGGTAGATGCCCTGGGCCTAAGGCCGCTTTGGCTGATCGAAACCGAGCGCCTGTGGGCGTTGAGCTCTGAGCCGCACGTGATCGACCCCAACGAGTGGGTGGCCGAACCCAAGCTGATTGGCCCCGGCGAAGTGGTGGCGTTGAGTTGGGACGACGAGGGGGTCAGCTTCCACAGCAACGCCGACATCACTGCCGCCACCCTCCGACACTTTCAGGGAGTGGCGCTGCAACCGCGCTACGCCCCCGAGGGCAAAAACACCGGGGGCAACGCCCCCTCCTGGCGGTATCTGGCCGACGGCTGGCGCAAGGACGACGTGCAACTGGTGGAAACCTGGTTCCAAGAGCACCGGGAACCCATCGGCTCTTTGGGCTTCGACGCGCCGCTGGCCGCGCTCGACGAGGACAACATCCAAAACATCGCCGACTACTTGCAGGAAATCGTGGCGGTGGTGACCAATCCCGCCCTCGACCGCGAGCGGGAGGCGGAACACTTCTCGCTGATGACCTACCTCGGGCCCCGCCCCGTGCTCGACCAGTTGGAGCAACCCGCGGGCAAGGGGCTTTGGCTTCCCCATCCCTGGCTCGGGGAGGCCGACTTGGACCACGTGGTCGCCTACTTCGGCGACGGGGTGGTGCGGTTGTGCCCGGACCAACGGCCGGGGGAGACGGAGTTGAAGGCGGTCGAACGGCTCGCCCAAGCGGCGGTCGAGGCCGCGTTAACCGGCGCGGACCTTCTGGTGCTTGACGATGGCCTCGCCTACGAGGAGGGCGGGGTGGCCTTGGACGTGCACCTGGCCATCGCCGGGATCGAGAGCGCCTTGCGACAAAACGGGCTTCGGCGCAAGCTGTCGCTGGTGGTGCGCTCCGGGATGTTGCGCAACCTGCACGATCTCGCCCTGGCACTGGGCCTCGGCGCCGACGCCGTAGACCCCTACCTGATCTGGCAGCTCTGTCCGCCCGAGCAGGAGGTGCGGGACGTTTTCTACGTGCTCGGAAGCGGCCTCGAGAAGGTGCTCTCCACCACCGGATGCCACGAGCTGGACGGCTA
>JAIMAE010000367.1 GCA_023512105.1 Bacillota bacterium | reverse complement strand
AGGATGGGCCAATCGTCCACAGGGGGGCGAAAGTCGTCCAGCGGCTGGCTTTGGCTTCTCTTGATCCCCTTCATCGGGACCCTATGGGTGCCTTTTTACGCGTCGGTTGAACCCACCTTGTGGGGGATTCCCTACTTCTACTGGTATCAGTTCCTGTGGGTGATCATCAGCGCGGTGATCACGTGGTTTGTCTACGCGATGACTCGCTGACCCCGGAATGCGGCAAGGAATTACAGTGAATGTCTCACCTTCATGCGGGCTTTTTCAGTACCAGGATTCTCGAAATCCTCAGGTAAAGGAGCCGTTGTTCGATGCAATGGACAGCCTTCATCGTCTTTCTGATCTTCTTTGCCTTGGTCACCGTTCTCGGCTTTTTGGCTTCTAGGTGGAGGCAAGGCAACCTAGAACTCCTAGACGAATGGGGCCTTGCCGGCCGCCGCTTCGGCACCCTGATCATCTGGTTTTTGCTCGGGGGCGACCTCTACACCGCTTACACCTTCATCGCCGTCCCCGCGCTGGTCTACGGGGCGGGAGCGGTCGGGTTCTTCGCGGTGCCTTACACCATCATCGTCTACCCGTTTGTCTTCGTGGTGATGCCGCGGCTATGGTCGGTGGCCAAGCGCCATGGCTATGTCACCGCCGCCGATTTCGTGCGAGCGCGTTACGACAGCCACGGACTGGCCTTGGCGGTGGCCATCACCGGCATCCTGGCCACCATGCCCTACATCGCCCTCCAGCTGGTAGGAATCCAGGTGGTGATCGCCACCATGGGGCTGACCGGCAAAGGGCTGTTGGGTGACCTGCCGCTGATCATCGCCTTTGCCATCCTGGCGGCCTACACCTACACCGGCGGCCTGCGAGCGCCCGCCCTGATCGCCATGGTCAAAGACGCCATGATCTACATCACCGTGCTGGTGGCCATCATCGCCCTGCCGATCAAGTTGGGCGGGTTTGGTCACATCTTCCACGCCGCGCAGGTGGCGTTGCCCACCCACAAACCGCCGGGGGCCTTGGTGGTGGGACCGGCCGGCTACACCGCGTACGCCACCTTGGCCTTAGGTTCGGCCCTGGCCCTCTTCCTCTACCCGCACTCGATCACCGGGGTTCTAAGCTCTGGCTCGCGCCAGGTGGTGCGGCGCAACGCCGCGCTCTTGCCGGCGTACTCCTTCATGTTGGGGATGATCGCCCT
>JAIMAE010000366.1 GCA_023512105.1 Bacillota bacterium | reverse complement strand
CGCGCCGACCTCATCTTTACCATGCTGCCGGACGCGCCGGATGTAGAAGCGGTCTATTTTGGCCCCGAGGGCATCTTGGCCGCCGCCCGCCCCGGGCAACTGTACATCGACATGTCGACCTCCAGTCCCACCTTGGCTCGCCGAATTGCCGAGCGGGCCGAGGGGCTGGGGGCCGAGGCTTTGGATGCTCCGGTCTCAGGCGGCGAGGCGGGCGCGGTCGCCGGCCGCCTGGCGATTATGGTCGGCGGCAGCGAGCGTGCACTTCGGCGGGCGCTGCCGTTTCTACAGGTGCTCGGACAAACCATCGTCCACGTGGGTGGGCCGGGGGCTGGCCAGGTGGTCAAGGCCTGCAACCAGTTGATGGTCGCCGCGCACCTTGAGGCGGCGGCGGAAGCCATGGCCTTAGCCCAAGCGGCCGGGGTCGACCCGGCGGTGACGCGACAGGCCCTGTTGGGGGGATACGCCTTCAGCCGGGTGTTAGAGGTGCATGGGGAGCGGGCCTTGCGAGGAGACTTCGCTCCGGGTTTTCGCATCAGCCTTCACGACAAAGACTTGCGCCTGGCCTTGGAACTTGCGGCAGGCCTGCACCTTTCGCTTCCCCTGGCCGAGCTGGCCAAGCATACCTTGAGCCAGGCGGTCGCGGAAGGGGAGGGCGGACGCGACCACAGCTGGCTCATCGGCCGCCGTCTCAGTCTCGTCGAACCCCGAGGGGTTTGACCGGTGCGGTAACATGGAGGGGAGAGGAAGGGAGGGGGACGGATGGCCGTCGTAGGCTCTTCGGTTCCGACGCCAGAGCGGATTCATCATGGGCGGTTTTTGGCTCTGGCCACCCTCTCCCAGACCGGCGGCTCCTGGGCCCAACAAGGGGTGGCGGTGCTCAGCGTCTTTTTGGCCCGGGAGTATCACCTTTCTCTGGCCGCGATGGGCGGGTTTGTCACCGCGGCCTCGGTAGGGGGGATGCTCTCCCGCCTCTTCCTAGGCATCCTGGTCGATCGCAGGGGGCCGCGCTGGCTTTTGAGCTGGGGCGCCACCGCCACCGGGTTGGTGGCAGTGGGGATCGGCTTTTCGCAGGCGCTTTGGCTGGTCTACGGCCTGCTCTTTCTGTTGGGCTTCTTTCTGGCCTCCATCCCGGCGGCCGGGACCAAGGCGGTATTGACCGCCTGGCAGGGCCGGGCGCGGGGCCTGCCGATGGG
>JAIMAE010000127.1 GCA_023512105.1 Bacillota bacterium | reverse complement strand
GGCCTCCGGCCGACCCGCCGTTGCGCCCGCGGCAGTGGGCGACGTGGCTGTTGCAGCGGTGGACCACGTTGCCCCGCACGGCGAATCGCCGCCTCAGCCAGCGGCTGGAAGACCCGGTCGTGCGCCAAGTCTGGACGTGAGTCCATCCATTGGCGGTCCTCGTGCGCCATCGGCAGGAGCGCGCGCTGGCCGGCTGGCTCCACCGGGCCTTGGCCAGTGGCATTCCCGAATTGGTGCGCTTTGCGCAAGGCTTGCAGCGGGACGAAGCGGCGGTGCGCGCGGCCATCCGGGAGCCCTGGAGCCAAGGACGCACAGAAGGGTTGAATTATCGGATTAAACGCACCATCCGGGTGACCTATGGCCGCGCCAGTTTTCCGCTGTTGCGGGCCCGACTGCTCGCGCCCCGGGAGGCCTAACGCCGGCACCCCGGCGCGCCGCGCCGGCGGGAGCACGGCACCCGTCGGAGCCTGCCTTCCGCCGCGGCGGCCACGCCGCCGGGGCATCATGCCTCGCCCGCGTGGCGGAGCCCCCGGCACGGGTGCCGGCGGCCCCGCGACCGTCCCGGTCCCGTGTCGAATCCCGACGCGGACCCAGCGGGTGGTGAACCGACGATGAAACACGGGCACCAAAAGTGGTCAAGAGCCGGAAATTAGTGGAATATACACCCCACGCCTTCCGCTGCGGCATAGCGTAGCAGCCGGTTGTAATACCGGCGGTAGGACACGATGGAGTGGGGTGCATAGTGTAGTCGTTGCAATTCGGCCAACACGCGGTCGACCAATGTGGAAATCGGGATGGCTTCCGTCATGAAAACGCCTCCTTAAACGATGAATGAGTCGAACGGCTCGACCCCAGTGTGACGTGTTATGGGGAGGGATTCACGTAGGAAGCCTGAATTGGTAGGGAGAAAAGCTGGTGACTTCACATAACTGGGAGCACTACATAATTCCCGTTATGTAGAGCTCTACATAACGGGAAGACGCACATCGCGATGGCGCTCGCCTATGAGGCTGCGGTGCAAGGCAAGGATGTCCTGTTCACGACGGCACAGGACCTGATGGACAACCTCTACGCGGCAATGGCAGATGGCACGGTGAAGCAACGGCTGCGGGCACTTGGGAGACTGGACCTCATTGTGGTGGATGAATTGGGCTACCTGCCGAGGGGCGACGCGGCAGGGAACCACCTGTTTCAGCTGGTTTCACACGCGTACGAGCACCAGAGCCTGATTGTGACCAGCAACCGGCCGTTTGAGGAATGGGGCGCGCTTTTCCCAAACCCGTCGCTAGCGAGCGCAACACTGGACCGCCTGTTGCACCACGTATATGTCTTCACATTGAGCGGTGATAGCTACCGAATGAAAGGAGTGCAAGCGAGTCTCTAGCAGCTGACCGCTTCTGACGGATTTATGTGGCCATTTGCGTCGAAATGAAACTGGCCATTGACACCAAGGCATGGCGCTATACCTACGCGCCACCACCCGGTGGGTGGGACACCAAACGCGCATCCTTACGCCCTCTTCGCGCACCACTTTCACCGGAAGGTAGTCTTGGTGTCAAAGTCAATCCGGGGACCGCCGTTAAGCCCCGGACCTGAGTAAACGCGTCCCTGCAGGGGTCTCCCGAAGGCCTTTTTAGAAACAGAAAAAGGACTCGACCTTCCGGAGCGGCATCCCTCGCGTGACCGCTCCAGGACCAAGGGACCAATTTTACACACAAACCAGGACTTAACCCTCTTGGCATTACCCAAATGTTAGACCCACGGCTTTTCGTATCTTGGAGGAAAGCCAAGGCTAAAGTCACCGCGTACGAGATCTAAGTTTGGATTGTAGTAAGGGTCGTTTCTTAGGGTACTTCCCCATCGGGCTAACATGACCGCCACCTCGCGATGGAAACGTGATATCTTAACAGGACTGTCGTCGCGCCCCCTACTCGCAGACTCGAAATGGTATAACTCGGCGAACGGGGTAAAGACTATTAGGAAACCCCTCTCCCTAACTTTTAAGCAAAAGTCCACATCATTAAATGCTACTGGAAGCCATTCCTCATCAAATCCCCCTACCGATTCAAAGATGTCTCGACGAAAGGCCATGCAAGCGCCTGTCACAGCAGACACGTTATGAGTTAGCAGAGCTCTTCCAAAATAACCAGGCTCATCTTTTTTCAACTTATGAAACAAGTGACCTGCAACTGCGTATTCTGGTGCCGCCCCGGCTCCCAGACACACTCCTCCATGTTGGACGGTATCGTCAGGGTATAATAACTTTGCCCCAACGACTCCTACCTCGGGCCTAACGGCGTGCGAAACTAGTTCCCGCAGCCATTCTGATGATAGTACTTCTGTATCATTGTTCAAAAGCACTAATATTGACCCACGAGCCTGTCTCACTGCGAAATTGTTAATCGCAGACCAGTTATATGGATGGTTGTACTTTATCACACGAACGCCATCTCTTCTCGTAAGTCCCTGGAGGTATTGTAGTGTCAAAGGGTCCTGGCTCGCGTTATCGACAACGATTATTTCTACTCGCGGATAAATCGTCCGCCGAAAGATAGACTCCAAACATGTAGACAATAAATCGAAATGATCTTTAGTTGGGATTATAATGCTAACTAGAGGAACAGGTTCAGGCAAGCTTCTTCGAACACCAAGATATGGAACACCTGGCAAGGAAAAGACGGTGGCTGGTATTCCCGTGCGATTGAGGTGATCCTCAACGGCCCGTTTCCCGCTTTCAAACGCCGATGTCCTTACTGTAGGAGATGACGCAGTGGAGGTAGGGAGAGCACGCCAATGGTAAAGAATTGCTGGAATATGGCGTATCTGGTTCTCATGTAGTCTTTCCGAAATACGCAATACCAAATCCCAATCCTGACTGCCATCGAACTGCTTCCGGAAGCCACCGACTTCTAATACCGCTGTCCTGCGGTAAACTCCCAAATGGTTCACATAGTTTTGACCAAGAATTAAGTCCGGACTCCAATCGGGCTTGAAATACGGGTCGAACCGTTTCCCCGACACGTCTATCTTATCTTCGTCACTATAAATGACAACGGCATCGGGATGCCTGTTAATCTCTACAGCCATAAGGTATAACGCGTGTTCAGAAAGCAAGTCATCGTGATCCAAAAGCGCAAGGTACTCGCCTGTTGCTAATTCAAGAGCGGTGTTGGAAGCCTCGGAAATTCCCCCCGTTTGCCCTCTATATGCGATCTTAATGCGGTCGTCCTGCCCTTCGTAACGCCGGAGGACTTCCAATGTACCTGGGTTCGACGAACCATCGTCCGCTATACAAAGCTCCCAGTTGGAATAGAGCTGCGTCATGACGCTAAGAATGGTCTCTTCAAGTACGTGAGGGGGAGTATTATACACCGGCGTTACTATTGAGAAAAGCGGCTTCCGCTCCAAGTGAAGTATGTGGACTCTAATTTTCTCTCGGTCATCTTCTGACAAAGTGTCGTAAAGCTCGATCCACTCTTGATAAGTTGTGCGGCCCGGAAAATCAGACTCGTTTTTCCGTTTTCTCAACGACAGTTGATACCATCTTAGGACTCTCAAGGGTTGAGTTATTCTCCAGGAGAAAGAAGCTTGCAAGGCTGATAACCGAGTTGATAGCGCCTCGTTTGCGTACGCAAGACGTTTAATCTCGCAGTTGGTCTCTTCTAACCGCGCCTGCAGTTTCAAAGTCTCCTGCCGCTGGAACTGCACTTCCCGCTCAAGTCGTTCATGATACACCGTGATCCGATGTAGGTCGAGTTCCCGTCTTCGATCTCCAAAGACTGCGTCGGCCGGCTCCCCAACTGGCACCAGAAAATCTTTTCTATCCCCCCTTGTCACCATGGGCCTTCTTATTACTCGCGAGACCCCGGGCGACTTTCTGCGATAGCTAGGTAATTCGAGTTCTTCCGCCAAAGAATACAAAGGGAGCACGTGGTCACGCAAGATTCTCTCGGCCCTGACCATGAGCGCCTCAGATAAAGTACTACCGACGGGTTTATCCGCCGCCATTGCCAAAATCTTGTAAACAATAGACTGACTTCTAGATATGATTGGAAAATTATCCAGCGCCTCTTCTGTTAATGTGTCACTGTAACCTATTTCTCCCGAGAGCCAGGAACTAAAATCGAAGCCCTCCTCCTGAGTGATACCAAACGCTTCTGTAATTCGTTTCACTTCGTCACGTGAATTCTCCAAAAAGGAATCATACCTTACCACTGCCCTAGGATACGAGCGACTATAAATTAAACTGTCGTATATATGGCGTGTCCATATGTATAAACCCTTCGACAAAGGCAACCGCTCGTTATGGAGCAGCGAATAAGCAACGCTTAACGGGTTTTGTATTACCATCAAAAAACACGGAGTCAAGCCTAGCTCTTTAAATACGTCTCTCCAAATGGGCAAGAGATGACACGTAGGAGGATCCACAAACACCCATATTGGAGAACATCCAAGTTTATGACGTATTACGTCGACGATTTCGGAACGCAACCTGAGGATAGAGTATTGTGATTCCCAACCGCTCGGAAGGGAGTGTACACTGTCCCAGCGCACACCTAAGGCTTGTAACGCTCTCTGGTTAAATGATATCTCCGTCGACCCCAAGTAGCCTTTGAGTTTGTTGTTTACAAGCAGGTGCTGATTCGGCAAAGTGTCGGTCGGCACACTGATGACACTACGATACACCCCAATCACTAATAGTACTCGTTGACTCATGTTGATAATGCTCTCACCCTTCGTGGTCGATTGCACTAGTTCACCTGTACCCAGGAGGGTTTGCCCTCAATGTTGGACGCTTTCGCTAACAAACAATACGACCGTTGGCACACACTACGAGCAATTGAGGATACAATAACATCCAATCCTCCGTTCACTGGACCAGAGTGGCTTCTCCATCGGACCTATGGACCCGATATTACAATAATCGGGTTCTTTCACCCATGAGTATCCTATCATTAAATCGGGTACCAACGAAACAAGGCCCCAAAGAAGCTGGTCGGGTTTACAAAAACTCATTGTGTCCCGTATGTACATGAATTCGTTCTCCTTGTTCGCATCCGGATGCTCGATGGTTTCGACTGCGCTTCCTCTATCACCCTCCAAGGAGTTGGGCCCACATGCGGGGAAACAATGGCTTGAGGGTACCGGCGGGTAAAAGGCGCCTCAAAACTCCAACACCAAGCGGGTGGTTGTACCTGCTGGTCTCCTGTGAAAAAAATCGGCGGCTCGGATCATGCGCCTCTTGGCACGTCAACTAGCCTCCGAGGCCGGTTCGAGCACCACGCGATAGCCGAGGGCTTCGAGCCGGCGGACTTCGCGCCGGACGATGGCCTGCTTGTCCCGTTCGTCAAAATAGTTCGCCCCGAGATCCTGATAGCTGACGCCCGGTTGACGCAGGATGTGGTAGATGGCGATCAGAATATGACGGCCCACGGCCACCGCCGCGCGGGCTTTGCCCCGCCGCGCCGCCAACCGCCGATAGACCGCTCCCAGATAGGTCTGCGTTTTCCCCGCCGCATGGCCACTTTGGGTCAAGGCCGCCCGTAGCGCTTTGCTCCCCTTGCGGGTCCGCGTGGGCTGGGCCTTCCCGGCGCTTTCATGTTGGCCCGGACTGAACCCGGCCCAGGACACGAACTGCGCGGCGGACGGAAACCGTTGCAGATCGGGCCCCACTTCGGCGATAATGATCTCGGCGGTACGACGCTCGACGCCGGGGATCGTTTGCAGCCGGGCGAGGGCGTCGTCAAAATTTGCGAGGCGCGTGGCGATTTCCTCGGAGAGCGCCGCGATCTGGCGGTCCAAAAAGGCGACATGCTGGAGTTGGACCCGCAGCATCAGGCGTTGGTGGGCGGTCACCAAGCCAGTGAGAGCCGTCCTCAGGGTCTCCCGCGAAGCGCGGATCCGGGGATCCGCCAAGTCGGCTAACACCGCGGGATCGGTCACGCCGTCCGCCAGGGCAGCCAGGATCCGTTGACCGGTTACCCCCAGGACGTCGCTAATCACGGAGCTCAGCTTGACGTTGGCGCCTTCCAACACCTTCTGGATCCGGTTGGCTTCCGTCGCCCGGGGCTTGCTGGAGGCTGGTCCGGTAGCGCACCAGCTCCCGCAGCTCCCGCTGCGGCCGCGGCGGGATGTAACTCGCCTTCAACGCCCCAATGCGCAAAAGGCTCGCAATCCACTGCGCATCTTGCACGTCCGTCTTGCGGCCGGGCATTCCCTTAATATCCTGGGGATTCACGACCATCACGGCTTCAAAGGGATAGGCCTCCAACAAGTTGACCACGGGCTTCCAATACACCCCGGTCGCTTCCATCGCCACGTGCGTGACGCCACAGGCCTGCAGCCAATCCGCCAACGCCAGCAGATCGGGCGTCAGGGTCCCAAAGCTCCGGGTCTCGTGGACCGCCGGGGTCAGGACGGTGGCGACAATGACCTTCTTATGCACGTCGAGACCCGCCCCATGCGTCACGACCACATCTAACTCCATGGGTCTCACCTCATCGAGAAGATCCTCCGACAGCCTCGGAGCGGCGGAGAATTCTCCTCTGCGTGCTGACGCGTCGCCGGCGAAGCCGGCGCGGTCGCAACAATCGGGGGTGCTCGACGAGGCCGGAATCCGTCTCCTGTGCGGGCTCGCAGCATCAGAGAGTACCCGATCTCGGTCGGAGGTCATCTCCATCATAGGCCAGACGGGCCCCTTTTTCATTCCTGTGGGTGCCCCAAATCGGGGCATGGGCGTCTCCTGTGAAAAAATCGAATTCGGTGCGCCCCCACGGGTCGGATAGGCTTCGAACAAGTTCACCCCCGGCTTCCAGTACACCCCCGTCGCTTCCGTAGCTACGTGGGGGACCCCGCAGGTGCAGCCAATCGGCCAGCGCCAGCGGTTCCGACTTGCACGTCCCAAACGACAGGGTCTCGGTCACCGTCGGGGTCAGGACGGTGGCCACAATGCCCCGCTTGTGCACATCGAGCCCGGCGCCATGCGTCACGACGATATCCAGTGCCATCGTAGTGCACCTCATCAGCAGAAGGATCCTCCGACAGCCTCGAAAGGGTTCAGAAATCTTCTGTATGGGCTCCCCCACCGGCCAGAACGCCGACGGGAGGGCACCAATTGGGAGGGGCTCGACGAGGCCAGAATCCGGTTCCTCTGCAAGCTCGCAGCATCAGAGAGCACGCGATCTCAGTCGGAGGCCACCTTCAGCGTACGGCGTCCGCGCCCCTTTTCATCCTTGTGGGTGCGCCGGCCCAGCGAATGGCGGGCTCCTCTGACAAAAGCGCCCGTAAACTCCTTAGCACAGTAACAAGAAAACCACCACGGTCGGATGGGCTTGCTCCGTAGCCATCGAGAACACTCTTCATAGCGATGCCCTAAAATAGCGCCCACCATCTCCGGACCTATGGCGTCCAGTTCTTATCGACACGGTATACATTGCTAGCTGTGGTATTCCGCGCACGTAGTTTCCTCAGCGTATCCAGCTCAGGATCGTCGGGGTCTTGGGGCCGCTTCACAAATTGCGCACGGAATCTTACAGTGGTATTGGCCTCAGGTTGACTTAAAAAGTATAACGCAATTGAACGCCGCGCCTCACCGTCGGGACTCTGGAGGTGCGTGTAAAGGAATTCGAGGTCCCATGCGAACTCCTGAGATGGCACCCGTTGCGATCAACTGGCGATAAGCCCCGCCAATTCGCGCAGCACTAGCCGAATCCACGGCCGCCCG
>JAIMAE010000005.1 GCA_023512105.1 Bacillota bacterium | reverse complement strand
CGCTTGCTGCCGAACCCCTCCTCGTCCCAATCGCGGCCAAACCGCTCTTCTTCGTCCTTGAGCCCGCCCTTGCGCCCCCGGTGATGGACCCCGCCTCGGCGCTGGGCATCCTTGCTAGGCTTGGGCGCCGCCCAAGGAGGCGGTGGCGGCGGGACTAGGCCGGGGCGGCCGGCCGGCCGAGGCCCGCCCTCTGTCCGCGGGCGGGGAGGCCCCATCGGCGGCCGGGGGCCACCGGCCGGGCGCGGTCCCCCGCCGGAAGGCATCGGACGTCCCCCCGGGCGCGGCACCGGGCTGCCGCCCGCCGGCCGGGGAGCCGGAGCGGTCCCCGCCGGGTGGGCGCCCTGGGAGCGCGGCGGGCCCGCCGGGCGCGGCGCTCCGGCGGCTCCTCCGCGGGCCAACTCGGGTCGCTCAACGCGGCCGCCTGCGGTCGGAGCGGCCGCCCGCGGCTCTCCGCTGCTTCTGGGAACCACGGGGGGCGCGGCCGGCCTGGCTCCCTCTGGACGCGGTCTCACCCCTGCCGGCGCGGGTGCCGAGGCGGCTGGGGTTCTTACCCCTCCCGGCGCGGACGCTGAGGTCGGAGGGGATGCGGGACGCGGCGGGCCCGCCGGACGACTCGCGGGTGCGGGCGGAGGCGCCGGTCGGGGAGGCGGAGCGGCTGGCTTGGGGTCTGGTGGCAGCTTGCCTTGCATGATGTCCCGAACCGTCTGCACCGCCGCCGGTTCCACGGTGCTCATGTGATTTTTGATGTTTTCCACGTGCAGTCGGTGCAGCAGGTCGATCAGGCGCCGGCTGTCCAACTTCAACTCTTTGGCCAGTTCGTATACGCGGATTTTGTCCTTCTCTGCCAAATTCCAATCCCCCCATTGCGACTTCCAACGCGTCAAGCACCCGTTCGGCCATCCGTCGGTCTTCAATCGCTAATACCGCGAGCGGCGCCATCCCGGCGGCAGAGCCGAGCTCTACCTTGGTGCCTGCCTGCACCACCGGGACTCCCTCCGTCTTCGCCCAAAACTCATATTTGCGTCGGGTCGCCTGGCCGCCATCCTCGGCCAACCAGACCAGCCGCGCCCGGTGATACTTCAGCGCCAGATGCACCGCCTGATCCCCTGGGGCCAACTTGCCGGCGCGACGCGCCAGCCCAATCCAGGCCACCGCGGGGCCAAGTTCTGCCTTAGCCACCGTGGGCCTCGACGTTCTCCCAGAGGGCGGCCACCAGGTCCGGGGTAACGGTGACGTCCAACGCCCGCTCCAACCGGTGCCCCTCAAGGGCGCGAGTCACGCATTGGGCGGTCGGGCAGACGTAAGCTCCCCGGCCCGACAGCTTACCCCGGCGGTCCACCACCAGCCGCTGTTCGGGCGTGCGCACCACTCGCATCAATTCGCGCTTGGGCCGGGTCTGGCGACAAGCGATACAGGTCCGCATCGGCACCTTGCGCGCGCGTTCCATTACCATCCTCCGCGTTCCGCCTGAGACCGGGAACGGATGTCCACCTTCCAGCCAGTCAACTTGGCCGCCAGGCGAGCATTTTGCCCTTCCTTGCCGATTGCCAGGGAGAGCTGGTCGTCAGGAACCACCACCCGGGCCACGCGACTTAACGGGTCGACGATGACTTCGTCCACCTCGGCCGGGGAGAGCGCATGCGCCACCAACGTGCTGGGGTCGGGGTCCCAGCGGATGATATCCAGCTTTTCCCCGCGCAACTCCTGGACGATGGCCCGCACCCGGGCCCCGTTGGGCCCGACGCAGGCGCCCACCGGGTCCACGTCTGGGTCCTCCGACCACACCGCGATTTTGGTGCGCGCCCCGGCCTCGCGGGCGATTCCCTTGATCTCCACCACGCCGTCGTGAATCTCCGGCACTTCTAACTCGAATAAGCGCTTGATCAATCCTGGATGACTGCGCGAGACGTATACCTGCGGTCCCTTGGTGGTCTTTTTGACCTCGACCACGTAGAGCTTGACTCGCTCCCCCGGCCGCAAATGTTCTCCCGGCACCTGTTCACTCGGCATCAACAAGGCCTCCGTGCGCCCAAGGTCGACGAACACCAGGCCCCGCTCGGCGCGGTGGACCAGCCCGTTGACGATGTCGCCTTCCCGGCTGGCAAACTCTTCGTAGACCAATCCGCGCTCGGCCTCGCGGATGCGCTGTACGATCACCTGCTTGGCGGTCTGGGCGGCGATCCGGCCAAAGTTCTTCGGCGTGACCTCGAATTCCACGATGTCGCCGACATTGGCTAGGGGGTTGACCTGGCGCGCCTCATCAGGCGTCACCTCGAGCCGATGATCGGTCACGTGCTCGACCACCGTCTTTTGGGCCAATACCTGGGTTGCCCCCGACTCGCGGTCGATGTGCACGCGCACGTTCTGAGCCGACCCGAAGTTGCGCCGATAGGCGGAAATCAACGCCGACTCGATGGCCAAAAACAGGGTCTCCTTGTCGATCCCCTTCTCCCGCTCGAGATCATCTAACGCCATTAACAACTCGGCGTTCAACCTTCGCTCCCCCCTCGTTGGTGGTGATCGTAAACGGCGCATTACCCCTGTCAAGCAGAAAGAGTGGGTTCTTCATCCCCCCCACTCCGTAAGCCGAGGACCTCCCAGGCCCAGTCGGTTCCCCTTCCGGCCTTCGAGCGAATCCCTCGCGATCTCGCGACCCAGGATGGCGCTTGCCCACGTCAAGACCTTCGACCGGCAGCAACCGCCGCCGTTCTCTCCATGCAAATTCTATCACATGGTGGGCCCCGGTCCAATACCCCGCAACCTTCAGGGTTCCGGTGCGAGCGGGTTTAGAAGAAGACCAGCTGACTGGTCTCGCCCAACCCCCCCAAGGCTCCGTATTTGCGCAACAAGTCCAACACCGGTCGAGAAAGGCGGGCGCGGGTGCGCAGGTCATCGACGGAGAGAAAAGGACCCTCGGCCCGAGCCTGCAAAATCGCCTCCGCCGCGGCCGCCCCCAGCCCGGGCAAGGCCGCAAACGGAATCAGCAGCCCGTCGCGCTCGGGCGCAAAGCGGGTGGCGTGGGAACGCATCAGGTCGACCGGGTAAAACTGATAGCCGCGGGCCATCATCTCCCGCATGATCTCCAGGATGGTGATGAGATTGCGCTCCTTGGCGGTCAGCCCATTGCCCTTGGCCTCCAGTTCGCTCAGGCGACGGTTGACCGCCTTCAGCCCCTCCAGCGCCACCTCGGGGTCGAAGTCGTCGGCCCGGACCGAGAAGTAGGTGGCGTAGAAGGCCAGCGGATGATGCACCTTGAACCAGGCGATCCGCCATCCCATCATCACATACGCCGCGGCGTGAGCCTTGGGAAAGAGGTAGGTGATCTTCCGACACGACTCCAGATACCACTCGGGGACCCCGTGCTCCCGCATCTTTGCCTGCTGTTCGGCGCTGAGCCCCTTGCCCTTGCGAACCGCCTCAGAAATCCCGAAGGCGGTGCGCGGCTCTAGGCCCATTTTCAAGAGGTAAGTCATGATATCGTCCCGGGTGGCGATGACTTGGGAGAGGTTGGCCACCCCGCGGCGGATCAGGTCTTGGGCGTTGTTGGCCCAGACCTCGGTGCCGTGCGAGAGGCCGGAGATGCGGATCAGCTCGGCAAAGGTGGAAGGACGGGTCTCCACCAACATGTTGCGCACAAAACGGGTCCCGAACTCGGGAATCCCTAAGCTGCCCACCGGCGTGCCGATCGCCTCGGGCGACACCCCCAGCGCACTGGTGCCGGAAAACAGCGACATGGTGGCCTCATCTTGAAACGGCACCGCCTTGGGCGAGACTCCAGTCAACTCTTCCAACATCCGAATCACCGTGGGGTCGTCGTGGCCTAACAGGTCTAGCTTGAGCAGGCGCCCCTCGATGGCGTGATAATCGAAGTGGGTGGTGATCACCTCGGCCTCGTGGTCATCGGCCGGGTGTTGAATGGGGGTGAACCGGTAGACCCGCTCTTGCTTGGGCACCACCATCAGCCCTCCCGGGTGCTGGCCGGTGGTACGCTTGACCCCGCTGAGCCCTCGAGCCAGCCACTCGACCTCCACGCTGGACAATTGGCGCCCACGGTCGCGGGCCCAGGCGCGAACCAAACCAAAGGCGGTCTTGTCGGCCACGGTGGCGATGGTGCCGGCCCGAAACACGTGCCCTTTGCCAAACAAGGCCTCGGCATAACGGTGGATCTCCGGTTGATACTCCCCGGAGAAGTTGAGGTCGATGTCGGGAACCTTGTCTCCTTCAAACCCCAGAAAGGTCTCGAAGGGAATGTCGTGCCCGTCCCCGAGCAAAGGCTGCCCGCAGCGAGGGCAGGGCCGAGGCGGTAGGTCGAACCCCGAGCCGTATCCTTCCAGCCCTTCGAACTGGCTGAAGGCACAGGCGGGGCAACGGTAGTGGGGCGGCAGCGGGTTGACCTCGGTAATGTTGAGCAGGGTGGCCACCAAGGAAGATCCCACCGAACCCCGCGATCCCACCAGGTAGCCGTCTTGTAGCGACTTTTCCACCAGCCGGTGGGCGATATAGTAAATGCTGGCAAAGCCGTGGGTGACGATGGCCGAAATCTCCCGCTTCAGTCGGTCGCTGACCACCTCGGGGAGCGGGTCGCCGTACCAGGCTCGGGCCCGCTGCCAAGGCACTTCGGAGACGACCGATTCCGCCTCCTCCAAGTGGGGCGCATACAGCCCGTCGGGCACCGGCGCGATCGCGGGAATGGACTCGGCCAAGCGACGTGGGGCGTGGACCACCACCTCCTCGGCCTGTTCCTGGCCGAGCCAGGCAAAGGCGTTCAACATCTCCCCAGTGGTGCGGTAGTACAGGGCGGCGTCCCGGTCGTGCAGCTCCCCTTTGGCGGTATCGGCCAAAATTTCCCGCAACACCCCGTCTTCCGGCCGCAGATAGTGGGCGTCGGAGACGGCCACCACCGGCTTTCGCCAGCGCTGTCCCAGCTCCAGGTAGCGGGTGAGAAAGGCTTGCACGGCCTCCATCGAGCCGAACTCCTCTTCGCGAAGCCAATTATGGCCCCCTTGCACCGGGGCGATCTCCAGGTAGTCGTAGAATCCCACCACCTGGTCCAACTCCGCGTCCTCCGCCCCGCGGTACAAGGCCTCCACCACTTCTCCCCCGTGCATCGGAGAACCCACCCACAGGTATTCCCGCAGCTCGGCGATCCACGACTGCATCACTCGAGGAACGCGGTGGAAAGTCTCCAGGTGCGAGCGGCTGACCAGCTGGTAGAGCGGCTCAATCCCCGCGGGGTCGCGCAGCAACAAGACCACCGGCAGCGGGCGCAAGGCCTGCCAGTCCACCGCCCGCGGCCTGGGCAGGAGCTCCGGGTCCTGCAAGGCCGCGTGGTCGACCTCTTTGAGCTTCAACGCCACGTAGAGGGTGGCTTCGGCGTCCGCCAAGGCCCGGTGGTGCTGGCTTAACGCGATTTTGAAGTGCTCGCACAGCGGCTCCAGCCCGTAACTTTTCTGCCCGGGCAGGGCCACCCGCGCCCAGTTCAGGGTGTCGAGATAGGCGTGGGGCCAGGGGCCCACCCCGTACTCGGCCCACGCCCGCCGAAGGTATCCGATGTCGTAGCGGGCGTTGTGAGCCACCAGCACCGCCCCTTGGGCGAAGCGGAAAAACTCCGGCCAGACCGCTTCCGGGGGCTCTGCGGCTTCCAAGGAGCGGGCGTCGATACCGGTGATCCTGACACTGGCCTTGGACACCGAGCGGCGCGGCCGAATCAACCGCTGGAAGCGACCGACCACCTCGCCACCTTCCCAGCGCACCGCGCCGATCTCCATCACCTCGTGGCTCCAGGGGGTGAGCCCGGTGGTCTCGACGTCCACCACCACCCAGGGCACGTCCCAGAATCCCGCTTTCGGGGTCCCCTCGGCGATTTTCACCGCGTCGGGGACCATGTAGGCCTCCAGCCCGTAAATCGCCTTGACCCCCGTCCGCTTTGCCCAGCTCTCCACCTCCGGATAGGCCTGCACCACCCCGTGGTCGACCACCGCCAACGCCGGATGGCCAAGTTGCTTGGCCAGCATAAAGGCGTCGCCCACCTCGATCAGCCCATCCATCGCGCTCATCTTGGTGTGCAGGTGAAGCTCCACCCGCGGCACGGCGGCGTCGTCGGCCAGGCGAGGGGGATCGACCGGCCCCCACTCCTCCACCCGCAGCTCCAACTCTTCATGGTACTTGTCTCGCTCCACCTGCCCTTGCAGCTTCAGCCACTGACCCTCTTCGACCTCCCGAAAGACCTCGCGGTCGGCCGGGTCCCGCTCAAACAGGCGCGCGCGCACCGCCCGCTGCCCGTCGGTGAGGGCCAGCGCCAGGGTTTGGCGACCGTCCCGGGTCACTCTCAGCTCTCGAGCGAACACCTTCCCGGCGATCAGCGCCCGAGCCCCTTCGACCAACGCATCGTAGGGCATGGGATCGCCCGCCGGGGCTCGACGCCCATTGGCGGATCCCACCTCGACCGGGATCACCGGATCCGGCTCCGGCTCAGGCAAGGTCTGGCACTCCACCAGCAGCTCAGGCATCTCCGGCCACACCCGCCGCAGGCGCTCCGCTCCGCCCCAGCGTTCAAAGAGCTCCTTGACCCAAGGGCTTTGCACCCGCAGGTGGAGCCGATTGGCCTCGGCGCGGACCTCGAGGTCGGTCCACAAGGCGGCTTGAGTGGGGGCAAGCGCCTGCAGGGTCGCCATCAGCCGCTCAGCCGGCGCATCTGGCCAGGCAGGAACCGTCCAGCGCACCGGCACCCCCCAGGCTTGTCCCAGCCAACGGGTCACGCTTGCCTCGGCTTGGTCCCACCCCTCCGGATAGCGGGCCAGGGTGACGCGCACCCCTGCCACCCCGTCCCACTCGGCCACGATGGGAACAAACGTTTCGGGACGCAGCCCAAGGTCTTGCAACAACTGGCTCAAGGCCGGGTCCATGGTCTCCCTCCTGGTGGTCAGCGGAAATGCGCCGGGGTCTACTACATGCGCGGGATCTCCCGGATGATCTCCCAGTACATGCGCATGCGCGCGTACAGCCCCTTGACCAAGCCCAACTTTTCTTCCTTCATGACCTGGGAGACATCGTCCAAGATCACCTCTTTAGGCGCTTTGCCAAGCCGCTTCAACAGCCGGTGGATCTGCAGCTCCACCCCAAATCCGGCGTCGTCCAGACTGTCCGCGCCGGCTATCAGTTCGCGCCGCAAGGCTCGCTGTCCGGACAGGAAGGGGGCTAAAGCCTGCGCCCAGTCGGTGGTCGGGCGGCCGCCGTCGAAGATCCCGACCGTGGCGTCGGTCTCGCCGGACAAGATGGGCGCCACCAAGGCGCGCACGTGGCGGGGCCGCAGCCCAATCAAATCCGCATCTAAGAACAGCAACACCTCGGCCCGGGTTATGGCCGCCCCCGCCTTGAGCGCGGCTCCCTTGCCCTGGTTGACCGGCAAGTCCACCACCCGCACGCCGAACGAACGCGCCACCTCCCCCGTCCGGTCGGTGGACCCGTCGTTGACCACGATCACCTCGTTGACCTCGGGCACCTGCTTTAAGGTCCGCAGCACCGCCCCGATGTTGCTCTCCTCGTTGTAGGCCGGAATGATCGCCGCCACCCGCTCCCGCATCGATGGTTCACCCCCGCCGCCTCAACCGTGGTAATCGTCGACCGCCTTCGGCGCCCTAATAGGCGCGCGCCAACACCGCGCGATGCCGTCCCGGCTGATGGCAAACCACGCAACCTTGACCCGGCTCCGGCTGGGAGCCCAAGGGAAGACACCGAATGGTAAGGCCGGCCAGCTCTTTGAGCCGGTCGGCACACGACTCCTCACCGCACCAGTTGGCCCAGAAGAAGCCGCGATAACCGTGCGCTTCCAGTTCGCCAAGGTCGGCGATGGCGTAGCTGTGGTCGCGCAGATAGGTCTGGGCCTGGCGAAACAGCTCCGCCTGCACCTCCGCCAACAACCGCTCAATGGTGGCCGGAAGCTCAGAGAGGGCCACCGCGGTTTTCTGGCCGAGGTCGCGCCGCGCCACCACCACCGATTGGTTGGCCAAATCGCGCGGACCGACCTCGATCCGCAACGGCACCCCCCGCATCTCCCAGTCGTTAAACTTGTATCCGGGGGTCCACTCCGGGCGGTCGTCGAGATGGACCCGGGCAATCGCCCCGATCCGGGCCAGCACCTGACGGCAATACGCTAACACCGCCTCCCGCTCCCCTCCGCGGGCAATCGGCACCACCACCACCTGAATCGGCGCCACCCGGGGGGGCAGCCGTAGACCCCGGTCGTCGCCGTGGACCATGATCAGGCCCCCGATCAGCCGGGTCGAGACCCCCCAGGAGGTCGTCCACCCGTATTTCAGGGTGCCATCTTCGTCTAAAAATTGAATGTCAAAGGCCCGGGCGAAGTTTTGCCCCAAGAAATGCGAGGTGGCGGCCTGCAGGGCGCGTCCGTCGGACATCAGGGCTTCTAGGGTGTAGGTCTCGACGGCACCAGCAAACCGTTCTCCCGCGCTTTTTACCCCCGCCAGCACCGGAATCGCCAAAAGCCCTTCCAACGTCTCCCGATAGATCTGGAGTTGTTGCAGGGTTTCCGCCTGGGCCTCCTCGGCCGTGCGGTGCACGGTGTGGCCCTCCTGCCACAAAAACTCGGTGGTGCGCAAAAACGGACGGGTGGCCTTCTCCCATCTCACCACGTTGGCCCACTGGTTAATCAGCACCGGCAGGTCGCGATAAGATTGGATCCAACGGGAATACATGGCCCCGATAATGGTCTCGGAGGTCGGACGAATGGCCAGCGGTTCCGCCAACTCCTCTTCTCCTCCGCGGGTCACCCACGCCACTTCCGGCGAGAAGCCTTCCACGTGTTCGGCCTCCCGCTGCAGCAAACTTTGCGGGATTAAAAGCGGAAAATAGGCGTTTTGGTGGCCGGTGGCCCGAAAGCGGGCATCCAGCTCGGCCTGGATAAACTCCCAAATCCGGTAGGCGTAGGGCTTGATGACCATAAACCCCTTCATCGGGGCGTAATCCATCAGGTCCGCCTTTCTGACCACGTCTTGATACCATTGGGAAAAATCCTCCGACTTAGGCGTGATCTCCTTCAGCGCCTTCTCCACCCAGGCGAACCTCCTCTGCCGCGTCTAGGATCTCCTTCCATAATTCTTCCACCATGTCCGCTTGGTCAACCCGCCGGACGATGCGACCATGGCGAAAGATCAGGCCCATCTCTTTGCCGCCGGCCAAGCCGACGTGGGCCTCCCGGGCCTCCCCCGGACCGTTGACGGCGCAACCCATCACCGCCACCGTGATCGGCTCGGCGATCGTCGCCAGCCGGCGCTCCAACTCCTCGGCCACTGGCCACATGTCAAACTGCAGGCGGCCACAGGTCGGGCAGGCCACCAAGTTGGCTCCGCGATTCCTTAACTTTAAACTTTTCAGTATTTCCCAAGCCACCCGGATCTCCTCTTCCCCGGGGGCGGTCAAGGACACCCGGATGGTGTCCCCGATCCCTTCGGCGAGTAGGGTGCCAATCCCAATCGCCGACTTGATGATGCCCTGAAAGGGGGTGCCGGCCTCGGTGACTCCGAGGTGCAACGGATAGGGGTAACGCTCCGCCATCAGCCGGTAGGCCTCGATCATGGTGGGAACATCCGAGGCCTTGAGCGAGACCACGATCTCGTCGTAGTCGAGGTCGTTCAGGATCCGGATGTGGCGGGCGGCCGACTCCACCATCGCCTCCGCGGTGCGGCCGTGGGTGGCCAAAAGCTCCTTTTCCAGCGAGCCGGCATTGACGCCGATGCGAATCGGCACCTGGCGCTCCTTGGCCGCCTTGACCACCGCCTCCACCCGTTCCCGCCCCCCGATGTTGCCGGGGTTGAGCCGAAGCTTGTCTACTCCCTGCCGCAACGCCTCCAGCGCCAGCCGATAGTCGAAGTGGATGTCGGCCACCACCGGAATCGGAGAGTGGCGCACAATCGGCCCCAGGGCTTCTGCCGCTTCCCGGTCCGGCACCGCCACCCGCACCACTTCGCAGCCCACCTCGGCATAGCGGCGAATCTCTTCCAGGGTGGCGGCGACGTCCCGGGTATCGGTCTTGGTCATCCCTTGGACCACCACCGGCGCCCCGCCGCCAATCGTGACATCGCGCACCCGCACAGCCTTCCGCGTCTGCATCGCCGTACCTCCTTTCTCCTGGGCGGCCCTGGCCCGGGAGGGGATTAGGATCGATTTCCATGCTGTACCCTATCTTACCGGCTGTCCCCGGTGGCTCGCAATTCAACCCCTCAGAAGGCGGGCCGCTTCAGCAGCAGGGTGGTGATGTCGTGGTAGGTGACCAAGACCACAAACAGCAACAAGACCACCATCCCCACCATGTGGATCATGCTCTCCCGCCCGGGGTCGAGCGCCCGGCGGCGCACCCCTTCTAACCCCAGCAGAAACAGGCGACTGCCGTCCAACACCGGAACCGGCAGAATGTTAAACAGGCCCAGATTGGCGGAGAGCGCGGCCGCTAACAACATCAGCTGACTCCATCCGGCCTGGGCCGCCTGCCCCACCATCACCGCGATCCCCACCGGCCCAGCCACGTCAAAGCCGCCCCGGCCGGTGACCAGCTGGGCCAAGGTGATGAACCAGACCCGCGTCAGCTGCCAGGTATGGCCGACCCCGGAGGCCAGGGCCTGCAAGGGCCCCATGCGCACCACGGCCATGGTCGGCTGGATGCCGATGATGTAGGCGCGCTGGTTGGGGTCGTAGCGGGTGGCCACCGTCACCTCCCGCCGCTGCCCGTCGCGCACGATGGTCACGGTAAAGGATTGACGGGCATGGGCGGCAATCAAAGACTGGACCTCAGGCCACGTCTCCACCGGCTGGCCGCCGATAGCGACGATCTGATCGCCTGGGCGAATCCCCGCCGCGTAGGCTGGATATTGCGGCAAGGTCCGGCCCACCACCGTGGTCGGCTGGGGGACGCCGACCAACCCAAACACCGCCGCATACAGGACGGCGGCCAGCACCAGGTTCATCAGGGGACCCGCGCCAATCACCAAAAAGCGCTGCCACAACGGGCGTTCCGGAAAGGCCCGGGGATCCCGGGGCCCCACCTCCTCCCCGATGCGGTCCATTCCCGCCAGGCGCACGTAGCCGCCGAGGGGAATCAGCCGCACCGCGTACTCCGTCTCTCCCCGACGCGTCGCCCACAAGGCCGGCCCAAAGCCCAGGGAAAACTCGTCCACCCGCATGTCCATCCCTTTGGCCATGGCAAAATGGCCAAACTCGTGCACGGCCACCAGTACGCCAAACACCAAAATCCACGCCACCAAGGTGGCCATGTCTTCCTCCTATCCTAACCGAGGCCCACCGGCCCTCCCCGCCGCCGCACGGCCAACTCGGCCGCCTGGCGGGCGGCGCGGTCGGCCTCCAACACCATCTCCAGACTGGTCACCGGTCCCGCCGCCCAGGGGCGCTCCAACACCTCGGCGATCACCGCCACAATGTCTAAAAAGGCCAGGTCGCCGGCCAAGAAGGCGGCCACCGCCACCTCGTTGGCGGCATTGAGCGCGGTGGGATACAAGCCTCCCGCTTCCCCCGCCTGGCGGGCCATCTGCACGGCGGGAAAGGTGGCGTCATCGACCGCTTCAAACGTCAGCGCCTGTCCGGTCAGGTCGAGCGGGCGACCCTCAAGCGGCCACCGTTCGGGCCAAGATAAGGCCACTTGGACCGGTACCCGCATATCCGGCCACCCCAGTTGGGCCATCACCGCCCCGTCCACAAACTCCACCATCGAGTGAATGATGCTCTGGGGATGGACCACCACCGCGATCTGGTCATAGGGTACCCCAAACAGCCAATGGGCTTCGATCACCTCCAATCCCTTATTCATCAAGGTGGCTGAATCGATGGTGATCTTCGGACCCATGCGCCAGTTGGGATGGCGCAGCGCCATCTCCGGGGTCACCGCTTCCAGCTGCTCCCGGCTCCATCCGCGAAACGGCCCCCCTGAACAGGTCAGGATCAGACGGCGAAACGGCTGCGGCAACCCCAGACACTGGAGTAAGGCCGAGTGCTCGCTATCCACCGGCACCAGGCGACTTCCACTGGCCCGGGCCACCGCGGTGACGAGCTCCCCCGCCGCCACCAGGGTCTCTTTGTTGGCCAGCAGCACGTCAAATCCCCGCTCCAGGGCGGCCAGGGTCGGACGTAAGCCGGCGAAACCGGTCATCGCCCCAATCACCCGGGTGCCGGGCGGTGCGCCGCCAATGCCCTCGCTCAAAATCGCCTCCCAGCCGGCCAGCACTCGCGGGCCATCGGCGGCAAGGCGCGGACCCAACGGCAAAGCCGCCTCGGGGTCGGTGAGCCCAATCCACCGCGCCCCTAACCGCCGCCCCAGCGCGGCCAGCTCTTCGGCCCGGCGGTGCGCCACCAGCCCCTCGACCGCCACCCGCCTCGGGCCCAATCCAGCGATCACCTGGGCCGCGGTCTGGCCCACCGAGCCGGTGGCCCCAAGTACGATGACTGGAATGGGTTCTACCACATCGTCTCCCTCCCCTACCCGCCGCGGCTCAAGCCACCTCTGTTGGCGGACCGATCAGCGGCGCCGCCGCCTTTAACAACACCGCAGATACCGGCCCGACGATGAACCCGGCGGCGCCGAATAAGCGAATCCCTACATACATCGAGAACAGCGCCAAGAGGGGGTGAAGGCCGGTGCTGTTGCCGACCCAGCGCGGCTCTAGCAGCTGTCGCACCAGCGCCACCCCTAACAGGACTGCGACCAGCTCCAGCGCCCGAAACGGGTGGCCGAAGACGAGGAGTCCCGCCGCCCACGGCACCAGGATCGCCGTAGGACCTAAGAAGGGAATCAAATCCAGCAACCCGGCGGCCAGCCCCCCTAAGACCGCCCAGGGTGAGCCGATGGCCAGTAAACCCAGGCTGGTCGCCAGCGCGGTGGTGGCCACCAACCCGAGCTGGGCCTTGAGAAACCCGACGGTGCCGCTGACCAACTCGCGACGCAACCCGAACAGGCGCCGCGCCACCCCAGGTGGCAACATCCGGCTCAGGAACCCCGCCACTTGATGGCGCTCTCGCAACAAAAAAAAGGCGGCGATCACCGCTACCACGGCGGTCAGAAAGCTATCCGGCAGCACCTTGGCCCAGGCAAACATCTGTCGCAAGGTTGCTTCGGTCAAGGTATACAGCCCGCTTAAAAGATTTCGCAGCAGATCCCCGCGCTCCCCCACCACCGACCCTTGCCACGCCGCCCACAGCCGCGACCAATGGGCGACCGCATTCGGTTCGCTGGCAAAGGCCTGTTGCAACACCGCGGCCAGGTGCCCTAGCTCCCGAATCAACACCGCAAACACCGCCGCGAAGCCCAGAGCGGTGGCGGTCAGCCCAGCGCCCAGGGCCAACACCCCGGCCCAGGCCGCGGGCAATCCCCAGCGCTCCAGCCGGTTCGCCCAAGGCGCCACCAAGGCGCTGGCCACCGCCGCGAACAAGAACGGCAAGATGAACCCGGCGATCCACCGCCAAAAGACATAGGTCAAGGCGACGAGCACCATCCAACTCCAGGCTCGCTGCCCCCAATCGCCTCGCCCTTGCGCGTCCATGGCTCACCCCTCGCCCCTACCCTATGCCAAGCCCCCTTAATAAATAATAGGCCAACGGAAGGGCGAATAGGGCGGAGTCAAATCGGTCCAAGATGCCTCCGTGTCCCGGCAAGAGGTTACCGGAATCTTTCACTCCGCACCAGCGCTTGAGGTTGGATTCCACCAGGTCGCCCAGCTGGCCCACCACCGAAATCCCCAAACCGATCAGCAATCCCTCGGGCCAGGGCCGGCCGACTGCGGCCACCGCCACTACCCCGGCCAGCGTCCCCGCGGCGGTTCCGATGATGGCCCCGACCCAGGTCTTCCCGGGGCTGACCCGCGGCAACAGCCGAGCCCGCCCCCACGCCCGCCCCCCAAAGAAGGCCAGGGTGTCGGTGCTCCAGACTACCAAGAATACTCCGAACAAAAGCGCGCGGCCGTGCGGCAGTCCCCGAATGGCGTTCATAAACGAGAACAGCCACCCCAGGTACATCGCCCCCCAGCTGGTGGTCAGAGCCCCTTGAAATCCCGACCCCTCCGCGAAGGTCAGGGTCCAGATGGCCGCGACACCCCATCCCGCGCCGAGTACCAGGTCGGAGGAAATACCCGCCAACGGGGCGGCCAAAAGGGCCCACGTCCACACCACCGCCAAGCGGGGAAAGAAGCTCAGGCCGCGGTTTTGAAACATCCGATGGAGTTCGAACACGCCTATGGCCGCCATCGCCGCCGTTCCCGCCGCCAGTACCCATCCGCCTACATAGATCAACCCCAGCAAGATGGGAATGCCCAAACCGGCCGTCAACATCCGTGGCCTTAGCAACCCCTTCGCCCCTTTAGCCAATCCCTCCAAACCGGCGCTGTCTGCGTTGGTATTCGGCGATCGCCCGGTGTAACTCCTCTGGATTAAAATCCGGCCACAAGGTTTTGGTGACGTAGATCTCGGTATAGGCCACCTGCCACAACAAAAAGTTGGACAGGCGCTCCTCGCCGCTTGAGCGGATCAATAGATCGGGGTCGGGCAGCCCTGCCGTGTCAAGGTAGCGCGCCAACTCGGCCTCGGTCAACACCGGCCTGGACCCGGGCGGCTGAGCCTTCAACCAACGATTGACGGCGCGAACCAGTTCGTTGCGAGCGCCGTAATTGAGGGCCAAGTTGAGGATCATCCGGCTCGCGCTAGCGGTGGCGGCAATTGCCTCCTCCAGCGCCCGCTGGGCGGCCGGCGGCAATCCGGAGACGTCGCCGATGACCCGAATCGACACCCCCTCGGCCTTCAGCTCGGCCGTCTCGCGAGCCAGGAACTCGCACAACAGGTTCATCAAGGCCTCCACCTCGGGCCGAGGCCGCGTCCAGTTTTCGGTAGAAAAGGCATAGACGGTCAACACCTCGATCCCGAGGCGGGCGCACTCGCGCACGATCGGTTTCAAGGCCAACACGCCCTGGCGGTGACCCATCACCCGCGGCATCCCGCGCTGCCGCGCCCAGCGGCCGTTGCCGTCCATGATGATGGCCACGTGGCGGGGCAGCCGCGAAGGTTCGGTCGCGATCCCTGCCCCGGATAAGCCCGGTGCTTGTTGTGGTTCCTCCGTGGGCCCTCTCCCCTTCCCTCGACCTAGCCGCCTGATCACGGCGTGAGGATATCCTGCTCGCGCGCCTCCGCCAGTTGGTCGATCTCCTTGGTGTAGCGGTCCGTCAATTTTTGCATCTCCGATTCCGCCCGGCGCAATTCGTCCTCGCTGATTTGGTGCTCTTTCTCGGCCGCCCTGAGCTCCTCCAGGGCCTCCCGGCGGATGTTGCGGACTGCCACTTTCTCCTCCTCCGCCCGCCGTTTGAGCTGTCGCACCAAGTCCTTGCGGCGCTCCTCGGTTAAGGGAGGAACCGTGACCCGCAGCACCGCCCCGTCGACGCGCACCGAGACCCCCAAATCGGCCTTTAACAGCGCCTTTTCAATCGTCCCCACCGCTCCCCGGTCAAAGGGTTGTACGACCAAGCTGCGCGGCTCCGGCGCGGTGATGGTGGCCAGATGTTGCAACGGAGTCGGAGTGCCGTAGTATTCCACCTGAACCTTCTCCAACAGCGCGGGGTGCGCCCGCCCCGCCCGCATCCCGGCCAGCTCGCGGCCAAAGATTTCGACCGTCTTCTTCATCTTGGCCTCGGCGCTGTCTAAAATGGCCTTATACACTGCGCTCCCCCCCTACCAGGGTGCCAATCGACTCGCCCAAGATGACCTTGCGAATATTGCCGTAGACGTTCATGTCAAAGACGATAATGGGAATGTGGTTGTCCATGCACAGAGAGGTAGCCGTGGCGTCCATCACCTTGAGATTGGCCTTGAGCACATCCAAATAACCAATGGCGTCGTACTTGCGCGCTTCGGGATTTTGCCGCGGGTCGGCATCGTAGACGCCGGCCTCCTTGGTGGCTTTGAGCATCACGTCGGCCTCGATCTCGGCGGCGCGCAGGGCCGCGGTGGTATCCGTGGAGAAGAACGGGTTCCCCGTCCCAGCCCCGAAGATTACCACGTAGCCCTTCTCCAGGTGGGCGATCGCCTTGCGGCGGATGTAGGGCTCCGCGACCTCCCGCATCTCGATTGCCGTTTGCACCCGCACTTCCACCCCGTGCTTCTCCAGCGCGTCCATCAGCGCCAGCGCGTTGATCACGGTGGCCAACATCCCCATGTAGTCGGCGGTCGCCCGATCCATCCCCTGCGACGACCCGGCCAAGCCGCGCCAGATGTTGCCCCCTCCCACCACCACCGCAATCTGGACCCCAAGTCGAAGCACGTCTTGAATCTGTCGGGCAATACTGTCCACCACCACCGGGTCGATGCCGTACCCGGCCTCTCCAGCCAGCGCTTCTCCGGACAATTTTAGCACGACCCGACGATACTTGGGTTTCAGTTGCATCCTCCCGTCCCCCTTGGCATGGCCACCCCTCAAAAATTAAGGGCACTTGCGGTGCCCTACTCCCCCACCCCGGCGGGTTCCAGCTCTTCCCCGCGCTCGTAACGGGTAAACCGCCTCACTGCGATTTGTTCCCCGAGTCGTGCGATATGTTCCTTGATCACCTGATCCACGGTGACATCGGGATTCTTGACGAACGGCTGCTCCAACAGGCAGACTTCCTGATAGAACTTGTTCATGCGCCCTTCGACCATCTTGGCCACAATCGCCTCCGGCTTGCCCTCCGCCAGCGCCTGCCGGCGCAAGATCTCCCGTTCGTGTTCCACTTCAGCCGCCGGAACGTCTTCGCGCCGAATGTAGCGCGGGCGCGCCGCGGCGATGTGCATAGCCACGTCGTGAGCCAGGTTGCGGAAATCCGGCGTGTTGGCGACAAAATCGGTCTCGCAGTTGATCTCCACCAACACCCCGATCCGCCCCTGCAGGTGGATGTAGCTTTCGATCAACCCCTCGTTGGCCGCCCGCCCTGACTTCTTGGCCGCCTGAGCCAGGCCGCGTTCGCGCAGGAGGTCGACCGCTCGCTCGAAATCACCTCCGGCGTCTGTCAACGCCTTCTTACACTCCATCATCCCCGCGCCCGTACGCTCGCGTAAACGCTTGACGTCTTGTGCACTAATCAACCGCTAAACCTCCTCTTGTCGCCGCTCGACTCGCAGGCAAACATGACCGGCGGGGGACTGGCGCCCCGCCGGTGCAGCCCCCAGGTTATTGCGCTTCCGCCACCGGCTCCTCGCTCGGCACGGTCTCGCCTTGGCGCCCCTCCAACAAGGCGTCCGCCATTTTCGCCGTCAGCAGGCGGACGGCGCGAATGGCGTCGTCGTTGCCCGGGATCACATAGTCGATTTCGTCCGGGTCGCAGTTGGTGTCGACGATGGCCACGATCGGGATCTGCATCCGCCGGGCTTCGGTGACGGCGATGTGCTCCTTGCGCGGGTCGACCACGAAGACCGCCGCCGGCAACGTCCGCATCCCTTCGATGCCGCCGAGATACTTCTCCAGCTTGGCCTTTTCGCGGCTCAACCGACTGACCTCTTTTTTAGGCAACCGCTCCCACTGCCCGGAGGCCTCCTGCTCCTTCAACTCGGCCAAACGGCGAACCCGCCGCTTAATCGTCTCAAAATTGGTCAACATGCCCCCCAGCCAACGCTGGTTGACGTAAAAATCCCCGGATCGGCGGGCCTCCTCGGCCACGGCCTCTTGAGCCTGCTTCTTGGTGCCGATGAACAGCACCTTGCCGCCCTCCATGCCCACCCGGCGCATAAATTGGTAAGCTTCGTCTACCTTGCGGACGGTCTTTTGCAGGTCGATGATGTAAATGCCGTTGCGCTCGGTAAAGATGTAGGGCTTCATCTTGGGGTTCCAGCGGCGGGTTTGGTGGCCGAAGTGCACCCCGGCCTCGAGCAGCTGCTTCATCGAAATGACAGACATACGACACCTCCTGGTTTTTACCTCCGCAGCGCGCGATCCACGTCGCCTTTCAGACGACCGAACCAGGACTTTCCGCTGCGTGCGTCATTTTCCAAAGGGGGAAAAACCCTTGACAGTATAGCACACCGCCAGTTTGCCCTTCAAGGAAGGCGGGCGGCAGGGGCCCGCACCCCTTCCTCGACCTTGGTCCTGCAACCGTTTGTCCTTCCTCCCACTTCCAGTATGACCTCCGCCACGTCTCGCCAAAAATAGCGGCGAATCGGCATCCCTGGGCGTCTTGGGATCGCTGACCTGGCCGGGGGAGACGCCTACCCAACCGCCCTGGGATTGCACACGCAGCGGTTTTGAAGTCTCGCCGAAGGAGGGGAATTCGGTTGACCGTCAAACGTTGGCCTCTTTGGGTGGCCATGCTGGCCACCACCCTTTTCGCCGGGTGCGGCACGGCTGCCAAGCCGGCTCCCGCGCCCGCGCCCCAAAACCCGTCTCCTCGCGCCTTCGTCCCCGCGGTCCGCACCCGCCCGTGGCCCAAAATGAAGGTGATCGCCTTCTACGACCAAAGCCAGGAGGCGGTCCCTCCCAATCCCTTGGCCTTGATGGCAGCTCATCCCGGACTGGTCAACTACCTCGCCCCCTTCTGGTATGAGGTAAAAGCCAACGGTCAGATCTTGTCGAAACCGCAGGGTGACATCGCGGCCTTGGCTCGGGCTCAGCACATCGCCCTGATGCCCCTGATCAACAACGCCGGGGGCACCGACGCCTTCCTCCACACCGCAGCGCTGCGCACCACCGCCGTCGACAACATCGTGGCCTTGATTCGCCGCAACCACTACGCCGGGGTGAACATCGACTTTCAGCTCTTGAAACCCGGCGACCGCAGCGACCTCATTGCCTTCATGGCCGCCTTGCACCGCGCCATGCCGCCTGGCACCTTGTTGACCACCTCGGTGATGCCGCCGGCCTCCAACAACGGCTCGATGAGGGCCTACGACTACAAAGCCTTGGCTGCCAATACCGGAGCCGTGGTGTTGATGGCCTACGACCACCATGGGGATGGCACGCCTCCAGGACCGGTCAGTCCCTACCAATGGGTGGCCTCTTCGATCCGCAAGGTGTTAGCGGACGGGGTGCCGGCCTCGAAGTTGTACCTCGGCATCGCCAACTACGGGTACGAGTGGACCGACGGCTCCACCGCGGCCAAGACCATTCCGCTCAAGGCGATGCACCAACACCTGTACGGCTCCTACCAGTGGGATCCGACCTACCAGGAAGCGTATGACCGCTGGACCACCCGCGGCGTGTCCCACGTGATCTGGTTCGTCAACGACCGGGCGGCGGTGGCCCGCATCCGTCTGGCCGAGCGCTACCACCTCGGTGGGGTGGCCTTCTGGCGGGTAGGCTACGAGGACGCCAAGTGGTGGACGGCGGTCGCCCAAGCCTTGTTGTCCAGCCGCCATCCCGGGGCGCCGATTCGGCCCAAGGCGTAAGGCTACGATTGGGGTCAGCGGGAGGACCCCGCCGAAGGCGGCTGGTTCTCCCCTTGGCCTGGCTCTTGGGGGCGTTGCCGTGGTCGAGGGTCAGAGGCCACCAATCCGTAGACCGCCCCGATGTACAGCCCGGCCAAGGCCGCCTTCTGCGAACCGGTGGCCGGGGTGGAGGCCAGGTACCACACCACGGCGATGCCTCCGGCCAAAAACAACACGGCCCGGGCTCCTTCGTTCAAAAAGCGAAGCCGTTTGGACCGGTTACGCACCGCTCGGCCCATGAATGCCCCGGCGGCGGTGGTCAGGACCACGGTGAGGACGTGTGCCAAGGTTAAACTCATTGTCGACCTACTCCGGTTCTCGTCCCACGACCAAGATGTCGATGTTGCTGGTTAGCCGCAAGACCTCATTGATGACCGATCCGCGCCAGATCTCCTGCCACCGGGTCCGCAGGGACTCCCCCATCACGATCTCGGTGACGTGGTGTTCGCGGGCAAACTGGACCAGCGTGCGCGCGATGTGACTCCCCCGCAATTCTACCACATTGGCCCCCAGTTGCCGGGCCAAATCGAAGTGCATGGCCACACGTCGCTCATCTTCCGGCCGAAGCCTTCGGTCGGGAGCGCGGACGAACACCACGTAAAATTCCGCCTTCAGCCGACGCACCGTCCGGTAGCCGCGCCGGATCAGGCGCGCGCCGTTCGGCGAGGGGCTGATCGCGACCATGATCCGGTCGTGGGTTGGCCACGGGCCTTCGATGGCGTGGTAATGCATGTAGCGCTCCAGCCGCTCGTCGGTGTCATCCGCGACCGCCCGCAGCGCCAGTTCGCGCAGGGCGGTCAAGTTGCCGGTGCGGAAGAAATTCTGCAGGGCGCGGTCGATGGTCGCCCCCTGGTAGATCTTGCCCCGTTTCAGCCGGTCGATCAGCGCCTCCGGGGTGAGGTCGATCAACCGGACTTCCTCCGCCCCGCGCAGCACCGAGTCGGGAATGGTTTCGCGCACCTTGACCCCGGTGATTTGTCGCACCGTATCGTTCAACGACTCCAGGTGTTGAATGTTGAGAGTGGACCACACGTTGATGCCTGCCGCCAACAACTCTTCGACGTCCTGGTAGCGTTTGAGGTGCCGACAGCCGTCGGCGTTGGTGTGCGCCAGCTCGTCGATCAGCACCACGTCGGGCCCCCGGGTCATCACCGCGTCGACGTTCAATTCGAACACCGGCACCCCCTTGTAGGAGGCCGGCAACAGCGGCACCTGCTCCAGCCCTTGGACCAAGGCCGCCGTCTCCGCGCGGTCGTGGGCGTCGATCACCCCGATCACCACGTCCACGCCCTGCTGCTTGGCCTCGTGGGCATCTTTGAGCATGGTGTAAGTCTTTCCCACCCCAGGGGCCGCCCCGAGGTAGATGCGGTGCTTGCCCCGGCTCATGCGCCGGATGTCTTCCAGGATTTGTTCCGGGGTGCGCCGTTTGTAACTTGTCGCCAAGGCCACCCGAGCAGCCTCCTATAACACCGGCAGGGCGCGTCGCATGGGCGAAGCCGGGGAGGGCAGCGGTTCGCCGGCCTGTTCGCCGACCAAGTAAAAGGTCTTGGCCTCCGTCACCTTCACCGGGACAAAGCGATGCAGCAGCGACAACTCAGCCTGGCGCGGCAGCAACACCACCTTGTTGTGCTGGGTGCGGGCCGTCCACATCGCCTCATTCTTCTTGGAGACGCCTTCCACCACCGCCAGCACGGTCTTTCCCACCCAACGCTGATTGTTCTCCCAACTGATTTGATACTGCAGCTCCATCAAGCGGTTCAGGCGCTCTCGCTTGACCGACTCGGGCACCGGGTCGCGACTTTCCCAACGGGCCGCCGGGGTGCCGGCCCGGGCCGAATAGAGAAAGGTAAACGCCGAATCATAGCGCACTGCTTCCACCAAGGAGAGAGTCTCCGCGAACTCGCCCTCGCTCTCGCCGGGAAACCCCACGATGATGTCGGTGGTCAGCGTCACATCCGGGATCGCCTGGCGAATCCGCTCCACCAAGTCCAGGTATTGCTCCCGGGTGTACTTGCGGTTCATCCGTTTGAGGATGGTGTTGGCCCCCGACTGCACCGGCAGGTGGATCTGATGACTGATTTTGTCACTGGCGGCGATGGTGTCGATCAGCTTTTGACTAAAGTCCCGGGGATGGGAAGTGGTAAAACGCAACCAGCGCACCCCTTCCACCCGTTCCAAGCTGGCCAACAGGTCCGCCAAGTCGGTGGGCGGGTTGAGGTCGTGGCCGTAGGAATTGACGTTTTGGCCGAGGAGGGTGATATCCTGGTAACCAGCCTCCACCAACGCCTCCACCTCGCGGACGATGTGTTTGGGTTCGCGCGAGCGCTCCTTGCCACGGGTGAACGGTACGATGCAAAAGGTGCAAAACTTGTCGCATCCGTAGATGATGTTGACGAAGGCCTGAACCCCTTCCGGCCGCCGCGAGGGCAGGTGCTCCACCACGTCCCCAGGCTCTTTCCAGACCTCCACCAACATCTCCTGGCGCTCCTCGGCTTCGCGCAGAAGCTCGGGCAGCCGGTGCAGATTGTGCGTTCCCACCACCACGTCGACATGGGGAGCATAGCGCCGGAGCCAGGCCACGGTATTCGGCTCTTGCACCATGCACCCGGCCACCAGCAGCCTTAGGTCCGAGCGCTCGTCTTTGCGCTGCTTCAAGGCCCCGATGTAGCCAAACGCGTGATCCTCGGCCGTGCCCCGGACCGCACAGGTGTTGACCACGATCAGGTCGGCCTCGGCCTCCGTCGACGCGGCTTGATAGCCGAGCGCCTCCAACTGGCCGGCGATGATCTCGGAGTCCCGCACATTCATTTGGCAACCGTAGGTTTGTATAAAGTACCGCGGCACGGGATATCACCCCCTCTTTCCCTTCGCTTATCGCCCCTCGGCGGCAGACGGGGCTGGATGGGACGCCTCTCCAGGCAAAGGCGCTGGTGGTTGAAGGAACAACCAGGCTTGGGAACTGGTGGGGTTGAGCTTGAGCGCCGTCATCGCCTCCTCCCGAGCCTTTTGCGGCTGTCCGAGCCGGTCATCCACCGAGGCCAGCCCCCAATAGGGAGCCCACCACCGCGGGGCCTCGGCCTGGGCGTTGACGAAATACGCTCGGGCCACCTCCAGTTGATGTTCCTCCAGCGCCAACTCCCCCGCCACCCAATCGGTGACCGCCTGTGGTCCACCCACCGCCAGGGCGGTGGCCACCGCCCGATGGGCTCCCGCGAGTTGGCGCTGGCCCACCAGTGCCTGGGCCAAGCCATCCCAGGCCACCCAGTCGGCCCCATTTAACCGCGTCGCGCGTTGAAAGGCGTCTACCGCCTCCCCCAGGCGCCCTTCCCGCAAGGCCAAAGCGCCCAACTGGTCTTGGCAACCGCCGTCCTCAGGCGCCAGCCGACAGGCCGTTTGCATCGCCTGCCAAGCCCCCTGGCCATCCTGGGCCGCCGCATACGCCCACGCCAGCGCCTCCCACGCCGCTGGAGAGCCCGGATGCTCGGCCAGTGCGCTTTCCGCATCGACCACCGCGCGCGTGGCATCGGTTTTGGCCTGCGACAAGTGCGCCCCCGCCGCCCCCTGATAGCCGGCGGAGGTCGCCTGCGCGCAGCCGCCTAAGAGGACGATTCCCAATCCGACCCAGGTCAGCCTCCAAGCTGCGCCCAGCCTAAAAATGCCTGTACACAGCGGGCCCGCAAAAACTCGGCCATGCCGCGGGCCAGCGGAAGCTCCCACACCGTGTCTTGGGTGACCCACCGGACGGCGGCGGCGTCGGAGGCCGCCCGCGGCTCCCCCCGTACCCGCACCCCAAAGTCGACCACCACGATCCGGTCTGCTACAGTGCCTAGCTCGACTACATACAGCGCTTCCGGCAGACTTTCCGGCCTGAGTCCCGTCTCTTCCCAAAGCTCCCGCCTTACCGCCTCAAACAACGACTCGCCGGGCTCCACCCGTCCCCCCGGCACCGCCCACCGACCCAGCTCGGGCGGATGGCCGCGCTGAACCAACACCAAGCGCCCTTGGTCGTCGACGGCCGCGATCCCGACCCCCAACCTAGGATTCGCGTTTGGTTCCGGCATCATAAATGGTTACTTCATACTCGCCGTCCAATTGGCGCAGGCCAAAGATGAGGCCGCGTTCTTTGAGCACGACGTTTAAAAAAGTCACCACTTGGTGAGGCGTAAATCCCGAAAACCGGCGCTGCCCCAACACCGTCAACTTCTCGTGGTCGGCCGCCACCCGCATTGTCACGCCCCCTCTATCGAGACATTATACACGGATTGAGACCGGGGAACACGCCGCCGCAGGCCGGGAGGGAATTTGGCGTTCAAGCCAGTTTTCAGGATGAAAGACAGTCGACTCCTAACATCTCTCCCGGACCAGGAGTCACACTAGCACCGGACTCGCTCCGGTCCTCCCCAATCAGCCAACGGCAGCGCCAGTCAGACGGTTCGAGGAAGGTGAAAGGAGGGAAGCGCCGTGGCCCAATTGAAGCCGAATCTCCTTCCGCAATCGGTGCGCAATCATTTCAAATACGAAATTGCGGAGGAGCTGGGACTCGAGGAAGAGATCGCCGAGAAGGGCTGGGCAGACATGAAGACTCGGGATTTGGGCCGAATCGGAGGTAGAATCGGTGGTAACATGGTGAAAGTGATGATCCGGGCCGCCGAGGAGGCATTGACCAATCAGACTTCTCCCGACAGCTGATCACGGGGCGGGCGAACTGCCCGCCCAAATCTGGCTCAACGACTCCAGCACCACCCCCCGGGCCTTGAGGCCGGCAAATAAATCCGAGAGGCCCTTGGGTGGCGCCGAGGCCAGCGAGACCGAGACCAACTGACCCGGATGGGACAGCACGGCCTGCTCGACGATCTGGCTCCAATTGCCGCCGGTCGCCCGAACCTCCAGGGATGCGGGCAACAGGAAGAGTTTAGAGGCTTGCACCGCCTCCTTCACCGCGGACGATGGCTGGGGCGACCAGACATAGGCCGCCGCTGCTCCCACGGTGGCCAAGGCAGAGGTGCCCCACTGCAGTTCCTGGCGGACCCCGGCCAACGGCAGTTGCGAGAGCATCGGAGGATCCGAAAAGCCGGTGACCGCAAACGAAGTCCCCGCTTGCACCAAGGCTTTTAAGCGGTTTGGGTGCAAAAGGCCCCAGGTTCCGGAGATGGCCACCGCCGCCCCCAACCGATATCGCCCTTCCACTGCCGCCAGACGACTGGCGGACTCGGGCGTAAGATCGGTGAAAATCAGCGCCCCCAAGGGCCGAAGACCGGCAAAGGTGGCGTTGGGCGGCTGGGGCGTCGCCGGGCCGCCCGTTGTGGCATCCGCAGCCGGCCAACGGACGGTCTGCCCAATCCACAGCGCCCCGCCGTGGAGCGGGTTATTCGCCTCCAAGACCTGCTCCGGCAGGTTAGCGGCCCAGGCGAGAAGGCTCCAGCTGTCGCCAGCCTGGGCCTGGTAAGGCCAGCGGTGGGCGGCAGCCACCGCAATCGCCCTCAGATGGATAGCGGTCAGGAGCGTGGCCCGGTCCGGCTTGCCGGTGGGGGTAATCCCCACGCTGCGTTGGAAGGCTTGCCACCCCCCTGGCGGCTTTCCCAGCCCGCGACTTTCCAACCACTGGGCGATGTCCTGCACGAACCCCGGCGAGGGGGTGGTGGTGGCGATGGCCTGGCTCAAGGCGTCGGGTGTCGGCAAACGTCCCATACGAGCCGCGTAGTCTGCCAAGGCGGCCACTGTCGATTGGTCCATCCGTCCGGTGACCTGCGATGGGCCGCTGCCCAGCCACTGCAGTTGTAGTTGAGTGGTGGCGACCGCCGCCCCTTCTTGGCCCCACTGCCAGCTCGGAGGGGTCTGGCCTCCCGGGGCCAGGAGCGCGTAGCCCAGCATCAGCCCTACCGCCGCAAGCGGATTCCCCATCTTTTTCCAGACCTCCTGCCTCAGTCTACCCGTAGGCCGCCGGACCTAATCGTCGCCTGGACGCCACCCTGGGCTTCAGGCAAGGGCAAAGCCGCTCCGGTCCCATGGACGGGCCGGAGCGGCGAGTGGTCTCACCTTAAGGAGGCTTATCGGGGAAAAATATCGCGCTCGAAGATCTCGGTCGGAATCCCGATGGTCACGCAGGCGTTGGGAATGTCGACGATCCCGCCGATGCGCCCTTCCACCGGAGCGGCCCCCAAGAGCAGGTAGGCCTGTTCGCGGGTGTAGCCGAAGTGAGTCAGGTATTCGATGGCTTGGATGGCCGCTTGGCGATACGCCACTGTGGCGTCGAGATAGTAGTTGGTGTCGTTTTCCACCGAGATGCCCTCAAACATGAGATACGAGGAGAACCGCGGCTCCACCGGGCCCGGCTTAAAGATTGGGCTGGTGATGCCGTATCGGGCCATTCCCCCTTTGATCAGGTCCACCCCCAGGTCGATCCACCCGGCCATCTCAATCGCCCCGCAGAAGGTGATTTCTCCGTCGCCTTGGGAGAAGTGCAAGTCCCCCACCGACAGCAGGGCATCTTTAACGTACACCGGGAAATAAATCCGAGCGCCCCTGGACAGGTTTTTGATGTCCACGTTGCCCCCGTGCTCCCGCGGAGGAATCGTCCGCGCCGCTTCTTGGGCCACCAGCTCACGTTTGTAGCCCTTTAGCGTCCCTAGCAACGCGTTGTCGGCCAGTGGCGGCAGCGCCAGCGGCGGAACTCGGGCCGGGCTGGTGGCGATCAGAGCGCGTTCCCGCGCATTCCATTTGGCCAACAACTCATAGGAGGGGGCACAGCCCATCAAGCCCGGATGGCTGAGTCCGGCGAACCGCACGCCCGGGATGTGTCGGGAGGTGGCGTAGATGCCGTGGAAGTCCCACACCGCCTTATAGGCGTCGGGGAAGAGGTCGGTTAAAAAGCCGCCGCCGTTTTCTCGGGCAAAGATCCCGGTGTAGCCCCAGGGTTGCAGCGGGCCGATGTCCAGGATGTCGACCACCAATAAGTCGCCCGGCTCGGCTCCCTTGATGGCGATGGGGCCGCTCAACATGTGGGCGCGGGTCAGGTCGACGTCGCGCACGTCCTCGGCGGAGTCGCTGTTGCGAATTTGCCCATCCGTCCACTCCTGGCACTCCACGCGAAAGTCTTGCCCGGGTTTGGCCGCAACTTCGGCAGGGATGTCGGGATGCCAACGGTTGTGGCCGGGCAGATCCTGTTCTGCCATCGACTTGGTCGGGTCCACGTGAAACAGCACTTCTGGCATCGGGGATTCCTCCTTCTACGAACGGGTGGGAGAACTGTGGATGGCGATTGCGGTCAGGGCGTCCCCGCGCTTGCAGACGTCGTGGCACTCGTCGTTGAGGCTGCAGCACAGCGAGCACAGGGCTCCCTCGTGATGCGGGCAGTGCAACATGTCTAGCGCCTCGTAGTCATAGGAGCAGCTCACACAGGAAATCTCTTCGCGGTTCAAGTCGGCGCCGGCCACCGTGGCCACCCCGGTCTCCGGTTCCCGGGCCAGGTAATACCTGCCTTGTGTCACCCAGGCGATGATGGGAGCCAGCACAAACGCCACACCGAGCGAGACAAAGGGCGAGAACGCTTGCCAGAGGGGTCCGAAGACCCCAAAGAAGGCGGCAATCGAAAGCGCCGAGGCAATTACCATCGAGCCGAAGCCCACCGGATTGAAGTTGTACAGGTGTCCGCGTTTGAACTCGATGTAGCTGGGCCCAATCTTCAGTATCGGCTTGATGAGCACCAAGTCCGCCACCACCGCCCCAATCCAGGCCACGGCCACATTGGAGTAGAAGCCCAGCACGGCGTTTAAAAACCCGAACACGTTTAACTCCATCAAGGTGAGCGCGATGCCGACGTTGAAGAGCAACCACACCACCCGCCCTGGGTGGGCGTGGAAGATGCGGGAGAAGAAATTCGACCAGGACAGCGAGCCCGAGTAGGCATTGGTCACGTTGATCTTGATTTGGGACAGCACCACGAACACGGTCCCGACGACCAACACCATCGACGCGTCGGGGATCCAGATGCTCAACGAGTGAATGTACATTTGAATCGGTTGATCGGCCTTGGCCATGCCGACCACCGGAGCGATGAAGGAGGCCAGCATCGACCCTCCCAACTGCTTCGCGGCCCCCAGGATGACCCACCCCGGACCCGCCAACATCACCGCCCACCACCAGCGCCCCCGGTTCTGGGCGGTCAAATCCGGCATAAAGCGCAGGTAGTCCACCTGTTCCCCAATCTGGGCGATTAAGGACAGCGTCACCCCGGCGGCCGAGCCGAACAGCAGGGGGTCAAAGCCGGGACCGGACTTTGAGGACCCTGCAAAGTGCGTCCAAACCAAAAACGCCTGGGGATCCTTGAGGAGAATCACCAACAGCGGCAAGACCAGCAAGGCCAGCCAGAGCGGTTGCGTCCACACCTGTAACTTAGCCAAAAAGGTCATGCCGTAGATGACCAGGGGAATGATCAACAAGGCGGCGATGAGATAGGCGAGCCACAGCGGCCACCCAAAAGCCAGGTTAAAGGCCTGCCCCATCACCGAGCCTTCGAGGGAGAAATAGATGAACGTGAACGACGCGTAGATCAGCGAGGTCAGCGTGGAGCCGTAATAGCCGAACCCGGCACCGCGAGTCAAGAGGTCCATGTCGATGTTGTACTTGGCCGCGTAGTAGGCGATCGGAATCCCGGTGAGGAAGATGATCAACGCCGTGACCAAGATGCCCCACAGGGCGTTAGCGAACCCATACGACAAGGTAATCGACCCGCCGATGGCAAAATCTGCTAGATAGGCGATGCCCCCCAGGGCCGCCGAGGCCACCGCAAATTCACTCCACTTGCGGAATGACCGCGGGGCGTAGCGCAGCGCATAATCCTCAATGACCGGATTGCTCACCAGAGCGTTAAACGTACGATGCTTCCTTGGGCTTGCTACCGAACTCACGGCCATGCCTCCTTTGTAAGCTTTCACGCCATGTTGTGTAAGGAGTCTTCCGCGGTTGTGGAAGGGTTCCGCCAATATCGTACCAATTCCTGTGAGGTTATGCAAGTCTCTTGGTGATGTATCGAATCTCCCTTACATAGATCATGGCTACCCTGCCCCGGCCTTTGCCTGATTCTGACACAATGGAGTCCCCACCTTACTGGCACTGAAGCAAGCTACCTGGCGAGGACCGGATCAGGCGGGTAGGCCCAGGGGCATGGCCTTACGAGGCCCCAGGGGTTCACCGGAGTTGCAAAACCTCTCGACCCGAGGTCGGAAAAGTAGAGGATTACGGCAGGGCCATAGGCCTCCCTCCAGCTAGAGAGGCTCCCCTCCCTTGACCAAGGCGGAAATGGGAAGGGAAAGGCGGGCCAGGAGGTGCCAGCGGTGGAAACAAACCGGGGAATGGCGGAACCAAGCCACCAGAGATGGCCCGGCAGATTAGCTCCCAGGAGGGGCAGCGGTCGAAACGGTGGGCCCCAGAAACCATCCCCCACGCGCACCCAAGCCACCGGGGAAGGCGCCCAGCCTTCCCCATCGACCCAGGGTGTTCGCAAGGCCTCTCCCAGCCGCCTCGCGGTCCACGCGGTAGGCCGACTACTGGCCAGGCAAGGGGGGGCAGTGCCCACTGCGACGGGGCGGAAAGAGCCACCGGAGCCACCGGCGAAGGTCGGCGCGACGAGCCGCGACATCCCCGCGGCAACCGGTTCGTGGCGGCTACCCCGGAAAGCTTTGGACCTCCAGGGTCTAGGCTGCCCTCGAGCCGACCCGACGCGGGGAAAAGGAGATGGGGCGACTACGACCAAAACCCGTGTTTAAGTCTTAGGGCTTTTCAGCCGCAGGCGCGCGTCCACCACCTCCACACCCTGGCCCGCCGGTCGGGCCACCACCGGGTTTAAATCGAGCTCGGCTACCTCCGGAAATCGGTCGGCCAACCAGGCCACGCGGAGGATGATGTCGCACAAGGCCTGGCGGTCTACCGGAGGCTGATTTCGGTAACCTTCCAGGAGCCGGTGGCCGCGAATTCCGCCCACCATCTCCTCGGCATCGCGGTCGGAGAGCGGGAGCACCCGAAAGACCACATCCTCCAAGGCCTCAGCGGCGGTCCCTCCCAACCCAAAGGCGATCAAGGGACCAAAGGCAGGGTCGACCGTCATCCCCACCAGGCATTCCACCCCTGGCGACGCCATCGGCTGGACCAAAAAGCCGCGGCACACGTGCCCCGCAGCGCGCAGCGCCTCCCCGATGGCTTCGGCGGCTGCCCGCACCGCGGCTGGGTCGGGCAGGCCTAAGCGCACCCCGCCAAGATCCGATTTGTGGAGGACCCCTTCGGCGACCCCTTTGACCGCCCACGGTCCCCTCCCCTGGCGGGCCAAGTGGGCCGCCTCAGCGGGCGTAGGGGCGAACGCGGGAGTCAAGACGGAAATGCCCGCCGCCTGGAGCACGGCAAAGGTCTCGACCGCCTCCACCCATCCCGCCTGGTCCGTGGGCGCGGTGAACAGCCGTCGACGGACCTCGTCCTCCCCTGCAGTGGGCACGGTCAGGTAGCGTCCGCGCGGGCGCCGCTGCCAGGCACGATACCGAAAGGCGTGGGCCAGAGCGCGGGCGGCCGACTCGGGAAACGCGAACACCGGCACCTGAGCTTCTTCGGGGCCCAAGACGGCCGGCGGCCGCTCTTCCAGCACCGAGACCAAGACCGGCATGGCATTCCCCCGGCGCCGGGCCAAGACCGTCTGCTGATGGATGGTCTCCAGGATGGCCTCCCGCTCTCCAGAAGACAACGGCACGAAGATCACCAGCAAGGCGTCATACTCTCCGGCATCGAAGAGCGTGGCCAAGGCTTGTCCAAACTCCGCGGGGCCGGCGGAAGCAATCAAATCGAAGGGGTTGTCCAGCCCGGCAGTGGGCGGCAAGGCAGAGGCCAGGCGTTGGCGAAGGGCCGAGGAAGGGGCGACCACCGCCAATCCCCCGCCCGCCAAGGCGTCGGCGGCCAGGATCCCGGGCCCGCCGGCGTTGGTGACCACCGCCACTCGGGGTCCCTCCGGTAAGGGCTGGCGGACCAACAAATTGGCCACCTCAAATAGCTCTTCCACCGTCTCCACCCGAATGACGCCGGTTTGGGCGCATAACGCCTGAACCGCCGCCTCTCCCGAGGCCAGGGCGGCGGTGTGGGAGGCGGCGGCTCGCGCCCCGGCTTGCGTCCGAGCGGCTTTGATCAACAGGATCGGCTTTTTCAGGCTCACCTGGCGCGCAATGTGGGCGAAGCGACGGGGATTACCGAAGGACTCCAAGTACAGCGCGATCACCCCCACCGTGGGGTCATCCTCCCAATAGCGCAACAGGTCGTTGCCGCTGATGTCGGCCTTGTTGCCCAGGCTGACAAAACTGGCCACCCCAAGCCCTTCTGCCTCGGCGTAATGCAAGAGCGCCAACCCCACCGCCCCACTTTGAGAGGCCACCGCCAACACGCCCGGGCGCGGCATCACCGAGGCAAAGGTGGCGTTGAGGCGCACCCCTTCGCTGGGATTGAGCACGCCGAGGCAATTCGGACCGAGGAGACGAATCCCGCGATGGCGGGCCAAATCCCGCAAGCGGTCCTGCAGCTGTCGCCCGGCCTCACCGACCTCGGCAAATCCCGCGGTCAGCACCACCGCCACTCGCACCCCGACGTCGGCCAGGGCCTCCACCACCTCCACCACCTGGGCGGGAGGCACGGCCACCACCGCCAAGTCCACCGGACCCGGCAGTTGGCGCACATCGGCCAAGGCGGGGACCGGCCCGACGTGGGAAGTGGCAGGATTGATGGCGTAGACCGGCCCTTCGAACCCCCAACGCAGCAGGTTGTCCAACACCCGCCGCCCTACCTTCTGGCGGGAGCGCGACGCGCCCACCACCGCCACCGCGGAGGGGACAAACAGCGGGCGCAACGACGCCACCGTGGCCGCGCGGTCCCGGAGGTCGAATTGGGCCACGCTCTCTGCCGTGGGCACGATGTGCAGTCGAACCACCGCCTCCCCCGCGGACCCGACCAGGGATTGCGGTTGCACGATAAAGCCGCTGTGGGTTAGGAGTTCGCGGACCAAGAGGTTGTCGGCGCGCATCTCGGCCCGAAATTGGGCGACCCCTTGGCGCCAGGCCATTGTGGCCAAGCGTTCCAGCAACCCGGTGCCGATCCCTCGCCCTTGCCACCCCTCGTCGACCAAAAACGCCACCTCGGCCTCTCGCATTCCGGATCCATAGCTCGCCGAACGGTTTGGCTGGGAAGGGGCCTCGATGACGTAAGACCCTAAGGCGATAATCTCCTCTGCCTCCGGAGGCCCCACCGTCACCACCAACGAAAGGCCTGAGGCGAGCCCTTGGCTGGTGGCCATCAGCTGATTGACCAAACCGCGGTCGACCCGCACCGCTCCTAAAAACCGCCAGGCCAAAGTCCTCGGGCTCTGACGGCGCAAAAAGGCATAAAGGCGCTCCGCATCCCCTCCCGACAGCGGACGCACATACACCATGGTGCCGTCGCGCAGCAACATCCGGCCTTCTTCGGGGCGGTCTTGGACCACCGGCGGCTCGCCGGCAAACTCGCTCATGGGCGCAACCCACTCCCTCGTGCGTCGGTGTATACTTGGAAAGATACACCAACGCGCCTGCGGCGTCAGTGGGCAATCGCCGCGAAGATTCCACCGGCCCAACCCGCCCCGGTGGCAAATGCCAACTCCAGCCAGAGCGAGCCTTGGCTGACCCCTAGCTGCTCCGAGGCCACCTGCGCCACCAGGTTGAGGGTGAGGGCGGCCACCGCGCCGTGCAGCCATAGCCGGTCCTCCGCGCTCCGGCCTGCCACCAGGCCAGCGGCCAGAAAACTGAGGAACTTTCCTATCCAAAGGCCAGCCTGCCATCCAATCCCGGCCAGGCCGCCCCAAAAACGCAAGCTGGCCAGGGCCGCTGCGATCACGGCGCCGGCGACCAAACCTGCCAACGCTCCCTTTAAAATCGCCGAGACCTGCACGACCGCCCCTCCCCGCCTCGCGACCTCCCTGCCGCCCGCTACCCCAGCACCTCTCCACCGCCGTCCGTCCAACCCTCCGCCATCCTTAAGCTATGAGGGGGTGTCAGCGTTCATGTCACAAGGACCTGGAAAGCAGGCAGAGCCCCGAGGGCGTCGCAGCAGGAGAAGCCACGCCAAGTCCCCCTCAGAAGAGCCCCCGCCGCTTAGAACAACCGCAGGGGCGCCCACCAGGGAAACCGGCCTGGTTCCCGCTAAGTGACAGAAGGCAACCCCTTCCGGCGTCGTCTCGGTCAGCGCGGGAGCGCGAGGGATGATGGAGCCTGTCCATCCCCGCCCGAAAAGAGAAGGCGCCGTTACGGCGCCTTCTCGTCTGCCAAGCTGGCCTCCCCGGCTTGGATTAGGCGTTTGACCATCTGACCGCCAATGTGTCCGACCTCCCGGGTGGTCATGTTCTCCCACCCGCGTTCACGGATGTCATCGTCCAGTCCGAGGTCCTCCGCCACCTCATACTTCAGTCGGTCGAGAGCCCGCTCAGCCTGGGGCAACAGCGGGCGACGTGCGCGAGCCATCTCTCCCACCCCCCAAGCCTAGCTTGACGCTTCCCGGTGCGGTTACACCTGGGAAATGACCTCGCGTTCGGGTTTGTGTGCCAGGACCTGATACTCGGTGATGTCTGTGTGGATTGGGGTGACGGTGACATAACCCTGACTTATGGCTTCGACGTCGGTATCCACCTCGCCCAGGCGATCCCACGGCTGCCCGATCAACCAGAAGTACGGCCGTCCCTCCGCATCCAGGCGTCGTTCGAAGCGGTTTCGGTATTCCCGACGTCCTAGGCGTACCCAGGCCACCTGCCGGGGCGGATTGCGCGCCGGGTCGAAGGCAGGAAAATTCACGTTGTAAAGTACCCCCAGGGGAGGAGGAAAGTGCGGCCCTTCGATCCACCGCCCCACAAACGCCGCAATCCAGGCCAGTTGGCTTAGCTCCGGAGAGTGACAGGACAGCGCCACCGCCGGAATCCCCTGAAAGATTCCTTCCACCGCCGCCGATACCGTCCCCGAGTAAAAGACGTCCCGCCCGAGGTTGGTGCCGTGGTTGATCCCCGACAGGATCAAGTCCGGAGGGCCGGGCATCAGGCGCTCTAACGCCAACTTGACGCAGTCGGCCGGCGTTCCCCCCACCCTGAAATCGGTGGCAGGGCCCTGGCCCGGGTCCGGCTCGACGTACAGCGGGCGTCGGACGGAAATCGCGTGTCCCGACGCGCTCTGCTCGCGGTCGGGGGCCACCACGTACACTTCATGGCGCAGCCTCAGCACCGCCGCCAGCGTCTGAAGGCCCTGGGCCTCATATCCGTCATCGTTGGTCAGTAGGAGTCTAATCCACGACGCCCCCCTCCACACCTAGAAATCGCTGTAAAGCTTCCAGCACATTGGCCGTCGGTGCCGTCACCCAGGGCACCGAACCGACCGCCCGCAAAAAGTATGGCCCATACCGGGTAACTCCGGGAAGGCATCGGCGGTCTAACACCACCACCATCCCTCGGTCGTGCTGTGAACGCACCAGGCGTCCAAAGCCTTGCTGAAACCGCAAGACCGCCGCCGGCAAGGCCCATTCCCAAAATGGCGAGCGTCCCGCCTCCGTCAACGCCTCCCAGTGCCCGGCCTCAACGGGGTCGGCCGGGGAACGAAACGGCAGGCGGGCAATCACCACCAGGCTGAGGTCAGCGCCCGGGATGTCAATCCCTTCCCACAGGCCCGCGGTTCCAATCAGCACCGCCTGCGAGCGCAGGCGAAAGCGCTCGACCAGACGGGAACCGGGGCCGTCGAGCCCCTGGGCCAACACCCGGATCCCCTTTTGTGCCAAGGGCTCCCGGAGAAGCTCGGCAAGTTGGCGCAAAACCCGATGGGCATTGACCAAGACCAGAGTACGCCCTCGGATCAGGCCAGCCGCCTGCTGCACAAATTCGGCCAAGGCCGGCAGGTACAGCGGGCTGTCCACCGGGGGAAAGTCGGTGGGAACGGCCAAGCGCGCCTGCCGAGCTAAGTTGAACGGTGAGGGCAGCCGGCGGGTGTGCAGCCGCTCCACCGGCAAGCCTAATCGCTCGGTGGCGAAGCGGAAGTCGCCGTTTTGACTCAGGGTGGCGGAGGTGAGAACCGCCGCCTCCACCCGGCTCCACAAGGTGCGCTCGAGCTCGGGACCGACGTTGAGCGGTACCCGGTTCAGGCACAGGTCTTCGCCGTCTTGCATCGACACCTCCCACCAGTCGACCCATCCGGATTGTACCGCTCCCCAACTCTGCAGCCCTTTGACTCCCCGGGCCAGGTCGGCCAGGCGCTGTCGCAACCCAAACCAGGCCGGTTCGGCATCGACGTCGGATCCGAAGAGATCCTCGGCCGCTCCCCACAAGTCCAGACCCCGCTGGGCCGCCGCTTCTCCCAATTCGCGAACCCGCTGCAAAGCCTGCGCGGTGCCATCCGCCTCCCACTGGCCCACCACCGCGTCAGTCACTCGCCAGGCCTGGCGTCCTTCCCCCGCCTCGCCGTTCGCCCACCCCGCCAGTCGCCGCGCCAACTCCACAGTGGCCGCGGCCAAGGGTTGAAGGGCTTGGCGAAAGGCCCGGATCCCTGGGGTCAATTCCTGACGGGCCGCCAGCGCCTCCCAGAACCCCCGGTCCTCGGTTTCCAGGACTCGCCGCGAAAATCGGTCCAACTCGAGACGCAATCCGAATGCCTGCTCGGCCACCTCGGCGAAATGATGCGCCTCGTCGACCACCAGCCAGGCGAAGTCGGGCAACACCTGCCCCTCGGCCAGGTGGCTGGCCAAGAGGGCGTGATTGACCACCACCACCGCAGCCTCCTCCGCTCGCGCGCGGGACTTGCGCCAGAAGCATGGAGCAGCCCAGGGACAGCGAGACCCACGGCAGGCGTCGCGGTCGACCAAGACCGCCTCGAGCAACTCGCGCAGTTCGGGCGAGCGGCCATCCAACCCATCGACCTCCCCGTGATCGGACTGCGCGGCGTAACTGAACAGGCGGGCCCACGCCCACCGGCGTCCCGCGGGCTCGGCCAGCGGTCTAAAGTGCTGGCGTTGCTGCGCGATCTTCAGCAGGCAGAGGTAACGACTGCGCCCTTTCAGCAACGCCACCGGCAGCGGAAGGCATCGCTGCAGCAAAGGCAAGTCCTTCTCCCAGAGCTGTTCCTGCAGCCCCACGGTGTAGGTCGAGACCACCACCCGCTTGTGATGGCGCGCCGCCATCGCCATCGCCGGCATCAAGTAAGCCAAGCTCTTGCCGGTGCCGGTCGGCGCCTCGACCAACAGCAGCTTGTCCTCTTGCAGGGCCTGCATCACCCGCGACGCCATCTCGACCTGGCTCTCCCGCGGTCGATAGCCTGGCAAGATGGCCTGAAGCGGTCCGTCCTGGCCGAAAAACTCCAAGACGTCGGTGACTGGGGGAGTGGGCGCCAGGGCAGGCGAAGCCTGATCCGAGGCGGATGGCGGAGCCTCCAGCTCCAACAGCCATTGCAGCCCGCCTTGCACCCCCAGCACGTAGCCGAGCTCCTGGCGCACCGCGCGAGGCAAGGAGGCCAGTCGGTTTAAGACCGCCTGGGTCAAGGCGGCCGAGGTCAGGGCCACCACCGCGGCGTCCTCGCCCTCCGGGAGCAGGTTTTGGGCCTGGATCGCCTTCCCCGGACTGCCCGGAAAGGCAATCGAGGCCCAGGCTTCAAGGTCTTGAAGCGCCCACCCGCGGGCCCAGTGCTGCCAATCGGGCCAACGAGTGACCAGGCGCCAGACAAAAAGACTGTCCTGTTGGGTCAGGACATCCGCCCAGATGGCCAAAAACTCCCTCCAGGGCATCCGTCGACTCGGGGCAAAGCCGGCATTCCGACAGGCATCTTCTCGCTCCGGAGGCAAGGCTGCGCCGTCGTCAATCCAGCACTCCCAGACCGGCTCCGGGCCGGCGGCTCCGATGTGCGCGGCCAGCACCCGGTAGGGTGGATGCCCCAAGTCCGGCCGCCGCTCAAGGCCAAGGGCCAACCATCGCACCGCGATCCCCCACTCTCTCGCATGATTCGTCGTTCGATGACACAAGCTAGCCTTGTCCTGGCGCGGAGGTCCTTAGCCTGGCCAGAGGCGGGAGGTGATGGGTGTGGGCCGAGAGGTCACCGTGTTGGCTTCCTTTACCTTACCCGAAGACGCTGAGGCTTGTCAGGCCGCCCTGCGGCGCGCGGGCCTAGACGTGGTGCAAATTGCCCCGGTTTCCTCAGGGCCCGATGGCCCAACCGAATCGGCCCTGGTGGAATGGGGTCGCTACGGATACCAACCCGACGTCCTAGACGACAAATGGACGGCGGCCTCCGCTTGGGACCACGGCGGGTTGATTTGGGGACAAGGTTGGCTTTTGACGGCGGTAGTTCCCGACGAGGCGGCGGAACGGGCTCGGGATATCATCCGCCGGTATGGAGGCCACCTCTAGCCGTTCCCCTATCACCGCTTGGGCTCAAGTGACCCTCAGTGCCTACGCGCTACACGGAGTCGGCGGGGAGGAAGTGCCCTCGGGCGGAGGCCACCAATCCGCCGTCATCCGCTTTATGGGCGGTGGCCCAACAAATCGCCAGTCGACCTTTTTGGCGCTCCACCTGCGCTTCCACCACCACCGGACTGCCGACCGGCCACGGTCTTCGATAGCGAACCTCTAGCCGCGCCGTGACCACCGATCGCCCGGTGCGACTGTAGGTGGCATGCCACATGGCGTCGTCCAAAATCCCGGCCACGATCCCGCCGTGGACGATGCCTTCGAACCCTTGCCACTTCTCCCCCACCGTCACCGTAAGCCGAACCCCTGCCTCTTGGTGGGGAAAGTGCAATTGGAGCCCATGAGGATTCTTGCTCCCGCAGATGATGCAGCGGTTGTCGCTCCAGTCCACCCAGGCCAACCCCACCCCTCCCTCATCGGCTCCGGTCTATAAGCGCCCGGGCCCGAGCAGCGGCCTCCCGCCGAACCGCCTCCTCATCGATGGTGAGCAGGCGACCTTCTTCCATCAAGACCACTCCGTTGCAGATGGTGTAGCGGACGTCAGCGGCAGTGGCGGCATAGACGGCATTGGAGCTCCAGTCGTGGACAGGGGTCAAATGGGTCCCCCGGGTTCCGACCACGATCAGGTCGGCAGGAGCCCCAGGTTCAAGCCGTCCGCTCACCCCGCCTAAGATCTGGGCGTTACCTTCGGTGGCCGCCCGCAAGGCCTCCACCGCTTGGAAGCTAGCCGGGTCCCGGTGCAACAGCTTCTGGCCCCAGGCCATCGCTTTCATCTCTAAAAACATGTCCAAGGTGTTGGTGGAGGCCGGCCCGTCGGTGCCAAGCCCCACCGTAACCCCCTCCCGCCGCGCCCGCACCACATCCATCGTCCCGTTGCCCAGTTTGGCGTTGGATACCGGGCAGTGCACCACGCCCCCTTGGGCGGCCGCCAGCAGCTTGCGGTCCTGGTCCTGCAGGTGGACGCCGTGGGCGACCACGACCCGGCTTTGCAGGATACCAGCCCGAGCCGCCAGCTCCACCGGAGTCAAGCCAAAGCGCTGCTGGGAATCCTGGACCTCCTGCCAACTCTCCGCCAAGTGAATGTGGATCCCCAGGTCGGCCGACTTGGCCGATTCTGCCACCCGTTCCAAGTACCGCGGTCCACAGGTGTAGGGCGCGTGGGGCCCGAGCATCCCCACCACTCGGCCCTCTGCCCGCCCTCGCCAGCGATGGGCAAACTCCACCGCCTCCGCCAGCTTTTCCCCGCCCGGGTCGTCCGCCTCCACCAGCCCGCGGGCAATCCACCCTCTAAGGCCGCTCGTCTCCACCGCCCGGGCCACCGCATCGACAAAAAAGTACATGTCCGCAAAGCCCACCGTTCCGCCCCGGATCATCTCCGCGCAGGACAGGAGCGTGCCCACATAGACGTCTTCACTGGTCAGGTGGGCCTCCAGGGGAAAGATGTGTTGGGTGAGCCACTCCATCAACGGGCTGTCGTCGGCGATGCCCCGCATCAGGCTCATGGCGGCATGATTATGTCCGTTAAGCAACCCCGGAAGGACCAATCCATCCTCCACCCGAATCACCCGGTCGACGTCCGCTGCCTCCCCCGTCAACGGACCGACCGATTCAATCCGGTTCGCCGACCAGGTGACCTGGCCCGGCGTCCACCATCCCTGCTCACCGCCCGGCCACACCGCCGCGGCCTCCACCCGAATCCGCATCCCGTTCCTCCTACCCCCTGCGCCCGGCCCTCACACGCTTTGCAAATACGCAACTTGCCCAGGCGTCAGCTGATCGATGGCCACCCCCAGGGCGTCCAGCCGGGTCTGCGCCACCCAGCGGTCCACCGCTGGATCGACGGGATGGACTCCTGGAGGAAGCGGATGGGTCAGGAGGTGTTCGAGGGAGCGGGCCTGGAGGGCAAACGAGAGGTCCATGATTTCTACCGGATGGCCGTCCCCGGCGGCCAAATTGACCAGCCGGCCCTCGGCCATCAGCCACAAGGTGGCCCCGGTCGGCCAGCGGTACCCCACCATCGCCTCGGTGCGCCCGGCCACCGTCCCGATGGCGCCTTGGCGCAACGCCTGCACGTCGATCTCGACGTCAAAGTGGCCGGCGTTGGCCAGCACCGCCCCGTCGGCCATGCGGTCGAAGTGGGGACGGGAAATCACGTCGCGATTCCCGGTTACGGTGACAAAAAACTTGCCGATGCGGGCCGCCTCGAGCATCGGCATGACCTCAAAACCATCCATCAACGCCTCGTTGGCCCGCACCGGGTCCACCTCGGTGACCACCACCCGTGCCCCCAGCCCGCGAGCCCTTTGCGCCACTCCCTTGCCACACCACCCATAGCCGGACACCACCGCAACCGCTCCCGCGACCACCAGGTTGGTGTGGCGCATGATCGCGTCCCAGGTGGACTGGCCAGTCCCGTAGCGGTTGTCAAACAAATGTTTCATGTCGGCATCGTTGACCGCGATCATGGGATAGGCCAGTTGGCCGGTCCGGGCCAAGGCGCGCAGGCGCATCAGCCCGGTGGTGGTCTCCTCCGCCCCGCCGCGGACATTGGGCAACAGCGCCTGTCGACTTCCGTGCAGCCGTTCGCTGAGCTCCGCTCCGTCGTCGACCACCAGGGTGGGCTCAAGGTCCAACACCCGGTGGTGAAAGCGGTCAAACTCCTCAGCGGAGGCTCCGCGCCAAGCGTGGACCTCGACCCCGAGCTCGGCCAGAGCCGCCGCCACGTCGTCCTGGGTGCTCAAGGGATTGGAGCTGGTCACCGCCACCTCCGCCCCTCCCAGGTGAAGCAACTCGGCCAAGACCGCGGTCTTGGCTTCCAGATGCAACGAGACCGCGATCCGCTGGCCGGCAAATGGCCGGGTCTGCTGGTAACGATCCCGCAGCGCCGCCAAGACCGGCATGCGCTCCCGCACCCACTGCAACTTGCGATGTCCCTCCGAGGCCAGCCCCGGGTCGCGTAAGGTGTTGGTCACCGCGTCTCCTCCTCCTTGGCCGTTTCCACGATTTCCCTGCTCTTGGCATCACCCGCCCGCAGGCGGCGGAGGGCAGGACGGACACTCCCACGCCCCGGCCAACGCCGGCAGCGCCTGCCAAAATAGGCGGTTGACGCGTTCGGCGTGCTCGGCCATCACTTGGAGCACCTCCTCATGGGTCAGCGGATTGGCACTCAAGCCGGCGGCCAGGTTGGTCACCAAGGCCACGGTGGCATAACACAGCCCAAGCTCTCGGGCCAACACCACCTCCGGCACGCCGGTCATGCCCACTACGTCGCCCCCCAGCCGGCGGAAGGCCTCGATTTCGGCTCGAGACTCAAAGCGCGGCCCTTCGGTGGCCACGTAGGTGCCCCGCTCCCAGTAGGGAAACCCCAACGCCTGCGCGGCCTCGGCCAGGTGTCGGCGCAAGGTGGCGCAATAGGGGTCGGTCACGTCGGTGTGGATGACCCCTCCCTCTCCCCCCTCGAAGAAGGTGGCCGGCCGGGCCTTGGTGAAGTCCAAAAACTGGTCTACCAGCACCAGCCACCCGGGTACCAGCGCGCGATGCAACGACCCGACCGCCCCGGTCGCCACCACCCGATGGCAGCCCAGCGCCTTGACCGCCCAGAGGTTGGCCCGGTAATTGACGCGGTGAGGGGGAATGCGGTGAGCGCGACCGTGGCGGTTCAAAAACACCAGGGGCACCCCATCCGGCCCCTCCCCTTCCCACAGCTCTACCTCCCCGTAAGGGGTCTCCACGGTGCGTCCAACCAGCCCGGAGAGACCAGGCAACTGGTAGACGCCCGACCCCCCGATGATGGCAACCTTTGCCCCCGCCATCGCCATCGCCTCCTCGTCCGGTGATCTCCCCCGGCCGGATGCCTCCGTCCAGAGCGGCGGGGGCTCCGACTTCGTCGGCGGTCAGTGTACCATGTCCAGATTCTTCCCATCAACGTGCCCGCAAGACCACCCGCACCACCTCGGGGCGACAGAAGAAGCGGAACGGTAGTTCCGATTCCCCCAGGCCGCGCGAGGTGATGAGGTATCGTCCCGAAGCCCATTCCCAGCGTCCCGCCACGTAACGCCCGGGAATCCGGGTGTGCCGAATCGGCGCCCCCCAGCCGGGCACCACCACTTGACCTCCGTGGGTGTGGCCGCTTAACACCAGGGCGAAGCGACGGGCGCGCGGGTCAAGCACCACGTCAGGCCGGTGGGACAACAACAGCGCCGGCACCGCGCTGGGCAAGGCGGACAGGACGCGCTCCCAGTCGGGCTGTCCACGCCTGAGGTCGGGAAGGCCGGCCAGCGCCAGCCGCCCCTCGGCCAGGAGCGCCACCCGGTTGTCGATCCAAGCGCCACCGGGATCCCAGGGCTGCACCGCCAGCTTCCCCCTTCGCCAGTCGTGGTTGCCGCTGCAGTAATAAAGCGGCCGGGTCTGGGCCAGCCTCTGCAAGATGCGGGCCACTCGGCGCCGCGGAAGGGTGGGGGCGTACAGGTCGCCGGTGACGCATATCAGCTGGGATTGGCGCAACCAGTCTTGAAACCACGGGCGCGCAAAAAAATCCACCCGTCCGTGCAAGTCGGACAGGTGGAGAATGGTGTACCCGTCGAGCTCGGCCGCCAATCCGGGGATGGCCACCTCGTAAGTGACTGGTCGGGGCCAAAACGGCTCGACCAACCCGGCATATCCCGCCCCCCCGGCTAGCAACGCCAGCCACCACGGCCACCACATCGCTACGGCTTCGCCCACTTAAACCAATTCTTCGGCGGTAAAGTACAGGCCGATCTCCCGGGCCGCCGACTCGGGACTATCCGAGCCGTGGACCACATTTTCGGTCAGTTCCAGGCCGAAGTCTCCGCGGATGGTTCCCGGAGCAGCCTTCACAGGGTCAGTGGCTCCCATCAGGTTGCGCACCACGCTCACCGCGTCCCGTCCCTCCACCACCATCGCCACCACCGGCCCGGAGGTGATAAACGCGATCAGCTCGGGATAAAATGGCTTGTCCCGATGTTCGGCATAATGTTGGGCCGCCAATTCAGGGGCGACCCGTATCATCTTCATGCCCTTCAGTCGCAACCCCTTGGCTTCGATGCGGCGGATCACCTCGCCCACCAACCCCCGCCGCACCCCATCCGGCTTTACCATCACAAAAGTCGATGCCAATGCCTGCCCCCCTTACTTACACGGCCGCCTTTTCGGTCGGAGCCTCCACCAGCACGCCGCGCAGGGTTTCGGAGGCAGTAAAGTTCTTGGCGCGGAACCGTTCCACGATATGGTTACAGGCATCCCAGGGGTTGACACTATCGCCGCAGGTAAACACATCCACCGCTGCATACCCGTGCTCTGGCCAGGTATGGACCGCCAGATGGGATTCGGATATGACCACGACACCACTAACCCCTTGCGGGCTGAATTTGTGAAACGCCACCTCGCGCACTTCGGCGCCGGCCTTCAACGCCGCTTCCACCAAAATTTCTTCCACGCCGGTGATGTCGTTCAAAATGTCGCCATCACATCCGTGAATCTCCGCCAGGATGTGTCGACCCAATGCATTCATTGCATTCCCAACCCCCTTGTTCCCCGAGTAGGATACGCCGGGCATCTGTCCGACGGCCATGAACCATTGTATCAAAAAGCCGCGCCGTGTCAACAAAATCATCCATTTTCCCGGAATAAACCGGGTTGCTCTAGGATATTCTCCGCGCCATCTCCCTCGCTCGCCATTTTATGTTGGATTGCTCTGTTTTTCATCGGAAGCTATCCGTCCTGGGAAGACCCCCGCACCTCGGCGGCGACCGCCGTCAACATCGCCCGGGCGTTGTCACGCAGCGCGATCCGCGCCAGCGGGTTCAGCAGGGCCGCCACCATGGGCAGGCCAAACTCAAAGGTGGTGGAGAGCACCACCTCGGTCTCGGCCTCCCCGTGGCTGGTCAATTGCCAAAATCCGCGAAACACCTTGAGGTCGCCGGCGACCTGCTCAAACTCAATCCGCCCCTGGTCCGGATAAAAGGCGTCGCGCTCCGTCCATTCAAATCGGCTTCCCTTAAGCCGGGCCACCCAGCGGGTCACGGTGTAACCGTCGCCCCGTTCCAACACCGTTACCGACTCCACGTTCTCCATAAACTCGGGAAAGCGCTCCATCTCCCGTAGGATGCCGTACACCCGAGGGAGAGGGGCCGGAACTCGTTCGATCACGTCCACCGTCGGCACCGCGCATCACCCTTCCAAATCCGCCGCCATCTCTGCCACCACTGCCAACACCTCTTGGAGCGCCGCCAGCACCGTCGAAAGCTCGCTTCGGGCAATTACCAAAGGCGGCATCAGGCGGATCACCCGTTCGTTGTTCAGCGTGTACACCGCCAAAATCCCCCGTTCAAACAGCTCGGCGATCACGGCCGCGGCCATCCCGGGGGCGACAAACTCCACCCCAATCATCAGGCCGCGCCCGCGCACCTCCTTGACCACGTGAGGATATTGCTCAGCAAGGTCGCGCAGCCGGGACAAAAACCACGCCCCTAGCTCTCGGGCCCGGCTTGGCAGCTTTTCCTCGACCGTAACCTTCAACGCCTCCAAGGCCACCCGGGTTGCCAACGGATTGCCGCCAAAGGTCGAGGTGTGCAGCAGCGGCTGCTCCGAGAACATCCGCCACACCCAGGGACGACCCACCACCGCCCCGATTGCCACCACCCCGCCTCCCAGCGACTTGGCTAGGCAGAGCAGGTCCGGGACGATCTCACTGGCTTCGACCGCAAACAGATACCCCGTCCGCCCAATGCCGGTCTGCACCTCGTCCGCCACCAAGGCGGCGCCGACCCGGTCGCAAGCCTGGCGCAGGCCTGGCAGGTAATCCTGGGGCGGCACCACGATGCCGGCCTCGCCCTGGATGGGTTCCACCACCACCGCTGCCACCCGGTGGTCAATCACCGCCTCCGCTGCCGCCAAATCGCCGTAGGGCACGTGAATCACGTCGCTCAGTAGCGGGCGAAACGGATCTTGGTACAAGGCCCGGCCGGAGACCGAGAGCGCCCCCAGGGTCTTTCCGTGAAACGCCCCCACCGTGGTCACCACTCGGGTGCGCCCGGTGGCGTAGCGGGCCAACTTCAATGCCGCCTCCACCGCCTCGGCTCCGCTATTAACAAAGAAACTATATTGCAAGTCCCCCGGAGTCACCTGGGCCAGGTATTCGGCCAGCTCAATCGCCTGCCGATTAATCAACACCCGAGAGGACATCGCCAGCTCTGCCAGCTGTGCCCTTGCGGCGGCCACAATCCTGGGATGCAGATACCCCTGGTTCAAGACACCGTACCCCGAAGCGCAGTCGATGTACCGACGCCCCGCATCGTCGATCACTTCCGCCCCACGCCCGGTGTGCTCCACCGCGCCCAGGCCCATAAACCGAAAGACGCGCGCCAATCCCGGGTTCATGACCCGTTCCATGCGCGTCACCCAATCCGTCATCCCCGACATCTTACTCCTCTCCGCCAACCCTGGGCTCAGATCCACCGGCGACGCCGGAACCACCACACCAAGGACATCGAAACCACCATAGCAAAACCGAGCACCACATAGAAGCCGTAGGGATGGCGAGAGCCCGGCATGTGGTCAAAATTCATCCCGTATAAAGAGGCCACCAGAGAGGGTGGAAGCATAACGGTGGCCACCAAGGTCAAGGACTTCACGATCTCGTTGAGCCGGTTGGAGACCGAAGCGAGGTGAATGTCCATCAACGAGTCGAGCAACTCGCGATAGGTGTCGACGGCGTCAAACAGGCGCAAGACCAGGTCATATAACTCGAAGTACAGCACCACCTCGGCTCCTTCCAGCCAAAGGTGGCCGGCCAAATGGTGGACCGCGTCGCGCATGGAGCCCAACAGGCGGCGCGTTCTGAGGATCACCCGGCGAAGCTCCAGCATCTCGCTCTGGACTTGCGCCGTGCCGGTTCGCCGCAGGACCGCTCGCTCTAGGGCCGAGACCCGTTCATTGAGGTAATCCAGGAAATGCCAGGCGTCGTTGAGCAGGGTGTCCAAGACGTGATACAGCAAGATGGGAACCCGAGCGATCCGGCTTTGCATCTGGCGCAGGCGCTGCTCCAGCTCGTCGACCAAGGCCAGCGGCTGCTCGCTCCAACTCACCACCCCGCGGGCACAGGCGACCACGTGAAAGGGAACTTCGCGCAATCCCCGGGGGTCGGCGGCGAAGGTGAAGAGCACCACGTGAACATACTCCCCGTAGTCTTCGACCCGAGCCTGGTCTGACGAGGCATTCGGCAGGCTGGCAACCCCTGCCTCGGCCAGCGCCTCCTTCAACAGGTCTTCCCCCTCGCTTAGCTGGCAGTGGCGCCAAAAGAGCCGCTCCGTTCCCGGGGCCGACGGAAAATCCAGCCGCCGCACGCCTCGCTCCAGGGTCAACACCTCCGAAGCGCTAGTCTTCCCAAAAGAAAAATCCGGCCGCAAGGGCCGGAAAAAATGGTCGGACTGGCGGGATTTGAACCCACGACCTCTACCACCCCAAGGTAGCGCGCTACCAAACTGCGCCACAGCC
>JAIMAE010000126.1 GCA_023512105.1 Bacillota bacterium | reverse complement strand
CGAGCACGCCGATTACCCCAAGTTTCTCCATCAAGCCTGGCAGGCCTTTTTGGCCCATGCCGAGTCCCCCTGGCAAGACGGGTGGCGGGCCCCGGTGGCCAAGCCTTGGGCCGAGGATCCCGGTCCGGTGTTGCAAAACGCCGGGAAAACCACCGCCGGTGGGCGGTTTGTCTACCTGGGCGCTGTGTTGGGGTCCGACCGGCTGGCCCTGCAGACCTACCGGCTGCGCCCCCACGGGCGGGCCAACCGGTTCCATGCCCACTCCGACGTGGACGAATGCTACCTGGTGTGGGAAGGAAGCGGCACCATGCGCTGCGGCGCGCGCACCGTGACCCTACAAGCCGGCGATGTGGTGGCCAAACCGGCGGGAAGTCGGCTGGCGATCGAATTCGTGGCCGGCCCGGAGGGAATGACCATCTTCGACATCGAGGGCTGGCGGGACTTTCAGCAAACCGACGTCGTCCTTTACCCGGACCACCAGGAATGGTACCTTAGGGGTCCGGGCTTGGAGGTGGTGGCCCCTGAGGCCGCCCTGCTGCCCGCGCAAGAAGTGATGAGCCATTACGAAGAGGACTACCGGCGGGCTCTCCAGGGCCATCGGGAAGACGTGCGACCTCGAAACGCCCCCTGACTGCGGAACCCACCGGAGGGGCAGGGATGCGGGGAGAAGGAAGCAAGAAAAAACTCCGGACCACGCCAAAAGAGGAATTGGCTTGGTCCTCTTCAGGAAAGAGTCCCCTCCCCGAACCACGTCAAAGTGGCGCCAGATCGGCGTTTTTGCCGCCCTGGGGGCCAAGTCGCCTGCCAACGTGAGGAAGGTAGTCCGCCGCGTCCGGTGCCGGAGAGGCCAGCGGGCACGCAGGATTCTCCCGGGAGACAGCGAAATAGGTCATGGCAAAGATTTTAGCCCCGCTCGTCGCGCAGCGATTGGCCCAAAAGGAGGAGCAGCCGTGAAGATCGACGTCTTTACCCATTTCTTGCCTAAACCGTTCATCGAGCGGATCGAAAAACTGGCCGGCAATGTCGAGATCGCCAAACGCGATGCCCACATCCCCACCCTGTGGGACCTAGACGCCCGCCTGCGCCTACTCGACCCCTGGGACGACCTCCAACAGATTCTCTCCTTGGCCCAGCCGGCCCCGGAGGAGTTGGCCGACCCCGAAGGCTCGCCGGAACTGGCTCGCATCGGCAACGATTCCCTGGCCGAAATCGTCGCTCGCCACCGCGACCGCTTCCCCGGCTTTTTGGCCGCCCTGCCGATGAACAACCCGGAGGCGGCGGTGCGGGAGATGGACCGAGCCTGGGATGAGCTCAAGGCGTCCGGGGTGCAGATTTACTCCAACGTCAACGGCCGACCCCTCGATGAGGAAGCCTTTTTCCCGATCTTCGCCCGCGCCGCCGAGCGGCACATCCCGATCTTTCTCCACCCAACCCGCCCGGCGACCTTTCCCGACTATCGCACCGAGACCAAGTCGCGCTACGAGCTCTGGTGGGCATTTGGATGGCCGTACGAGACCAGCGTGGCGATGGCGCGGCTGGTCTTCTCGCGGATCATGGAACGCCTGCCCGGCCTCATCGTCGTCACCCACCACATGGGCGGGATGATCCCCTACTTCGAAGGGCGGATCTCCCCTGGCCTGGACGTCTTGGGCCAGCGCACGATCGGCGAACAGTACGAACCGTTGGCCCGCCCGGCCCTTCAATACTTCAAGGAGTTCTATGCCGACACCGCCCTGTTTGGCGCGGCCGCGGCCACCCGCCTGGGGTACGAGTTCTTCGGGGCAGACCACTGCCTGTTCGCCAGCGACTGCCCCTTCGACCCCGAAGGAGGCGCCCGCTTCATTCGCGAAACCATCCGGGTGCTCGACCAGCTGCCGATCTCCGAGCAAGAGCGCCAACAGATGTACGAAGGAAACGCCCGTCGGCTTTTGCCGTTGGGATAAGTTCTCGGCCGCACGCCGCAGCACTTCGGGGACGCCGGAAACCTCGGCGTCCCCTCTGCCTATTCCCCCGGAACCCAGTTAATCCAGCCGGCCAAGATAGTCCCCACCGCCTGCGGCAAGGGGAACTCCACGCGGTAGCCGAGTTCCTGGCGCGCCCGGCTGATGTCCATCGGTTGGCTGGCCTCGGCATACGGCGAGGTCTGCCGCTCTCCCGGTAGCTCGCGGACCTCCCCCTCCGGGCGCAATTGGCGGATGGCCTCCAGAATCTCGTCGAAGCTTCTCAACCGCCCCTCCCCGATGTTGTAGGCCGGGGAGGCCAGGTGGGGACGGAGGGTGGCTTGCACCAATGCCTGGGCCGCGTCCTCGACGTAGACGTAGTCGAGTGCGCGCCGGGTCGGCCTTCTCACCTCAGCGGGAAGGCCGGCCTTTACCCGGCGGAGCAGCGGATCGATCCAAAGTCCGGCCACCCCAGACTGGGAGGGACCGGGGCCGTAGACCGCCGCCAAGCGCAGGGCCACGAACTCAAAGCCGTAGCGGCGGGCGTAGTTGAGGCCGGTGTACTCCCCGGCGATTTTGGTGGTGGCGTACAGGCTGCGGGGAAAGATGGGGTCGTCTTCGCGGATCGGGCGATCCACCACCCGGGCGTGGTCATAGACGGTGCTGGAGCTGCAAAAGACCACCCGGCGGGTTTCCGTCAGGCGCGCCGCCTCCAAGACGTGGACGGTGCCTTGGTAGTTTATGGCCAACCCCCGGGAGGGGGTTGCCTCCACCGCCGGGGTAAGCCAGCCGGCGGTGTGCACCACCGCCTCCGGGCGCACCCTTAACATCAGCTCGAGCCATGACGGCCAGTCCAGAAGGTCCACCCCCACCTGGTCTTTCGCGTTCCCCCGGCTCGGCGCGATGTCCACCCCGACCACCTCGTGGCCCAAGACCGTAAGCCGCGCGCAGACGGCGCCGCCGACCAGCCCGGCGGATCCGGTTACCACCACCCGCATCCCCTCACCGCCCCTCGGGACCAATCCCGTAGAAGCGACAGGGATTGTCCCAAAGAATCTTGCGCTTTTGCTCCTCGCTGAGGTCTTGGCGCCCCAGCAAGGTGGGAAGGTCGCGGCTGAAGGCGTCGGGCAGCCGCTCGTGGGGAAAGTCGGAAGGCCACATCACCGCGTCTTGGTTGCAGAGCTGAAGGGTGTAGGGCAAAAGGCGCTCTTCGACCTCGGCGGTCACCCAGACCTGGCCGGAGGTCAACACCTCGCGGGGCGATCGGCGCATCTTGGGGGCCTGGAAGCGATAGGGTTTTTCAAACTCCTCCTCGGTGCGATCGATGAAATACGGCAACCAGCCCGACCCCGCCTCCAAAAAGGCCACCCGCAGCTTGGGGAAGCGGTCAAACACCCCTTCAAACAGCATGCTGGTCAGCTGAATCAAGAGCGCCACCGGATGCTCCAGGGTGTGCACCTGGATGAAGGTGGGCAGAAAGTCAAACCCCAGGCCCCGGCTGGGGGCGCCGTGGACGGCCAAGCCGACGTCGAGCTCCTCGGCCGCCCGGTAGATCGGGTCAAAGTCGCTGGCCCCGTAACCCCGGTGCAGGGCGGTGACGGCGGGTAAGAGCCCGGCCACAAACCCAAGTTCGGTCTTGGCCCGGCGCAGTTCGCGGGCCGCCTCCTCAGGGTCTTGCACCGGAAGCAGTGCCACCCCCAACAGCTGAGGATGGTCGCGGGTATACCGATCGTACAGCCAGTCGTTGTAGGCCCGCGAGACCGCCACCGCCCAGTCGCGGTCGAGGATCAGCCCGGCGGCCAGGCCGGCGGTCGGATAGAGGACGGCCTTTTGGATGTGGTTGCGCTCCAAAAACTCCATCCAGACCGAGGGAGGGGTCTCCGGGACCTTTCCGGCCACCGCCATCCCTCGGGGAAAGCCATCGAGGGTGGGAAAGAACGGATAGGTCTTAAAGCGAGGACGACCCCGGTAAGGTGGAGGCAGGTATTCGGCCAAGGCCGCATCCTCCTCGAACAGGTGGCCGTCGGCGTCGATCACCGGCACCTCGATCTCCATCACAGGTTCAAGCCTCCTCCTGATTCTGACTGAGGTTGAAGAAACGGGCGGCGTTTTCGCCCAAAAGCGCTCGCTTTTGCGCCTCGCTCAACGCCGTCGACTCCAGCGTCTCGCCAATTTCCCGTTGGGCGTCGAGCACGTCGGCCTCATGCGGATAGTCGGAGGAATAGGCGAACGGCTCGATGCCCACCTCCTTGACCAAGTAGGGGAGGCTGTGGTCGTTGCCCTCACAGCCGATCAAGATCTGCCCCGAGGCGAGGTACTCCGGAAGGGAGCGCCGCAAGATGCCCGGCCCGTAGATCTCGAAGTCGCGGGCGATCCGGTCCAGCAACGTCACCACCCACCCCACCCCGCCTTCCAAGAAGGCGACCTTGACCGGGTAGCGGTCGAGGACGCCCTCAAACAGCATCCCGGTCAAGGCCACCATCAGGGGGATGGGATGGTGCAAGACGTGCGAGGCAAAGAAGTTCTGATAGGTGTCAAGCCCCACCCCCCGGTTGGACCCTCCGTGGACGGCCAGGACCGCGCCGAGGTCAGCCGCCGCGGCGTAGAAGGGGTGGTAGTAGGGGTGGCCGAGGTGAAGGGGCAGGCCGGTCGAGGGCAGCATGGCTCCCGGTAACCCCAGCTCCAGCACCGCGCGCCGCAGCTCGGCCACCGCCGCCTCCAGATTTTGCAAGGGGACCAACGCCATCGGATGCAGGCGCCGGTCAAGCTTGCGGTAGCGTTCGGCGACGTAGTCGTTGTAGGCGCGGCAAAGGCGAACCGCGTAGTCGGCCAGCTGAATAAATCCCACCGAGAGGCCTTCGCTGGTAAACAGCACCGCCTCGGCGATGCCCACCTGGTCTAAAAAGGCGCCGTAATCCTCCGCTGAGCCGGCTCGTCCCGAGGAGGCCCGCACCAACCGCCTGCCCTTGATGGCGGCATCTTCGGAAGGCGGGCGGTAATGCATCCCATCGAGCGAAGGAAAGACCCCCTGCCGGTTTCGGCCGGGATGCAGCGCGATCTCCCGGATCCCAGGGTCCATGAACTCGGCCAACTCCGGGATGGACTCGATGAGATGTCCGTCGGCGTCGATCACCCGATAGCGGTTTGGATTCATCTTCGCACCTCGCTCCCCAACCTACGGTTCGGTGACGGAGAGCGCCCCGCCGTCCACCAAAAGGTCGGCGGCGGTGATAAAGGCGGCCTCCCCGCTGGCCAAAAAGGCCACCGCCTGGGCGATGTCCATCGGGACCCCGGCCCGCCCGACCAGGTTTTGCACGTCCTTGTCGGTGCGCACTTCGTCCATCCCCACCGGGGAGCCCACCCGGTTGGGCGTCACCGAGTTGACCCGAATCTTCCACGGCGCCAACTGAATCGCCATGGTCCGGGTCAGATTGAGGATCCCGGCCTTGGCCGCCGTGTAGGCGGTAGCGTTGGAGCGCCCGCGATGGCCGGAGGTGGAGGCCAGGTTGATGATGCACCCACCCCCTCCACGCTCCACCATGTGGCGGGCCACCGCCTGGCTGACCAAAAAGACGCTCTTCAAGGAGACGTCGATCACCCGGTCCCACTCTTCTTCGGAGAGGGTCAAAATCGTCTCCCGGTCGGTGATGGCGGCGTTGTTGACCAAGACGTCGACCCGTCCCCAGCGTCGCAGCACCGTGTCCACCATCTCCTGGACTTGGGCCCGGTCAGAGACGTCGCAGACCACCGCCATCGCCTGACCAGGGTGTGCGCGGCCTATCGCCTCAGACACCCGCTGTCCTCGCCCCGGATCGAGGTCCACCACCGCCACCCGAGCCCCTTCTTCGGCCAATTTCCAGGCCACCGCCTCCCCGATGTTGCGACCTGCCCCGGTGACCACCGCCACCTGATCCGTAAAACGCATCGTCAAAAACCCCTTTCTCTTTCAGAAACCGACCTGATGGCCAACCTGCATCAACGCCCCTCCGGGCAGAGGGTCTCGGTCACCACAACCGCCGTTCCGCATCCGGGACAAACCCCCACCAGCAAACGAAAGTGCGGACTCTCCCCACCCCACCGCATCGCTCGCCAGGGACCGGCCGCGCCAATCGGCAGTTCCGCAACCACCAGCCCCTCGTCCCAGCTGGCCCCGCACCGCCGACAGGAGAGGGCGCCGTGGGGGCTCAGATAGCCGTAATCCCCCACCGTCACCCAGCCGCCCTGAGCCGCGAAGACGTCCTGCCAGGGCAATCGGACGCTTCGGGAAGCTAAGCGGTCCCGGCGCCGCGCGGACCGCAGCCGGGCGGTGGCCTCCCAATCCACCCCGCTATCGCTGGTCGCCACCCCGTAGAGGCGACGGGCCCACTCGGCGCTGACCCGACCGTCGCGGACGTCGTCGGCCACCCATTGTGGGTTGCGGTCGAGCGGATCCCCCCACCCCCCGCCGCCTGGGGGAAAGAACCACAAGACATCGCCGGGGCGAAGGATCAGGTCGGCCTTGGACGGCAGCACCTCTCCCCGGCCCACCCAGGGATCGGAGGGCCAAAGCTGCTCAGGGGCGACGCACCCTTGGCGAATCACCCCCGCCAGGGAGCCTGCCCCCGGCCATCCTCCCCAAAGCCCTAAGGCGTTGGTCTGCTCGGTGCCGGCGGTGTTGGTGATCTTCACCACCACCGGGTCAGCGCCGTAGGGGGTCAGGACCGAGGCGGCGGTCAGCCCCCCGCGCCAGCGCCCTGCCCCGCCGGAATCGGGGAGCGGGTAGCGGGTTAGGTACAGGACCGGCAGCTTCCACTCCGCCTCCTCCACGTTGCCCATGAAGCTGGCGTAGGAGGTCACCTGTCCGGCGTGGCTGATCCCGTCCGCTTGGGCCCGCGCGGCCGCCCCGCCCCCGCGGTGATCGGAGAGCAGGGCCCCCACCCGCCGGCCGCCTTTGCTGCCAAACAGGTTGACGCAATGGCTGGAGACATTCCAAGAAGCCACCGCCCGGTCCTGGTAGCGGGGGGAGCAAGACAGCATCTTGGCTACCGCCTGGCCCGCCGCCACGGTGGCCAGCCAACGGCAGCCGACCGTGGAAATCGACACCGGCGCCGGAAAGCGGGCGCTGACCACCGTCCCCGGAGGCACCACCACCTCCATGCAGGCGCGCAAGGCGTCGTTCCAGTCGATCTCACCGCCGCACAAAAAGGCGTACAGGGGCACCGCGGTGGCGGCCCACAGCGCCGGTTCGGTGCAGTTGACGGCGGCGTCGACCTGAGGATCGGTGCCGGTGTAGTCAAACCGCATATGGCCGCCGCGCTTCTCTAGGGCCACCCGAATGGTCAAGATCCGGTCTGATCCCACCCGGTCGCCGTCCATGTAGGCGACTCCGGAAAAACGCCCATCGGGGATCTCGGCCAGCCGCGCCTGGAGCTGCTGGGCGGCCACCGAGAGGCTTTGTTCCATCACCGCCTGCAGGGTGGGCCAGCCCACCTCCGCCAACAGCTCGGCGAGGCGGGTTTTGGCCACGTGGATCGAGGCCACCTGGGCCTTTAGGTCCAGTCCCACCATCTCCGGAAGGCGGGAGTTGGTGGTGAAGGTCCGCTCGGCCGGGACCGACCACTCACCCTGTTCCACGATCTTCAAGAGGTAGCGGGGCGGCTCTTGGTAGAGGTTTCGGGCGTTAATGCAAAAGCTGCCTTCGTCGATTCCCCCCACGTCCGGATGATGGAGCACGTTGCCCACCCAAAGCACCGGCTCCCCCTCCCAGTAAAAAGGGCTGGCCACGATCACGTCGTTTTGGTGCAGGGCCCCCAAAAAGGGGTCGTTGGTCAACAGCACATCGCCTTCCCGGATCGGGCCGGCCGCCTCCATCAATCCCTGGATGGCGCTTCCCATCGTCCCCACGTGGACGGTGGAGCCAAATCCTGCTATCACCAGGCGCCCGTCGGCGGTGAACAGGCCGGTGTTAAAGTCGTTTCCCTCCACCACGATCGGCGAGGCGGAGATGGT
>JAIMAE010000125.1 GCA_023512105.1 Bacillota bacterium | reverse complement strand
GAGAGCCTGTTGGCCTGGGTGCGGGAGGCCTTGACCAACGTCAATCGCCATGCCCACGCCACCCAGGTGGAGGTGACCTGGCGGCGGAGCGGGCCCACCTATCAGCTGACGGTGGAGGACAACGGGGTAGGCTTTGACCCCGCGGTGCCGCCCGGTCCGGGTCATTACGGCCTGAGGAACCTGCGCAAGCGGGCCTCTGAACTCGGGGGATCGGTGGTGATCCAAAGCCGGCCCGGTCAAGGCACCCGGGTGGAGTTGACGGCCCCCTTCCGCTTCGAGTTCGAACGGCCGGCGGAGGAAGAGGAGGGTGAAGAAGGGGGCGACGCCCGGATCTTGTCCTCCGAATAGCCGACCGCCCGGCCTGAGCCAAAGCCCCGCCTCCTCGATTTGCCTGTTAGGTTTGAGATGTCAGTCGCTTTCCTCCGGGATGCCGGCGCTTGCCGCGAAATTTCAGCCTACATTTAGCAAGCGCTTGGTACAATGGGCCATGCTCGGCACGGAGGCCGAGCGAGATGGAGAAGGAGGAAGGCAGGATGTTCCAAACCCAGGGGAAGCGGCTGGTCTTTGCTGCAGGTGCGGTGGCGTTGTTGGTAGGTGCCAGCGCCTGTGGGGCCAGCGCCAGCGGTTCGAGCTCGACTTCGACCACCACCACCCACACCTCCGCCCCCAGCACCCCCCCAAGTGCGGCCCCGCGTTTTTTTGGCCATCGCGGTGGTTTTGCGCCCAGTGGCCGCCCGTTTTTTCCCATTTCGGGAACGCTCAGCGCGGCCGCCCAGGCCTTGCACTTGCCGGAGGCCACCCTCCGCCAGGACTTGCTCAACGGGCAGTCGCTAGACCAGGTGGCGACCGCGCAACACGTCCCGATCTCCACCCTACAACAGGCGTTAGAGCAACAGATGCGACAGGCCATCCAGTCGGCCCCGAGCGCTTCGCCTTCCGGGCCAAACCCATCGAATTTCCTCTCTCGGTACCAGGCGGCCTTGCCGAGATTGATGGCTCAGCCGGGATGGCCGGTGCAGATGCGCTTTGGGCCCCGGGGCGCGGCACCGAGCGGAAGTCCGCCTAATGCCAACGCCCAATAAATAAGCCGCGGAGCCAAGCGGGACCTCTGGATGCCCGTTTGGCTCTGGGGCTTTGTAAAGCGTCTGTCGGAAGTACGCCCACGGTGTCGAGCCGGGGGTTCAGCCGCCCTCCGACCATTCGGATCGTGTGTGATAGCCGCGGGTGACTCGGAGCGACCAGGAGTTTGTGGCCAGTGGCCCGAGCGCGCTGGCGGCCATCCAGCCGTTGATGGTAAGGATCCCAAGCTTGGGGGCCAGTCGAACAGAACAAAGTGGTAGCCTTTCCACACCGGCGTGAAAGCGCGAGCCGAGGCCTGCTCGCTCGCGTACTCACATTGAATTCCATTTCCGCGGCGGCGAGGTCCGAATTGGCGGGCAGGAGGTCTCCTCCCTGTAAGTCCCGCCGGACCTTGATCCAAGCTCTTCCCGCCTCTGTTCCGGGAGGGGCTCAAGCAGGAGCACGGGAACGGCGTGTCGAAGCACAACTGCTAGGAGTGGTAGCGTGGAGCAGGCGATGGTGCCGGTGCGGCGGCCATTTTTGAAATGGGCCGGCGGCAAGGTGCGGTTGATACCCCGGATTCGGCGGCGTCTGCCACCGGGTCGGCGGTTAGTGGAGCCGTTTGCCGGATCGGCCGCGGTGTGGCTGAATTGTGAGTATCCGGAGGCGCTCTTGGCTGATGCCAATCCGGATCTGATCAACTGCTACCAGCAGTTAAAGCAGCACGGTAAAGCGTTTATCGAGGCATGCCGCGCCTATTTTGTGCCGGAAAACAACCGGCCCGAGCGCTACTACGCGCTGAGGGAGCGCTTCAACCACAGCCAGGACGGGCTTGAGCGGGCGTTGCTCTTCGTCTACCTCAATCGCCACGGGTATAACGGCCTGTGCCGCTACAACCGCAAGGGCCTGTTCAACGTGCCCTTTGGCCGCTACCGCCGCCCTTATTTCCCGGAGCATGAAATGTGGGAGTTTCTGAAGCACGCCAAGCATACCACCTTCGTCAACGCCGACTTCCGTTCCGTCTTGGCCGCCGCGCGTCCGGGGGACGTGGTCTACTGCGATCCCCCCTACGTCCCCTGGTCCAAGACCGCGCACTTCACCGCCTATTCGCAAGAGGGGTTCGGCCCGGAGGAGCAAGCCGAACTTGCGGTGTGGGCGCAGCGCCTCGCCGAACAAGGTATTCCGGTCTTGATTTCCAATCACGCCACCCCGTTCACCCTCCAGGCGTATGGCGATGCGCAGATTGAGCGGTTCTCGGTGCAACGCCACATCAGTTGCGACGTGGATCACCGCGAGGCGGTCGACGAGCTCTTGGCCTTTTTTGCCCCGCGGCAGGATGTGGAGGCCCACAAGCTCAAGGGTTAGCAAGGGCATTTTCATCATTTCTTTAGCCAGGAGGCGACCGGATCAGGCAGGAGTTTCCGCCGGGGGCGCGAATGAATGTGGTAAGGTGTCCCGCTCGGGGGCGATGGGGTCCAGGGCGGGTTCGTTTTTTCGGAGAGGGATGAAGCGCAATGCTCAGAAAGGCCGCACTCGCAATCGGAGCGCTTGCCCTAGTCGGTTTGACCATGGCCGCGGGATGGCCTGAACCCCCGATGCGCACCGTCTGGATGCACCCGGCTTCCTTGATGGGTCCCTGGCAGGCGGTGGCCTCGGATACCCCTTGGCAGGGAACCGTCTACCTCCAAGGGAACGCCGCCGCTCTGGAAGCCTGGGCCGAGGCCGTCTCCACCCCCGGCTCCCCGGAGTACCGCCATTTTCTTACCCCGCAGCAGTTGGCCGCTCGCTTCGGCCCGTCTGCGGCGACGGTGGCCTCGGTTCGCGACGAGTTGCGCCAAGAAGGGTTTCGCGTTCTCGGCACCACCGCCGCCGGATTTGGGCTCCGGGTGGCGGCCACCGCAGCCGTGGTCGACCGGGCGTGGCAGGCCGGCTTGATGCGCAATCCGGACGGCAGTTGGGTGGAAACCCGGCCGGTGGTGCTGCAAGGCCCGATGGCCCAGTCAGTGAGCTACATCTCCAACCTTGGGCACACCGCGACTGCTCCCTCTCCGACCATGACCTGGCACTCGGCGCAGTTAAGGCCGGCTCAAATAGGCCTTTCCCTCGGGAACGTGCAAGTCTCGGTGGTCGGCCCGACCAGCGTGCCCACCGGACAACCGATTCACCTGCAGGTGCATGCCACCGACCCCTTTACCGGCGCACCTTTGGCCGGCTGGCAGGTGACGGTCAATCCGGTGGGCGACACCGGCTCGCTCTCCAGCTACGCCTTGTCAGACGTCAACGGCAACATGCAGCTGGACCAGAACGGCAACGACGAGCTGGTGGTGATCCTCCACACCGCCTACTCCGGCCCTTGGCAGGTGCAGGTCTCGAACGGACTGTTGACCTACGACGCCAACCTGCCCTCCTTGAGCTGGACCGGGCCCACCGTGGTCGACCGCCCGTTGACGCCAACCCAGGTCAACCAGGCCTACCAGGCCACCAACCTGGTGTCGGCGGCCCAGAGGAAAGGGGGGATGCGAATCGGCATCTTTGCCTCCTCCGCTCCCACCCTCTCCGACCTCTCCGCCTTTGAGAACGCCTACCACCTGCCGAATTCCCCTGTGAACGTCATCCCGGTGGACGGAGGGCAGCCGCAGGTGGTTTCCGGATGGCACGGCGAGTTGATGTTGGACATGGAGCGGGCGGTCTCCTCCGCCCCTGGTGCCACCCTGGACCTTTACACCATCTCCGCCGACTCGGGCTCTCCCCTGGACGTGATCGCCCAGGTGGTGCAAAACAACCAGGACCAAGTCTTCTCGATGAGCGTGGTGTTGGCCGAAGACCAGCTTTCCGCCGCCGAGGCCGCGCAGTGGAACGCGCTGATGGCCCAAACGGCCAGCGAAGGGATCACCCTGGTGGCGGGGTCTGGGGACTCGGGCCCCTACGCCGACCCCGACACCAACCAGCCGGTGGTCAACTGGCCGGCGGCCAGCCACTGGGTGACCGCGGTGGGGGGAACGGAAGTAGGGCTGACTCCGAATGGGACGATCTCCAGCCAGTGGGGCTGGGGACCGGACGGCCAGTGGCAGGGCCAGGTGGATGGCTCTGGAGGCGGGTTCAGCCAACTGGAGCCTATCCCGAGTTGGCAAAAGCCGGTGCTTCCCGCCGGGGCCAGCGGCCGCGGGGTGCCGGACGTCGCCTTTTTGGCCACCTATCCTTACTACACCGTCTACGACAACGGACAGTGGACCTCGATGGGAGGGACCTCGGCGGCCACCCCGACCTGGGGCGGCTGGGTGGCCGACATGGCGGTGCTCTCCGGGCGCCTGGGCTTTCTCAACCCGACCCTTTACGCTCTATATCAGAGTCATCCCAATCTGTTTGACCCGGTGACCCAGGGCGGCAACGCCGTCTACTCGGCCGGACCGGGCTGGAATCCGGTGGCCGGATTGGGCTCGGTCTGGGTGGACGCCTTCTGGCAGGCTCTCGCTCCGGCGACCCTCAAGTTGAGCGCCTCGGCCTCCCAGGTGCGGGTGGGGCAAAGCCTCACCGTCACCGCCTCCCTCTACGATCCGGCGGGCCGGCCGCTGCCCACCCCTGGGGTCTCGGTTACCTTGACGGTGACGGCCAACGGTCCGGTGGAGGTCAACGGGGTAGCCGCCACCACCGCCACCGCCACCACCAACGGGCAAGGGGTGGCCAGCTTCACCCTGACCGCCACCAGTCCGCTGACGGCTACCCTCACCGCCTCCGCCGCCCTGCCGCAAGGCACGGTGAGCGCTCCCAGCTTGACCGTCAGTTGGGCGGCGGCCCCAATTGCCACCGTGCGCCTGCAGGGAGCCACCCGCACCGCCACCGCCGCGGCGGTGGCGGAGGCCGCCTTCCCCAACGGGGTGCCGAGCGGCACGGCGATTTTGACCGATGGGGAGGACAGCCATCTGGTCGACGCCTTGACCGCCGCCCCCTTGGCCCGGGTTCTGGATGCGCCGATTCTTTTGACCGACTCCACCAGCAACGTGGGATCAGCGACAATGCAGGCGATGGCGCAGCTTGGCATCCACCAAGTGATCCTGATTGGGGCCGATGCCGCATTGGCTACCGCTCTGCCCGCGGGGATAACGGTGACTTCGGTCCTGAGCGGAGCCAGCCGGTTTGATACCGCGGCGGCGATTGCGCGGGCGGTGGCGGCGGCCGACCCCATCGGTTTCTCCACCGTCTTTCTTGCCTCGGCCGACCCCGCCCACCTGGTCGACGCCCTAAGCGCCGACCCGGCCGCGGCGATGTTGGGTGCGCCGATTTTGCTGGTTCCCAGCCAAGGCGGAATTCCCGCCTCAGAGCTGCCCTTCCTGCAGGCGGCCACCAAGGTTTACGTAGTCGGCGCTGCCGCCCAATATCCTTTGGGGATAGCCAATGCGGTGGCCTTGACCGGGCCTTCCCGCTTTGCCACCGCGGCGGCGATCGACCAGGCGTTCTTTCCCCATCCGACGGCTTTGGTGATCGCCAACGGCGAGCCTTTGCACCTGGTCGATGCCTTGTCTGGCGGCCCCTATGCCGCGGCCTTGCGGGCTCCGCTGGTGCTGACGGAAGGGGGCACCCTGCCGCCTGCGATGGCCGCGTATCTGAACGCGCTCAACGCCTCGGCCCTGCAGCAACTGGTGATTTTGGGCGGTCCCGCCTCGATTCCCGACGGGACCAGCGGGGTGGTGCAGGCCGCGCTTAGTCCTTGAGCGAAGCCTTGGCCTGCACGCGGGACAGCCAATCCCGCCACAGGCGGGTGGTGCCGTAAAAATGGCGGTGCTCCAAGACCGCGGCCAAAGACTGGGCATAGCGGCCGAAGGGGTCTTCTCGGATTTTTTGAGCCAGCTCTTGCCAGTCGTGAAGCGAGCCCCGTGCTAAGACGTCTTCGACCGCGGCCACCGACGACTCGTGGCCTGCTTTCAGATGGCGATGGCGCACAGGATTCACCTCGTTTCTGAAGCCTCAGGTTCGGAGGGCGGGGCGGGAGGAGGCGCCAAGAGGAGGTCGAACACGCGCTGGGACAGCTTGCGGCAGTAATCCGTCACGTATCCCCAATCGGTCCACGGCGGCTGAAGCGCCCGCCAAGCCACCAGCGAGTCGTGGGCCGGGTCGAAGTCGTACGGTTTGGGCTCGGCCAACTGTTTGGCCAGCTGCTGCAAGGTGGTACAGGCCTCAGGCGGTTGGGGGTAGAATAGGTCCATGGGAGCCAGCGCCGCTTCGAACCTTGGGCCCAGCTTGTCGGCCAAGGCGCAGAAGTCCAGGAAATCATAAAGCGCATTGCCGGTCACCACCAACCAGCCTTTGATTCGCAACATCTCGGCTAACGTGGGAACGGTGATACCGGCGATCTGCTCGGTTTCTAGCGGCGCCTGACGCCGAAGTTGGCGAATTCCGACCTCGACTCCCTCAAAATTCCCCAAGATCAGGACGGGGGGACGCAGGCGCCGGGTGCGCCAGCCCGACAGCGCCTCTAGCCGAGCCAACACCTGCGGATACTGTTCGCGCAAATTGCGCATGACGGAATCCACGTCGAGAGAAATGCGGTGGTGTGCATGCAGCGCAGCGGCAGTGCCGCCTACTAGCACACATTCTGGAAAGAAGCGTTGAATGAGTCGCTCGGTTTCCAACAGCCGATCCCAGTCGGCCTGCGGGAAAGGCTCCCCTTCGCTGGCTCCCACGTGTTTCCTCCCTAGCCGATCCTGCTGCCCTACTACCGCTGATTATACCCCTGTCGAGGTAGGCGAGGTGGTACGTCTCCTCCCTTTGAGCTTTGGCCGGGTAGTTTGGTAGGATCTGAGGGGACTTTGCATGGCCCAAGGCAGGGAGAGGAGGGGCTTCTGGCGGCAGAACGGCGCATGGGTTTCATTCTATTAACGCAATATTATCCGCCTGAGCCGGGGGCCGCCTCGATCCGGCTTCGCGCCATGGCGCAGGAACTGACGCGGCTTGGCCACTCGGTGCGGGTGGTGACGGCGCTGCCCCATCACCTGGGGGCCCAGGGAGACGGCTCCTTGCGGTTGTGGAAAGAAGAGCGAGACGGCGAGATTCCGGTCTTGCGCACCTGGATCTGGCGGGTGCGCACCGGCAGGTTCTGGCGTCGCCTGCTCAATTACTTTTCCTTTGTGGTGACCAGTTTCTTCGGTCTTTGGAGGATGGGGCGGGCGGATTATCTGGTGGTGGAGTCCCCCCCGCTCTTTTTGGGGATTACGGCCTACGTCTACAGCCGGCTGCGCGGTGTGCCTTACATCCTTTCTGTCTCCGACCTCTGGCCGGAGTCGGCGGTGGCGCTGGGCTTGGTGCGAAACCGCCTCTTGATTGCCATCACCCGAAGGCTGGAGCTGTTCTTATACCGGCACGCCGCCTACGTCTCGGCCGTGACCGAAGGGATTCGCCAGGCGGTGATTCGAACCGGAACCATCCCCCCCGAACGGGTGCTCTTCTTTCCCAACGGGGTCGACCTTGAGCTGTTCGAAGGCGGCGACGGCGACCGCGTGCGTGCGCGGTTGGGCCTGGCCGACCGGCAGGTCTTTTTGTACCCGGGAACGCTGGGGTACGCGCAGGGCTTGGAGGTGATCTTGGACGCCGCCGAGCTCTTGCAAGAGACCCTTCCCGAGGCGGTGTTTCTCTTGGTGGGCGAAGGGCCGGTCAAACGGCCGATGATGGAGGAGGCAGAGCGCCGGGGACTGGGCAATGTCCTCTTCGAGCCCCTGCAACCCGTCCAGGAGATGCGCCACTACCTGGCGATGTCCCGGGCGGTGGTGGTTCCCCTGCGCCGCCATCCCCTGTTTGCCGGGGCGCGCCCGAGCAAGGTGTTCCCGGCTTGGGCGGCCGCGGTCCCGGTGATCTTCGTCGGCGAAGGGGAGATGGCCCGGCTGGT
>JAIMAE010000365.1 GCA_023512105.1 Bacillota bacterium | reverse complement strand
TTTCCCACCGACCTGCAGCCGCAGATGGTGGCGCTGTTGTCGGTGGCCGAGGGGGTGGCGGTGGTCCAGGAGACGGTATTTGAAAACCGCTTTGGCTACACCCACGACCTGGCGCGACTAGGCGCCCACATCCAGGTCGACCGGGAGACCGCGATCGTGCGAGGGACCGAGCGGTTGACCGGCGCTCCGGTTGAGGCCGGGGACATTCGCGGCGGCGCGGCGCTGGTGTTGGCGGGGCTGGCCGCGGAAGGGGTCACCTCGGTCGAACGGGTCGAGTTCATCGACCGCGGTTACCACGCCATTGAAGAGAAGTTAGGCGCCTTGGGAGCCGTCATTCGCCGCGAGTAGGCGGGGCCGGCGGGGGCTTGGGGCTGCTCTCGGCCAGCTGGGTCAAGGTTTCCTTGGCGGCTTTGGCCATCGCGGCGGAAAGGCCGATTGAGGTCAACCACGCTTCAAGCTCGGCCATCTCCTGGGCGCGGCGGCCGGCGCGAGCCGCAAGACCCGGTAGCCCCTCGGCCAAAAAGCTCGTCAAATCCGGAAATCGCTCGCCCCACCACTCCAAAATCAGCGACTCGGCCTCAAGCTTGGCCGCGGCGGCCAAAAGCTCGACCGCCAAGCTGGAGATGCCTTTGGTCAGGCCGGCATACAGCATTTTGAGCCCCGAAGCGTCACCCAGGGAGGGCCCGACCACCTTGAGGTCAAGGGCCGGATGCAACAGTGCAAACGCTCGGTCGGCGGCGGGTCCGGCCAAGGCGAGGAAGGTGCGTCCTCCCACCTGACTGGCCCCGCCGAAGATGGCCCCATCGACCACTTCGACGCCCTGCCGCTGCAGCGGTTGGGCCAGGGCGCGAACGGAGGTGGGAGACACCGCGTTCAGGTCCAGATACAACGGTTTGGGTTCGCAGCGGGCCGCCGCCTGAGCGACCACCCCGGCCACTACCGGGGCTTGGGACGGGGGAACCACCGAGAGGATGAGATCGGCCGCCATCAGAGCCTCCAGACGCTCGACGCTTGTGATCCCGGCCTCCAGAGCGCGGCGCCGGGTGGCCTCGCTGCGTCCCTCCAGCCAGGTGACGACGCGCATCCCCTGTGCGCTCAGCCTGCGGCCTAAGGCCGCCCCCATCTCGCCCGGGCTGAGCACTCCGACCGTGATAGGCTCTCTCGCCATGCCATCGCTCCTTTGACTGCCCGTCGCCAAGTGACTTTTGCCCCGATCGGG
>JAIMAE010000364.1 GCA_023512105.1 Bacillota bacterium | reverse complement strand
GTGAAGGTGGTAAACAGGCCCATCATCCGCGCACGGTCTCCGGGCTGCCGGCCGACCAAGGCCTGGGCCGCCGTCCAGTACAAACCTCGGGCCAACCCCACCGCAAGCTGCCCTAACCCCAACCCCAACACCGGGTTTGGCACGACCATCGCCACCACCCCGGCCAGGGCGATGGAGGTAAAGGTGGCTCGCAGCATTTTCGGCTCGCCCCACACGTTGACAATAGGCCCACTGAGGACCCGCAAGGGGAGTTGCACCATCCCCGGAGCCGCCGCCAAGGCCCCAATCTCCCAAGCAGGAAGCCCTTGCCGCGCTGCGTCCAAGGGGACCAGCACCGCATAGAGCAGGTAGGCCACGTTAAAGAGGAACCCCCCGACCAAACTGCGCTGGACCACCGCGGCAGCTTGCAACCTGATCGCTCCTTTGTCTCGATTTACCCCGACTCGACGCACACCGGACCTCCTTTCAGCATACGCCAGCGCCCGCAACTTGTCCTGGCCTGCCCACCAAACCGGCTCGACCGAGTCGACGTCTGCCCCCGGCAGGGAAGGTGTTAACTGCGCATCTCCACTCATAAGTAAGGCGTAGAGGGGGTGTCTACCTCAACCCCCAACGGTGGATGAGGGGCGTCCCTGCCCCATGTGCGGAGGGCCGGGATCCAGCAACCCCTGGGCGGGGTGGCTCCGCCACCGCCTTGTCGAACCCAGCCCTTTCCTTCAGACGGGCAGGCGACGGCGGTGCCGGAGGCGGGGAGGTTTGACAGCCGCTTGCCCGTTCGGGTCGCAGGAGGCGCCGAGATTGAGGGCTTGGACCAAGAGGGGAGATCCGGCATGACGTGGTGGACCTGGCTTCACGACGTGGCCTGGAGAACCGAACGAGTTGCCCTGCCCCCCTATGCCCAGGCCTTTGGAGTGACCTTGGGCGGCGGACTGCTAGGCGCGCTTGGCCGTTCCTTGGCCGGACATGGCCCGGTGGACCCGGCCACGGTAGCTTTCCGCATCCGGATCTGGGCGGTGGCAGTGGCGATCGGCGGAACCTTGACCGCCTTTGAGCAGATCGAACGCGGGCTGGCCTCGGGGTCCCTGCCCGACCTCCTGCGTGATTTTGTGATCGTCTTTGCCGCCTACGCCGGTGCCCAAAGCGCATATTGGTCGCTTCATTGGCTGGTGTCTCCATGACCCGGGAAGCGGTGCGCTGGTGGGCCGGATTCTTGGCCGGGGCCGCCCTCGGCGCC
>JAIMAE010000124.1 GCA_023512105.1 Bacillota bacterium | reverse complement strand
CCGCCAAGGTCAGGCCGCCTAAAGCCACGAGGTGGAACCAACGCTGTGCCATGACTACTCCTCGCACAAGTTCTTAGGCTCATCATAGCACGGGAGAGTAGGGGACTTTGGGAGGGTGGAGGGCGACAAAAATCCCCACTCGCCGTCAAAGGGCATAGGGTAAAATGGGAGTAGTCGCAAGGGAACGCGGTATGGAATAGGGTAATTGTAACGCTAGGGGGTACACCGTGGACTCCAGAAATGAACGCGTTGCCATATTTGTTGATGGCGCAAATATGTTTTATGCTCAACGCATTCTCGGCTGGCACCTGGATTTCGCCCGCGTCATCGAATACTTCACCCGAGGCAAGGAGATGTACAACGCCTTTTATTACACTGGGGTGCAGGTGCCTCCGGACAACAGCCAGCGGGACTTTCTGACCGCGCTTCGCCATCTAGGATTCACCATTCGCGAGAAGTCCATTAAAGAAACCATCGACCAAAATTCCAATGCCGTGATCCGGCGGGCCAATTTGGACATCGAGATCGTGATCGACATGTTTAACACCGCGGGTCGCTACGACATCGCCATCTTGATGAGCGGCGACGGCGACTTCGAACGGGCGGTGGAGCTGTTGCGTTCCAAAGGCAAAGAGATCGTGGGGGTCGGAACGCGGGGGATGATCTCCTCCGAGCTGGAAAACGCCTGCGACCGGTACGTAAAGCTCGAGGACATCCGCTCGGAAGTCGAAAAGATTCGTTAACCCGCCCGAAGACGATTGAGGAATAGATAGATGACGTTGTCAAAACATTGGTTTTGGGTCGGAGCAGTCGGTTGGCTTGCCGCCTTCGGACCGGGGGAGGTGACCCAGGCGGCTTCGTCGGCTCCGGCGGCGGTAAAACAGGTATCCAACCTGGTACAGCAGCGCTTCACCAAGACGGTGGACTTCACCAACGACAGCGCCAAGCCGGCCCTGGACGTCACCGCCCAGGTCATGGTCCTGCCGCCCGACGGGGTAGACGCCCAGTTAAAAGTGCTGAGCTCCTCGCCGCCTTGGACGGCGTTGCGGCGCGATGCCAGCGGAAACTGGGTGGCCACCTATCAGTGGCCGCAGATCCTGCCTGGCCAAGTGGAGCATGTCACCCTCCAATACACCGTACAGACCGAAAAGGTCAGCTGGCACCTGCCCAGTGCCTTGCCGGCCTACGTCCCCACCTCAGCCATCTACCAGCGCTACACCAGTGCCAGCCTGGAGCAAAGCCAGGGGGTCAACACCGACGCGCCGGCGATAGCGGCCTTGGATCATCAGCTGACCGCTGGGATGAGCTCGCCGGTGGCCAAGGCCAAGGCCCTCTATGACTGGGTGGTCACCCACATCCAGTACAACTACAACCTGAGCCCCTCTGGCGGAGCGCTCGCCACCTTGGCCTCCGGCAAGGGGATTTGCAGCGATATCGCCGACTTGTACGTGGCCATGCTGCGAACCGACCACATTCCGGCCCGCCTGGTGGAGGGCTATGTCACCAACAACGGGGCCGGAGTTGGCGGGTTTCATCAGTGGGTCGAGTTCTATCTGCCCCAAGTGGGCTGGGTCCCCGCCGACCCCACCTGGGGCGGTTGGGGATATTTTGCCGGGCTCCACGATAACTGGCACATCCCCCTCTTCGTCGGGCTCTCCGCGGATGCCCAGGCGAGCTGGCGCTACGCGCTCTCCACTCCAGGAACGGCTCACGTGGCGATCGGGCTACACTATCGCTTCCAGACCCCTCAGGCTAAGCCGGCGACCGTCCCGGTCCCGCCTCCGTTCTTCCCGCAGGCCAAGCCCGCCTCAGCCGCCCCAACGCCTTGGTGGAGCCGCCTTCTCACCGCCGCCGGCAGTCTCTGGCAGGTCGTCTTTGCCGCCGTTTTGCAGACGTTTTCCTGGTATTCCGCCTCACCTCCCGCCGCACACTAACGCCGGGGGGTGAGCAACATGAACACGCCTCGAGACCTCGAAGCGCTGTGGCAGTATACCGAGCGTCGCCTGCGGGCGGGAGAGGCCGCCCACTTAGACGACCATCTGGTTGCGCTAGGCAACGGGGCCGACGCCGGCGCCATCACCGACCCCGCCGCTCGCTGGGCGCTGTCGGCCTGGCAAAACGCCAGCCCTGCGGAGCGCCAGCGCTTGGCGCAGCTCTTCATCCAGGCCGTCGGCCACGGGGAGTTCCCCACTGACTGACCTGGCGGGCAGCCCTCGGCTGCCCGTCAAAATAGGGCGTGGGTCAACACTCGATGTCCAGCCATCAGGTGGCTGGCCCAAATCACGTAGACGCCCCCGAGGATAATCACCATGCTGATCGCCTGCACCATGCCCCGGCCGTAGCGGCTGGGATACCGCCAGAGCCACACCCCCACCGCCATCGCCATCAGGCCCAGGATCCAACCCCACCAAATCATCGTCCGGCTCCTATCCCGCTATGCTCTCGGACCTTGACATTCGGTCACCACCCGAGGATGGCGAATGATGAACTTCTTTTCCATCAGACTGTCGTGGTAGTCGATGTCCGCCCCGTCCACCGCGTCGCGAAATCCTTCACTGGTCACCAGCCGCACCGGACCTACTTCCACGAACCACTCCGCCGCCTCGGCTTTGGGCTTCCACTCAAGATGATAGGCCATCTTGCCACAGCCGCACTCTTGCTCCACCGATATGAAGAGGTCCTGGCCGGGGTGCTGACGGGCCAGACGCTCGAGGGCCGCCGAGGCTCGGGCCGAGATACTGAGATTGAGTGACATCGCCGCTTCCTCCCTGCAAATGGTCCAACCGTTCACGGTAGGTCTGTATCTTCCTGGTGGCTTGATCATACTACACCGCCGCCCCTCAGCCGAAGCGGTTTTGCCGCTGCTTCCGGGCAGCCCCCGGCGTGATACAATGGCGGTAAATGGCGGATTCTCGCCACAGACGACCGGAATCCCAAGGGATGAAAAGGAGTGTTGGGCGCAATGCAGGGGGGCAGTTTGGCAGGCAAGGTGGCCTTGGTCACCGGCGCGGGACGGGGGATCGGCCTTGCGGTGGCGTGGGAGCTGGGACGCCGAGGAGCCCGAGTGATGGTCAACGATGCCGGTTTTTCGATTCGCGGAGAGCCTGAGGATCCCGAGCTGGCCTTCCGGGTGGCCGCGCAGCTTCGCGCCGAAGGCATCGAAGCCGAAGGCTCAGCGGTGGCCTTGGGCACCTTTGCTGCCTCGGAGACCCTGGTGGCCGAGACCGAGCGGGCCTTTGGCCCAGTCGACATCTTGGTCAACAACGCGGCCATCTTGCAGGACCGGATGGTATTTAACCTCACCCCGGAGAGTTGGGACCGGGTGCTGCAAAACAACCTACACGCGGCCTTCTACACCCTGCGCCTGGTCGCTCCTAAGATGCGCCAACGCCAATTTGGCCGGATCATCAACATGGTCTCCTCCGCCGGGCTGGTGGGGAACCTCGGGCAGGCCAATTACGGCGCCTCCAAAGGCGGGCTGACCGCCTTGAGCCGAATCGCCGCCCTGGATCTGGCGCGTTACGGGATTACCGTCAACGCCATCGCTCCCTTCGCCCACACCCGGGTCACCGAGATCATCCCCCCCAACACCCCGGCCCTGGTCGACTACCTGGCCACGGTCAAAAACGTTTCGTTGCCGGAGAGCGTGGCCAAGCTCTGCGCCTTTTTGGCCCTGGAGAGCACCAACGTCATCACCGGCCAGATCTTCGGGGTGCGGGGCCGGGAGGTCTTCTTGTTCTCCCAGCCGCGTCCGATCGGGGTGCAGGTCGCCCCTGAGGGCGAAGGGCTCTCCGACGCCTTCCTCCAAGAGGCGGTACGCCGTTGGGAGGAGGGGTATTTCACCCCGCTGGAGACCGATTTGGAGTTGATGTCGGTGCCGTTTCCGCCCGAACTGCGCATCGACCCTGCCCCGGGGAAATAGGGGAGCCAGAGGAGGAGAGACCCGTGATCACCCGAGACGATTACCGAAGGCCGCTAGCTGCTGCCGGTGACCTCGAGGAACTGAGGGGCATGACCCTGTGGGAGGCGTTTTGCCGAGCCCGCGACCAGGCCCCGGATCGTCCGTGCCTCATCGAAGGGGAACACGTCCTGAGCTGGGAGGCGGTAAGCCAGCTCAGCGAACGGGTGGCCTCCCATTTCCTGGAGCTAGGGATCGGGCCGGGCGACGTGGTGGGGCTGCATTTGCCCAACGGGCGCGCCTTCGTCCTCGCCCACCTGGCGCTGGCCAAGATCGGGGCGGTCACCGCCACCTTGCACATGCCCTATGGCACCCATGAACTGGAGCGGATGCTGGGATTCACCGAGGCCAAGGCGATCGTCCTGCCCGCACGGTTTCATCACAGCCAGCCCTGGCGCAACCTGGAGGAGGTGTGGCCTCGGCTGCCGCATCTGAAGTGGGCGGTCGTGGTCGGAGGCGAGTTGATCTCCCACCCGAGAGCAGTTCGCTGGGAGGATTGGCTGGAGTCTCCGGCCACGAATCCGACCTGGCCTGCGGTGGAGGCTGACGACCCGTTCGCCCTGTTCTTCACCTCGGGCACCGAAGCCCCCGAGCCCAAGGCTTGTCTGCACTCCCACAATACCTTGGTCTCCAACGCCGCCTGGGTGGTCGAGGAGGCCCCGCTGGCGGCCGAGGACGTGGTCTTGTCGGGAAGTCCCTTCACCCACCTCTTCGGCATCCTCTCCCTGCACATGGCCTTGGTCCGCGGCTCCACCCAGGTTCTGCTCGACCGTTTCACCCCTGAAGACTTTCTTCGCGCCTGCATCCAGCATCGGGTCAGCTTCGCCTTGGCCGTGCCGGCGCAAATTCGCGATGTGCTCTCCTACCTGACCCAACACCCCTTGAACTCCCGGCTCTGGCTGCGGGAGGTTCGCACCGGGGGCGCCTGGGCCCCGCCCAGCTTAGCCGCGGAGGTGCGGCAGCATCTGGGGGCGGGGCTGGTCTTCCACTGGGGCATGTCGGAACTGGGGGCGGGCGCCTACACCCATTGGACCGATGAGGGCATCGAGGCACTCAGCACCATCGGGCGACCGACCAAGGGCTCAGAGGTGGCGGTCTACACCGAGGAAGGAGTCATCTCCCAGGCCCCCGAGGCCCAGGGCGAGTTTTTGTTCCGCGGCCCCTCCCTCTTTTTGGGCTACTACCGCAACCCCGCCGTCACCGACCACAGCTATCTCTGGGAGGGCGAGAAGGCCTGGTTTCGCACCGGTGACCAGGCCCAGCTGCGTCCAGACGGTCGGGTTGCCTTCTTGGGACGGGTGAAGGACATCATCAACCGCGGAGGCATGAAGGTCAGCGTGCTGGAGCTGGAAAGCCTGCTGACCAAACTGCCGGGGGTGGAGGCGATGGCGATCGTACCCGAGCCGGACCCCAGGTTAGGCGAGCGCGCCGTCTTGGTCTATCAAGGCCAAGAGGAGATTTCGCTGGAGATGGTGCGCGCACTGCTGGAGGCCGAAGGCGTGGCCAAGTACAAATGGCCCGAGCGGGTGTTGCGACTTTCCCAGATCCCCCGCACTCCCACCGGCAAGGTGGCGCGAGGGATCCTGCGGTCCCTGGTTCTCGACGCGGAGGCGGCGCGGTGATTCGGCTTTACCTGGTCTGCATCCAGTGGGCGTCGGAGGGGGAAAAGGCTCAGCCGACCGAGGCGGTGATGGACCGGCTGGGACGCGCGGTCCGCCTCCAGCCGGGAGTCTACCTGCTGGCCAGCTACCAGGCCCTGCCGGAGGTCCTGGAGACGGTGGGGGAGTCGCTGGACGGCGAAGACCGCCTGTTCGTGGCCCCGATTCACGAATACGGGGCCAAGCGCCTGGCCGGCCCGATCAAAAGCCTGATCGACGCCGCCTGGCACCCAGACCGGATTTGAGGGCACGCCCCCTCCCACGGCCCCTCCTCCCCGGAGGGGTATTGCTTTAGCCCACCGCATCCCTCTTTGCTTCCCGCTTTCTCCTCGCGGCAGTTCACAGGAACGATTTGCCAGCCAATGCATATGTTGGCAGTAACGACAAGCGCGGGAAAGCCCTTTGACGAGGAGGACGGCGATGGCAGACTTCGAGGGCGACCTTGCGGTGGTCCCGTTCGGATCGCGCACGCTGCGGCTGACCTGGCCCTACCTGACCGGCACCGACGTCAAGGTGCTGCAGCGAATCTACGACACCATGCTCGACCTGATGAACCCCGCCACGGGCCCGATTGGCCCTCGCATCCCCATCACCGGCGTGTTTGATCGCAAGACTGCCCAAGCGGTGCGGGCCATCCAAACCTACTTTGGCATCCCCCCTTCTGGAGAGGTAGGCCGGGCCACCTACCGGGTCTTTGGCCAGTTGCCGGATGCCTACGGTGGTCCGGCCTTTGGCAGCCGCCCGTTGAAGGAGGGCGACACCGGGGGAGACGTCACCGTCCTGCAAAATCGGCTGAACTGCCTTCGCTATGCCACCATCTTGGGCCACCCGGCCGACGGCAACTTCAGCGCCACCACCCGCTCGGCCCTGGCCGCCTTCCAGGCCGACAACGTGGTCTTCCGGGGCTGGCAAATCGATTGGGAGGGCAGCGCCGAGTTTGACACCTTCGACATCCTGTGGATCGTCTCCTTCCTGGGCGGGCGCAACCTCCACGAAGGCGCCCATGGCTTTGACGCCGCCGCGCTTCAAGTCATCTTGCGAAACCTGGAGCTCTATAGCGGCCGCGTCGACGGCTTTTTCGGGGCCAAAACCCGTCGCGCGGTGATGGCCTTCCAGGCCCGGGCGGGGCTTACCCCTGACGGCGTGGTCAATCCCCGGACGTATCATCAGCTGGGCCTGGCCAACCCGGTGTTCTGGTATTCGGTCGACCGGGCCCCGCGCGAGTCGCTCCACGTCCTCAACGCGATTTCGGTCGTGGGCTCGACCGTCGACCCGATCAACCGCGACCAACACCCCTGCGGGATCGCCATCGCCCCTTACACCTACGACGACTCCGCCACCGTCCTCAAAGGCGGGGAGCTTCTGGTGTCCAATGGCGCAGATGCGCAAGGAAACTTGGGGCGGGGCACCACCTTGGTCCGCTTGGTGAAAGGCGCTCCCGTTCGTTTCTTTGGCCAGGCCCCCTGCCCGGTCGCCCTGGCCATCTCCAACCTCGGCCCGCCGTGGGTGGCCGACTTTGGCCCAGCTCCCGACGGCAGCCAGGGGCTGGTGCAGGTGCTCACGCCCGACGGCGCCTTGTTCTCGGGAGGCGAAATCCGGCGCCCCGGCTTTCAGGGGCTGTGGGGGATCGGGTTTAACTTCGGCCCCCTCTACGGGCTTCCGGCCGCCTTCTTCTGTGCCAACGCCCTGTCCGGCACCCTCGACCGCCTGACCAATTTTCACCCGCCAGACTTCAACGCCACCACCACCGTGACCACCATCGCCTCGCAACTGCCTCACCTGGGAAAGAATGTGGACAGCCTTTACGGGCCCCAGGGGATGGTCTGGGTGCCGATGGGCGACACCTTGTACATCGCCAACGGGGCCGACCACCGCATCAGCCAGTGGAGCGGCGTCTCTACCACATCCTCCGACCTCGGCCCGGGTCAGCTGGTCTACCACGGACGTCCCCTCAACCGTCCGGCCGGCCTGGCCTTCAACCCCGAAAACGGAAACCTTTTGGCCGTCAACCAGGGAGACAACCGGGTGGTGGAAATCAACCCGAGAAGCGGTCAGGTGGTGGGCTTTCGCCTGTTGGACCGCTCGCCGGTCAACCCCGGACAGCGATCCGCCCTGTGGGGGGCGGTGACGGCCGTCGATGACCGCGGCGACGTCGTCCTCTATTTCACCAACGCCCACCTCAACACCGTCAACCGCCTAAGCCGCGGCTAGCTCAAGCGCCCTCCCGCGCCAATCCCCCCTCGCCCTCCTCACCTTCTCCTCCCTCCCCACCGCCTTGGCTCGCATCTTCGCGCCTGCACATTCGCCCTGTGGATCGGGCATCTGGCTGCTCAGAGCGATGAAAACCCCTCGGGACCCGCTGTGACACCTAAGTTGAGACGCCCCAAGGAACTGTCCGACTCCCCAGGTCTCTCCATAATCAAGGCAGTCTTCAGCTTCTCCTAAGCCAAGGCAACCGGCCTGGAGAGTTGGGGGCC
>JAIMAE010000363.1 GCA_023512105.1 Bacillota bacterium | reverse complement strand
TCGAACGCGCCAAGGGTATTCGGGGGGATCTGCAGGCATAGCTCCGGGAGGTGCGGGCATGGCCGACAGGTGGATGGCACGACGCAGCCTCTACTATGGAATGTTTGTGTTGGCGGCCTTTTTGGCGGTGGGCGGCCGTTTTTGGCAACTCGAGGTGGTCCACGCCGGGGAGTACGCCAAGCTTGCCAGGCAAGACTACCTGCGCAAGCTGCCGATTCCCGCTCCCCGGGGGAAAATCATCACCGCCGACGGGGTGACCATCGCCACCTCCAAGCCCTCCTGGACGGTCTACTACCTCAATCGCGCGGGGCCGATGCCGGCCGCCGAGGTTTCGCGCCTGGCTCAATATCTTCACCTTTCCCTCCAGACGATTGAGCAGCAGGTGCAAAACGGGATGAAGACCCTTCCCGCCTACGAGCCGATCGAAATCACCGGGGGACTCACGCCGGCTCAGATGACGGCGGTGGAGGAGAACATCTCCCAGCTTCCCAACATCCGCATCCAGCCGGTGGCGGTGAGAAGCTACCCCTACGGCGAGGTGATGGGCAACATCATCGGATACGTCTCGCGGATCGATGCCCAACAATACCAGGCCCTGCACAATCAAGGGTACAGTCTGACCTCTCTGGTGGGTTCGGCAGGGTTAGAGGCCAGCTACGAGCAGTACCTCCATGGGCGCGCGGGCGGCCAGTACGCCGAGGTCAATCGCCAAGGCCAACTGGTGCGCCTCTACGGGCAGACGGTTCCCACCCCTGGAGACACCTTGCATCTCACCATCAACTGGCGGTTGGAGGAGACCGCCCAGCGGGCCCTGCAGTTTGTGATGCAGGCGATGCAACAGACCAAAAGCCCAGTGGCCCACAGTCCGACCGCCAACCGCGGGGCGGTGGTGGCCTTGAACCCCAACAACGGGGACATCCTGGCTATGGCCAGCCTGCCTTCCTACGACCCTAACCGGCTACTTCCCAACAATTTGGCCGAGCGCAGCCGCTACTACGACCAGCTCAAGTCTAATCCCCTCGACCCCTTTCAAAACCGGGTGATCCAAGGCTGGTACGCGCCCGGGTCGATCTTCAAACCGCTGATGGCGGTGGCGGCTTTGGCCTCGCACACCGTCACCCCCACCACCGAGATCTTCGACCCCGGCTACTTCCCTCGACTGCCCTCCATGCACAACTGGTACACCCCTGGCTTTGGTTGGCTCAACATCGACCAAGCCATCGGGTTGTCGGACGACAC
>JAIMAE010000123.1 GCA_023512105.1 Bacillota bacterium | reverse complement strand
AGCTCGGGCCATTGTTGGTCCCGGAGGGCCAAGATCTCGGTCAAGGCGTGGGCGGCATCTTCCTGTTGACCGAGGGCTATGACCAGGGCGCCGATCGTCGACATCGTGGTCTCCGATAGGCGCTCCCGGCCGCGCTCGGCGTCTGGCAGGAGCTCGGCAGGTGCCCCGACCTCCTCCAACTCGCGCCGAAGCGCTTCCAACCCCGTCCGAAGGTGTTCAGGGGGGGCTCCCAAGGGAAACAGAATCACCCGGTAACCGTCGGCCAATTTGCTTGAGAGATGTCGCCCTTCCATTTCAGGCACTACCTCCCCTCCATCCCTGGTCCCACCGGACAAGCGCGCTCAAAGCCCATATCCCTAACCCGCTCGCTCTGAACTGTTCCAAACCCACTGCTGAATCTCGGGCGGGTCGACGCCTTCGCGGCGCGCATACTCAAGATGGCGGATTTGTTGGTCTCGCAGCCAGTCGATGGCATGGGCGTAGGCGCCCTCCCCTCGGCCCACCCGTTGCAACACGTCGATCGCCAGGGAGAAACGGTCCACCCGGTTCTCGATCGCCAACTGCAGCGGGGTGTTGATGCTGCCCATTTCGCGATAGCCGTGCACGTGGAAGTTGGTGTGGTTGGGGCGCCGGTAGATCAGGCGGTGGATTAACGAGGGATAGCCGTGAAAATTAAAGATCACCGGGCGGTCGGGGGTAAACAAGGTGACAAACGCCTGGTCGGATATCCCGTGCGGGTGTTGGGTGGGGGAGGGGAGGGTGAACAAATCGACCACGTTGACGAAGCGCAGGGCCAATTCGGGCATCAACTCCCGCAACAGGGCCACCGCCGCCAACGCCTCCATCGTACTGACGTCGCCGGCGCTGGCAATCACGGCATCGGGAACGGTGCCGGCGTCTGAACACGCCCACGGCCACAGGCCAATTCCCTTGGTGCAATGAATCACCGCCTGCTCGGGAGTGAGATATTGCAGGTGCGGCTGCTTGTCGGCCACGATGACGTTGACGTAGTCGGTGCTTTGCAGGCAATGGTCGACCACGCTCAAAAGGCAGTTGGCGTCGGGCGGGAGGTAGATCCGCACCACGTCGGCCTGTTTATTGGCAATGACATCCAAAAACCCCGGGTCTTGGTGGGTGAACCCGTTGTGGTCCTGGCGCCATACCGTGGAACTGATCAACAGATTGAGCGAGGCGATGGGGGCGCGCCAAGGCAACGTCCGCGCCTTTTCGATCCATTTGGCGTGCTGATTGACCATCGAGTCGATGACGTGCATAAAGGCTTCGTAGGAGTTGAGCAGGCCATGGCGTCCGGTCAGCAAGTACCCTTCCAGCCATCCTTCCAGGGTGTGCTCGCTGAGCATCTCCATCACCCGGCCATCGGAGGCCACCGCGCTCCCGTCTTCATCCAACGGCGAGATCTCCGCCATCCAGGCCTTGCCGGTGGCCTCAAAGACCGCCTGCAAGCGGTTGGAAGCCGTCTCATCGGGGCCGAAGATCCGAAAGTTGTGGGGATTGGCCCGGATCACGTCGCGCAGGTACTGACCCAACACCTGGGTGTTCTCGGCCATCCGCTGGCCAGGGGCTTCTACCGGCAAGAGGTAATCGCGAAAATTCGGCAACCGCAATGGCCTACGCAGGGCTCCGCCATTGGCGTGGGGATTGGCGCTGATCCGCCGCGGGCCTTCAGCCGCCCAGGCGGCCAAGTGCGGTCGCGGGCGGCCGAGCGGGTCGAACAGCTCCTCGGGATGATAGCTTTTGAGCCACTGCTCGAGCAGGGCCAAGTGCTCGGGATTGTTTGCCACGTCGGGGATAGGAACCTGGTGAGCGCGCCAAAACCCCTCCACGTGGTGGCCGTCGACCATCTTGGGAGCGGTCCAGCCTTTCGGTGTGCGGAGGATGATCATCGGCCACACCGGCCGCGACATCGACTCGCCTCGGCGGCTTGCGCCTTGAATGGCTTGGATCTCGCTCAGCGCCTGTTCCAAAGTGTGGGCCAGCCGCTGATGGACGCTCAACGGGTCATCCCCGGCCACCACCAATGGCCGGTACCCGTACCCTCTAAACAAGCTTAGCAGCTCTTCTTCCGGAATCCGCGAGAGGATGGTGGGGTTGGCCAGTTTGTACCCATTCAAGTGTAAGATGGGAAGCACGGCGCCGTCGCGCGCGGGGTTCAGAAACTTGTTGGAATGCCACGAGGCCGCCAGTGGGCCGGTTTCCGCCTCCCCATCTCCCACCACGCACACCACCAGGAGGTCGGGATTGTCGAAGGCGGCCCCGAAGGCATGGGACAGGCTGTACCCGAGTTCTCCGCCCTCATGGATCGACCCCGGGGTCTCCGGCGTGCAGTGGCTGCCGACTCCTCCCGGCGCGGAAAATCGCTGAAAGAAGCGGCGCATCCCTTCCGCGTCCTGGCTGCAGTCGGGATACACCTCGGAGTAGGTGCCGTCTAGGTAGGCGTTGGCCAACGTCGCCGGCGCCCCGTGGCCAGGACCGGCCACGTAGAGCAGGTTTAGTTGGTGGCGGCGGATCAGCCGCTGCAAATGCGCCAGCACCAGATTCTGCCCGGGCACCGATCCCCAGTGCCCTAACAGGCGGGGCTTGATGTCGGTTGGGCGCAGGGGGCGGGTCAACAGGGGGTTGTCCCGGAGATAGAGCATACCCAAGGCCAGATAGTTGGTGGCCCGCCACCAAGCGTGCACGCTGGAAAGTTCATCGGGTGAGAGTGTCGTCTGCTCCATCGGCGTTCCTCCTCGGCCGAAGTAGGGTGAGGCCAGAACTGGTATCCACCGACAACGCGGGCGCGCTCCCGGTCATGGGTGGCCTGGCCCGTCGTCCCAATGCGCAACCCGATAGGTGTGGCGAGCGATCATCCGCTCTTCATCGGTGGGAATCACCAGCACCCGGATCGGGCTGTTGGGCGCGGAGATGTCCTCCTGAGAGGAGCGGTTGAGCGGCTCGCTGAGCGCCACCCCCATCCAGGCCAGGCGCTCGCAGATTTTCTGGCGGATGAGCGGGGCGTGTTGCCCAATGCCCCCGGTAAACACCAACCCATCGAGCCCGCCAAGCGCCGCCGCAAGCGCTCCCACCGCCTTGGCCACCGCGTAGACGTACATGTCAACCGCCAACTTGGCACGCTCGTCGGGGGAGGCGAGCAAGGTTTGCATGTCCCCGGAGATGCCAGAGACGCCTAACAGCCCGGACTGCTGATTGAGCAATTGGGATACCTGGGCCGGTGACCGTTGCTCGAGCAAGTACAAGACCACCCCGGGATCCAGATCGCCCGACCGGGTGCCCATCATCACGCCACCGGTCGGGGTGAGCCCCATGGTGGTGTCGACCGGGCGCCCGTCTCGGATCGCGGCCAGGCTGGACCCGTTTCCTAAGTGCGCGACGATCAAGCGCGGGTAGGCCGACGGCCCGAGGTAGTCCACGATGTACTCGAAGGACAGGCCGTGGAACCCGTACTTGCGCACCCCCCGTTGCCAGAGCTCTCGCGGCAACGGTAGGCGCGATGCGATTTCCGGCAGCCCGTGGTGAAACGCGGTATCAAAACATGCCACTTGTACGGCCTCGGGATACCGGTCGATCAATGCCTCCACCAGAGCCAAATTTGCCGGCAGGTGCAAGGGGGCAAAGGCGATGGCCCGCCGCAGTTTAGCCAGCAGGGCGGCGTCGATCCGCTGGTGGGAGTAACATTCCGGCCCACCGGCCACGATCCGGTGACCAATCGCGCGGGGGGGCGGGAGCTCAAAGGACGTCAAGCACCTCAACATCCAGTCCACCGCCTCCGGCAGCCCGGCCATGGGTTGGTTCCAGTGCCTCGGCTCTCCTGCAATAGGATGATACCAAGCTCTCCCGTTCGACTCCCCGATGTTTTCTATAGCCCCTCGGCCCAGCGCCTGGACCTGGGAGTTCGACACGGCAAAGAGCGCGAACTTCAGGGACGAGGATCCGCCATTGATGGTCAGGATCGTCCACGGCTCGAAAGCGCTGGACATGCCAGGCGGTCCCTCCTTCCTTGGGTTTGCGGGTGGCCAACCTCGAGAGCTCCAGGTTGCCCGCAGTCTGAGTATGGTAGTATCTTCCCGGTAGCCCGGCGGATATCCTGCTTTCCGCACCCGCTCTCCGATGGTCGATCCCCGTTTTGGGCTGCGGGTGCCCCACGGCGGACCTCACTAACAGGGGGAGAAAAGCCTTTTCGCGTAGCCGGTGCCCCGGCTTGGCGAGGCGGGTGCAAGCTGTTAGACGGGGTCCCGAATCGGCCTGCAGCGATCCCGCACCAAAGTCTTGGCTGCCGAAGCTGCCGGGGACTCCGGAGGTGTCCTGCGCCGGGACGAGCTTGGGACGGGTGGTGGCCTGTGGCCCTGTAGGGTCGTCGAACCTGCGCCGACATCTGTTCCTGTTGTCCGGGGAAGGGAGGATCTGATCCGGAGGTCTCCACCCAAGATACCATCGATTGAGCACCCCGAACGGGTCTCCCTGGGCGGCGTGTTTTCCGCCGTGGGTCAGTTGCACGGCGATCAGCACTCGGACGATCACCAGGGCCAGGCCGACATTAGGCCAAGGATGGCACCTTTCTCAGCGAGTCTTGTGGTACGACCGGCCTCCCCATCGTCCTGGGTTCCTTTGACCGCCTGTGGTTCCCTTCGTCTCTCTGAGAGGTCTCCGCCTGAAGGTGTGTGGTTGGTGTGCGCCTCATTGCTTTTTTCCTGGCGCCGGGGTGGGCAGTAGGCCTGCCGCCAGGCACAGTCCGGCACTGGGAAGCCAGTACAGGTCGAGCCCGAAGGAGAGTACGAAAAATCCGCACAGCGCCGCGCCCCAGGCGATCAGACCCCAGCGGTGGCGGCGACTCCACCAAGGGACCAAGGCCCCCGTAAGGCTGAGGCCAACGACCACGAAGAGAATGTTCTTCGGATAGCCCGGCTGGCGTAACGCCGTCAGGACGCTGACGGGATGGCACCCGTCCAAAGTGGTACACGCGGTTCCAAACGACCCCCAAAGGGCCTGGACTCCCGCGGCAAGACTGGCCGCGGCTGACGATGCCAGAAATGTCTCGCGCAGCCTCATTGCAGGGAACCACCCCTTTCGAAACTGGCGCCGCGACCTGCCTGGTCTGGTGCACCGGACCGCCTTGTAGCCTTCCCCCCGGGCCCTGGGGCCAAAGCCCGGCCCTGGCCATGGGCGAGCCTCCCTATCGGGGAGTGGCCATCGATCCCGCTGGCAGAGGAGGTACTGAGACCGCCGGCAGCTCAAACCACTCTACCGTCGCATACCCGGCGTGGTTGCTCTCTAGCACCACGGCGTGCGGCGCAAATCCGAAGCGAATCCCGTTGGCTATCGACGCAAAGGCGGCTCGGCGCGGAACGATGAGCCGGTCCTTCATCGCCAAGACCCACCCCGTTCCCGCCGTGCACGGGCTGCCAGGGTTCAAAAGCGACGCCGGATTAAATGGGCCGGCGTAGGTCTGCCAGCCAGGCGCCCCCGGGGCCGAGCTTAGTTCGGCCACGGCCATCGGCACTCCTGCAGGGCCGGCCTCGGCGACCTGCTTTACGAGTGCGGCCACCGCGGAGGTCACCGAGGTCTGGGGGGTGCCCCCAGGAATCGGGACCAGCCAAGTCAGCGGTCCCGCGGTCGGGATTGCCGTTTGTCGCAGCAGCCCTGCCTGGGCGGGGGTGGGGCGAGGGGCGGCGTAGACCAGTTCGAGTTCAGGCTGGCCAAAGCTCACCGGCCCGTCGCCCGCGGTCATCACCAGCTGGACCTCGGCACTGCCGCGAGTGGCGTGGGAGGCTCCCAGTTGCCATCCCTGCAAAAGCCCCGCCGCTGGACGGGATGGCGCAGAGGATTGGCCGAACCAAATAGGCAAACTCGCCGTTGTCAAACGCGGGCCGTTACCTAAGTCAGCGGTGATGGTTACCGATGGGGATGGCGCCGGGGTTCGCAGCACCTGGGTCAGGTCGCGGTACTCCCAGTCGGGATAGCAGGCCGGCGCGGCTTGGGACGACGGTTGAGGGGACCGGGCGACAGAACGGGACATCGCCTGGGATGGGGCCTGGACGGTCGGGGCGGATACTCCCCCACATCCCGCGAAAGACCCAGCGAGCAAAGCGGCACTGCTCAGCCGCCCCATCAGCCGCCAAGACCGCATGGCCCTGCCCTCCTGTCTTGCCAATCCGTGCCTGATGGCGCCGTCGCCGGATAGCTCTCTCAGTTTCTGCACCTGCCCTCGACTTAGCGGGGCGGAGCCTGAATGCGCCAGAGGCGTCCATCGGGGTCGCGAACCAGCGCCTCCCGGGCGCCCCAGTGGGTGGTCTGGAACGGCGAGACGACCTCGACCGTGGGGTTTTCCGGTAAAAGTCCCTCCTCCGGCAGCTCGTAGACCGGATGTATTTCCGGCGGAGCGTCGCCAGGTACTTCGGCGACAAACAGGTACGGGCCTTCGGGGCTCCGGAATTGGCCGGCGCGGTGGTCGGTCTCAAGTTCTAGGGTGAAGCCCAAGGCCAAGAAAAACTCTTTGGCGCGGTCCCAATTTCGGGTGGTGAGATACAAGGCGGCGATGGCCATGGCGTTCCCTCCTTGGGGCAGCTTGGAATGCGCGTCGGGTGAAGACGTTCCCGCAGCGGCCTAGGCGGCGGGATACCCTTGCTCTGAGCATAACACGGGGTGGTGGGAGGCCGACAGTACCTGCGGGCCACGGGCGTCACGGGAAGGCTCCCGTGGGCGCACAAGCAGGTGCCTGCTGGTTTCCGTTGCCTGGGGCATCGCGATTTTGGAATTTCCACGGTTATCAACAGGTGCAGCGGAGTACACCGCGAGAAGCCCACCGGTGGCGCCCATTCGATCCCCACGGCGACTCAAAGCTGGTACCGGGGATCGCCCACTTTGCGCCAAGCAACCTGGCTCTCGGGAGGCACTCTCTGGCCGGAACGTGACCTCGCCGGGACTCGATGTCAGGGGCAACGGCTCGAGGCGCCTGAAGGCCCAAGGCGGCGGGTGGACTCGGCCCAGGCAGGTGGTCGGCGGATGGCGGTGCGACGAAAGGCTTGAGACCGCGGTTTGCCCTTACCTCACAACCGCCAGTCGATTACGATGGCAATGGGGAAAGATGGCGGGGGATGGCCCCAGGGCCCCGGATAAGCGGGAGCTGGGTCTGGAGATGGGAGAGGTTTGGGGATGAGGTCGTGGTGGGGGCTTTTGCTAATCTCCTTGGTGGGGGCCTGGGCGGGAATGTACTGCTTGGGACGCCTGGAATGGCTTTGGGCTCATCCCCCATCCGCTTTTTACACGGGGTTTGCGGCACAATTGGACTCACAGATTCTCCCACCGTTCGTGGCGCTCGCAGAGGGTTTACTTGCCGCATACGCGCTGTTTGCCGCCTCCGCGGTACGTCCTTGGCAGGCCGCGACCATGAGTCTGCTCTTTCTGGCTTGGATGGCCCAGATTGCGGTGGAACCGGGCATGCTGTCGGTGGTTCTCTGGCTCGTATCTCACTTGGAGAACAATTACAGCAACTGGATTCCAGGGTTATGGGCTGCCGTGTACCTCGGGCTTTTAGGTAAAAGCCTCCGGCACCGGCGCTTCCGGGAGCTCCACCCTCGGAAAGCGGAGACATGACCCCGCACTGGTCGCAACATTGCGGAGGGTAGCCATTCTCTATCGGGTTTAGCCCTCCCGAGTCGCTCGAGGCTCTGCCTTTCGGGGAGGGGACCTTGCAAAACCCATCCCTCCAACGGATGTTTTCGTGGGGGCCGGCGACTCCCAAGGAGCGTGGCTCGGGCCACGAGGAGGTCGGGGGCTTGTTCTCGTTGCGGCCACGTTAGCCACGTGGATTTCGGGCCGGTGGAGCCCTACCGTGTCATGGGAAGGAGATCTCCACCGAGCGTCAGAGGCGGCCTTCGAAGCGCTAGATCGCGAGAAGGCCGCCTGGTCCTTTTGGTCCTCGCCGCATCGTCTGTGCCGTCCAGCGGCTGTGGGGAGGGGCTTCTTCCCCGCTTCCGATTCTCCATCCAGCCCTTGGCTTGGACTGCCAAGCCGGAGAACCGGCGCTTCAGCCGCCCCAGCTTGACCGCTAGAGGTCCGAGAAGTCGAGGTCGTCTTGATAGTTGACCACCGCGGCTTCGAAAAAGTCGGCCTTGCCGGTGT
>JAIMAE010000362.1 GCA_023512105.1 Bacillota bacterium | reverse complement strand
ACCCGGGGAATGCCCAGGTAATCGGCGATCTTGGCCGCGTGGCACCCCGCCGCCCCGCCGAAGGCCACCAACACAAACTCGCGGGGATCAAATCCGTGTTCGATGGTCTCCTTGCGAATCAGGTCGGCCATGGTGGCGGTCACCACCTCGTAGATCCCGCTGGCCGCATCCTCCACCGACAGGTGGAGCGGCTCGGCGATCTGGGTGCGGATCGCCTCGTAGGCCTGTTGGGCCTGCAGAGGAAACCGGCCGCCGAAGAACCGCTCCGGATGGATAAACCCCAAGCTGACCAAGGCATCGGTGACGGTGGGCCGCATCCCTCCTCGTCCGTAGGCCGCTGGGCCAGGCACCGAGCCCGCGCTTTCCGGACCCACGTACAGCCGGTGGCCGTCGGTCCAGGCGATGCTTCCCCCGCCGGCCCCGATGGTGGCGATCCGGATCGCCTCGATCACGCTGGGCAACCCGTGTCCCAAAAACGGCTCGGCGTCGGTTTGCCACTGGCCGTCGACGACGACCCCTACGTCAAAGCTGGTGCCTCCCATGTCGGCGGTGATCAGCCGCCGACAGCCCAGCTGCTCGCCCAGGTGCTTGCCGGCCACGATCCCCCCGACCGGACCGGAGTTGATCAGCCGCACCGGATGGCGGATCGCCTCGACCGGCCCAATCACCCCCCCGCCGGAGGTCATCACCTCAAGCTGGAAGGAGAAGCCCGATTCGGCCAAGTCGCGGCTTAACCGCTGGAGGTAGCGGGCGGTCGTCGGCGCCACATAGGCGTTGACCACCGTGGTCACCGTGCGCTCGAACTCTCCCAGTTGCGGCGCCACCTCCGAGGACAAGCTGACCGGCATGGCCGGTGCCAGCTCCCGGGCGATTGCGGCCACCAGTTTTTCGTGGGCCGGGTGCAGAAAGGACCAGAGCAGGACCACCGCCAAGCTTTCGACGCCCTGGGCCAACAGCTCTTGCACCGCCTGTTCGACCTCTTCGGGATCGGGAGCACGCAGCACCGCCCCATCGGCCGCCACCCGCTCGCGAATCCCCCGGATCCGCTCCCGGGGCACCAGGGGCGGCGGCGCCATGGTGTGGGCAAAGTCCATCGCCAAGGCCGGGGGCAGGCCCCCCGTGCGGGCCACCGGTCCCCGTCCAATGGCCAGGGTGTCCTCAAACCCCCGGGTGGTGATCAGCCCCACCTTGGCCCCCTTGCGCTGAATCAGGGCATTGGTGGAGATGGTGGTGCCGTGCGCCACCCGCTCGGCC
>JAIMAE010000361.1 GCA_023512105.1 Bacillota bacterium | reverse complement strand
GGATTTGGAGCGTTTTCGCACCGGCGTGCAGTACCAGGGGATGCACAGCCTGGGCATGGTGCTGGTCGGGGTGTTGGGCACGCTCCACCCCGCCACCGCATGGAAAGTCGCGGGTTGGCTGTTTGTGGTCGGAATCGTCATCTTCTCGGGTAGCCTCTACGCCTTGGCCCTCTCCGGACGGCGGCGCCTGGGGGCGATTACCCCCATCGGGGGCCTGGCCTTTTTGGTGGGTTGGGCCGCGGTGGCCTGGGGGGCGCTGTCGATTCGAGGGTTTTGATCGTCCGATGGAAAAAGGCGGCCGGATGGTCCGGCCGCCCCCCTTCCTTTACTTGCTTGGCAAGGCTTTGCCGCCGGCTTGGCTGACCGGGACCCAGACCTTTTGGGCCGGATCCCACTGGTAGATGAAGTCGCTGGAGGTGGAAAGCCCTCGCTGCCGCGACTCGATGGTGTTCTGGGTGAAGTCGTAGACTCCCATCACGCCCGGGTAGTTGGTCAGGCTTTCGATGTAGCTGTGGATCTGCTGGCCGGTGGCGTTGACGCCGTACTTCTTGATCGCGTCGACCACGATCGCGATCGGGTCCCAGGGGAGCACGTCGCCCACGTCCGGCTTGATCCCGTTGGCCTTCATCAGGTTGAGGAAGTTCTCGACGGCGGTCTTCTCTGGACCCGGCGGCAGGACGCTGGCCGCATCCCACGCTCCCGAGGAGATGAAGAGCCCACCCGGGGGCATGGCCCGGAGGTTGTTAAACTCGGCGTAGGTCATGTTCCCGTCGTCGGTGATGATCGGCTGCTGCAGGTTGGCGTTGATGGCGCCTTGGACGACCGTCCCCAGCGGGGTGCCGGTGGCGAAGGAAATCAAAACCTGAGGCTTGGCCGCCTGGATCACCGACATCTGAGCCGAGACCGAGACCGCGTTGACGTCGAAGTGCTGCCAGGTCACGACGTCCAGGTTCTTGTACTCCGGCATCTTCAACGCGGCCTGGAAGGCGGCGTCGGCGCTCTTGCCGGTGGTGTCGGTGGAGTTCAGGAAGGCGATCTTGGTCCAGCCTTTGCTCTCCACGTAGTTCAGGGTGGCCTTGGCAGCCGAGGGGAAGCTCAGCGCTGCCGAGAAGGCGTAGCTACCGAATGGCGGCGGCGGGAAGGCCGGGGTCAAGGTGTAGTCCACGGTCGGCCCCTTGAGGAAGATCTGCGAGTCGGGCGCCGCGGTCTGCCCCAGCGTCGGGCCCAAGACCACCGGGACTTGCTTGGCGAACAGCTGCTGCAT
>JAIMAE010000122.1 GCA_023512105.1 Bacillota bacterium | reverse complement strand
GACCCTCCGGAAGACCAGCACCTCCGTCTGGTAACGGACGGATACCGGGAATAAATTGCTATGTTCTCGGCAACGGTAGGCGTTGGCAGGATTTCGCGCCGGTCGATCATCCCCCGATGCATTCCGGTTGCAGCCGGCCCAGGCCCGTGCGGTCCAAGGAGGCCGGCATTATCGACCCCTCCTGAGCGCAGTGCCCAGGGTCGTCACGGTTCTTCCGGAGTACCGAACAGAGAGGCGGAAGGAACCTCGTAGAGGGCGGTCGAGAGACCAGACGAGAAAGCCCAGGGGCTTGGTATCCCGGGGTTTTAAATTCCGCCTCCCTCCTGCCACAGCGGCGAATCCGGCAGCACGATCGAATGGGGCGTAATTTGAAAGGCGTCCCGGGAGATCAGATGCTGTAGCGTCAAGGTGGCCAACGTGCCGGAAAAGCTCGTCTCGATGGCCCGCCAGATCTCCGGGCGCACGCATTCGTCGCAATCCTCGCGGGTGCACTCACAGAGGTCAATCGGCCCCTGCAAGGCCTCCAAGATCTGGCGCAGGGTAATCTTGGCCGGGTTTTGCGCCAAGAGGAACCCGCCGTTGGAGCCGCGGACTGACCGCACCAACCCCGCTCGTCGCAGGATCATCAACAACTGTTCCAGATATTTGTCCGACAGATTGAGTCGAGGCGCCATCTCGCTGATTGGAACTGGCTGACCCGGCTCCGATTCGGCCAACAGAGTCAGGACCCTCAGCCCCGATTTAAAGCCGGAAGAAAGCTTAAACATGTTCTCCCCCAATTCCCGGTCAATCCTATCGCTTTATTCACCTTGATACCATGATACCACAGCCAGCGCGATGGTGCCGGATGACCCGGCGGGGATTACGACTCCAAGACGTCGCCCAAATTGTCCACCATTCGACCGCGCAGTTCGTGGATCTTGCGGACGGCTTGCAACACGCCCATCGCGTAGGCGGAGCGGTCGTGCACGTCGTGGCGAAGCGAGACAACTTGTCCACTTGCGCCGAAGATGACCGTCTGATGGGCCACCAACCCCGGCAGACGAATCGAGTGAATGGGAATGTCCTCCGGGTTGCGCCGCCACGAGTAGGCCAAGAGGTTGGCCATGCGCAGCGCGGTGCCCGACGGGCGGTCTTTTTTGGTGGCATGATGCTCTTCGATCACCTCGGCGCGGTCGAAGTAGCGGCTCATCTCCAACGCCATTTTCTCCAACACCCAGGCGCCGATGGAAAAGTTGGCGATCAGGGCCGCCCCGACTTGGCACTCGCCCACCAACTGGGCCAATTCTTGGCGCTGGGCCAAGGTAAAGCCGGTGGTACCGACCACGATGTCCCACCGGCGTCTCACCGCGGCCCGCAGGCGTTCAAAGCTGGATTCCGGCTCGGTGAAGTCGACCAAGACCGCGTAGTCGTGGGGGATCTCGTCGATAGAGGCCACCACCGTCAGGTCGGTGCGGGGGTCGTTCCACAGCGCGCCTAAATGCTCCCCTCGGTGGCGAAGGGCGATGGCCCCCACCAGCTCGAGGTCAGCGGCGGCGAGGAGCTCCCGTCCCACCGCCATTCCGGTCTTCCCGGTGGCGCCTGCCAAAACGACAGGAATTTTGCCTTCCACGACACGGCCTCCCTTATTCCCCGCTCAGGGGAGTTGTAAACGGTCAAATACTGTCCCAGTTATAGCCGTTTAGGAGCCGCGATGCAATGACCAGGCGCAGAATTTCCGACGTCCCCTCGTAGAGCTCGGTCACCTTGCTATCCCGCAGCAGATGCTCCACGCCGGTTTTGCGCAAATATCCCCGACCTCCGTGAATTTGGATCGCGTTGAGCGCGTGTTGAACCGCCTTGCGCGAAGCAAACCACTTGGCCATCGCGTAGAGCGGCCGCTGACGCTCTCCTTCCGGTCGTCGGCGCGCCGCTTCGTAGGTCAGCAAGCGGGCCGCGGCAAAGTCGGTCGCCATCTCGGCCAACATCCACTGGATCCCCTGGTAACGGGCGATGGGACGGCCGAACTGCCTTCGCTGTTGGGCAAATGCCAGGCTGCGACCCAAGCACGCCGCCAAGATGCCCACCGCCTGGGCGGCGATGCCCACCCTTCCCCCGTCCAAGAGGTCGAGCGCGATGGCGTACCCCTGACCCAATTCGCCGAGGCGATGATCCTCGGGGATCCAGGCCCCCTCGAAGGTGATGTCCGCCACCGGGGTGCTGTCGAGGCCTAGCATCGGCTCGGGGCTTCCAAAGCCGACTCCCGGCGTGTCGGCTTCGACCACAAATGCCGTGATCCCGGCCTCTGGCACCCGCGCGAAAACCACGTACTGGTCGTACCATCCGGCACCGGTGATCATCCGCTTGACGCCAGAGAGGCGATAGCCGCCGCCTTCGGGGACCGCCACCGTGGCCAGCGACTCGGCATCGGAACCGGCCTCCTCCTCGGTCACCGCAAACCCCCCCAGTCGGCGTCCGGCCAACAGATCGGGCAACCATCGGCGCCGCTGCGCCTCATCCCCATACCGCCAAACCGCCTCCAAGTGCAAGGTGTTGTGCACTTCGTACAGCAGGGCCAAGTTGGCATCGGCCTCGGCCAGCGCCTCTACCACCATGGTTTGGACCAAAAAGCTTTTCCCTTGGCCCCCCCACTCGGGTGGCAGCGTCACTCCATGATAGCCCTGGCTTCCCCACCAGGCCAACTGCGCGCGCCAATCTTCCCGCGCAGATGCTAAGGCCCCTCCAGGGACCGACCTGGATGCCGCTACCAAATATCGTATGGTCTCACGCGCCTGCTGTTCCTCTTCGCTCAAACTCGCCATGGTACCTCCCCTGCCTCTCGAACCGCGTCGATGGAAGAACCCTCAAGCCCTGAAAAAGGGTACATTATCCATCTATTCGGTGAGGCGTCGGAAGGCACCCGGCCGGTTCGCTCAACCGTTTAGCGATGGGGCGGCCGCGCGCGATTGGAAAGAAGCCCACTCGTAGCCCAAGGCGATCAAGACCAGGCCAAGCAGGTTGGCCCAAGCAAACCACGATTCCCCCGGTTGCGAGGTGGCCAGGACCCCCGCCGCTGCGGAAGTCAAAGCCCCCGCCGCAATCGGGAGCAGCGCCCACCGCCGCTGCCGCCAGGCGCTCCACAGCGCGCCTGCGACCACCACCATTCCGCCCCAGGCGGTAATCAGGGCATACAACAGCCGCGGCATCCCCGCCAAGCCTTGTCGTCCGGCATCCAGCGATGCCCAGGCATAATGGAGAGCGACCGGATGGGTTGCCAGGGCCCCCGCCAGCGCGGCCATCAAGCCCGCCATGACCTGGGCGTGCCGCCGGGCGAGGGCATGCGCCCAGAGCAAGTAGCCGGTGCCGACCGCCATCGCGCCCACCAATCCCGCCGAGGCCTCCAAATACAGCCGGTAGACCCAGGCGCTGGACCATCCGTGGTTCACGGTGAGCGCCTCGGTCGCGAAGGCGATGCCGTATCCGCCCATCGCCCCGATCCACCAAGCGCGGCTAGGGGTGGGACGTTTTAACTGGCGGGCGAGCATGATTGCTCCAAGCGCGGTCGCCGTCAGCGCCGCCACCCAAAACCCGGTTGCCACCGCCATCCCGGCTCCCCTAGGAGCGGCTGAGCTCCCGCCCCGGCACCGAGGGGCTTACCGCCGAGGAAACCTTCTCGCCCACATGCTGCTGGCTGATCTCCTCGCGCAGGCGCCTGAGATCCTCTTCCAGTTCCCGCCCCTTGCGCAGCATCCGGACCATAAACCCGAAAAAGACCACCATCAAGGCCGCGTAGGCCAAAAACAGAAACCAAAGATACATCCGCTCTACCGGGGACATCCTCATCCCTACCCTTCTAGCTGGGTCCGCCATTGATTTTTTAGCTCGTTCACCCCGGCCTCGGCCCGCATCAAACGCAGGCGAATGGCCATCCAGATTCCGAACAGATACAGCATGGCCACCATCGACACCACCATCGCCACCACCATCTGGGGCGCCATGTTCACCCCTTGGTTGGTGATCACCACCGGATGGATGGAGTTCCACCAACGCACCGCCATGTAGTCGACGGGAACGTCAACGTAGGCTAAAATCGCCAGGACCGCCGAATACAAGGCCCGCCGCTGCGGGTTGTCCGACCATTCCCGTAGCAACAAATACCCGGCGAACACCACCCAGAGGATGACCGTGGTGGTCAGCCGCGGATCCCAAGTCCACCAAACCCCCCAAGCCGCCCGTCCCCACAAGATCCCGCTGATCAGCACCATGGCCGTGAACACGGTCCCAATCTCGGCGGAGCTGGCCGCCCACCGATCCCAGGCCAACCGCCGGGAGATCAGGTACCCGATGCTGGCCACCAAGGTAATGGTGTAAGCCACCAGGACCACCGTCGCCGCACCCATGTGAAAATAAAAGATCCGCTGGCTCGGACCTAATTGGACATCGTCAGGACTCCATAGAAAATCTAGGTACAAGGCCAGCCACATCAGCGGCAAAAAGGGCCAAATCCACCAGTCGCGCGCGCGCACTCTCTACACCTCCCACAGGTATTCGTAGAGCAACAAAGGCAGGGCCGAGAAGATCACGTCGTAGGCCAACAAGCCTTCCAGCCAGCCCCAAGGATTTTGATGGGGCGAGGCCAAGATCGCCTTGGTCGCCTCCACGGCGGTGATGATCACCGGAACCGCCAGAGGCGCCATCAGCACAGGTAACAGGGCCTCTCCCCCTCTCACGTTGGCTGACAAGGCACTGAGCAGGGTCCCCACCCCCACGAACCCCCACGCCCCCAGGGCCAAGGTGACCAGATAAGGAACCCACTGGCCGCTCCAGGACTGGTTTAAGAGGATAAAGAACAGGGGAGAGGCCACCAGCTCCATCCCGAACATGAAACAAAACGCCACAAACATCTTGGCCGCGATGATCCACGTCCGCTCTCCAGGCGCCAACATCAGCCCGGTCAACGCCTCTTCCGGCAACTCGTGCCCGTACGTCCTTCCCACGCCCAGTATGCCCGCAAACAAGTAGGCCATCCATATTATCCCGGGGAAGATCGCGTCCAGGCGGCGCCAATCGGCGCCAAGGGCGAAGGCAAAGAGAAAGATGACCATCACCACGAAGGCCATCATGGTCACCCAACTGTCTTTCATCTTGAATTCCAGCAGGAAATCTTTGTAGACAATCACCCAAAACTTACGGATACCGCCATGCCTCCCTTGGCCAACCAGCCGCTGTACTCGCGCGTCAAGGCATCCGCCGACATGCCAGAGGTGGCAGCCCACCACACCAAGCGCCCTCGAATCAGGATGGCGACGGCGTCGGAGACCCTAAGCGCCTCCTCCGGGTAGTGAGTGATCACCAGCCGGGCCCCGCCGCTGCGGCGGTGTTCCTCCAGCCAATCGTCCAACAGGCGTTGCCCGGGGAGGTCCAACCCGACGTAGGGCTCGTCCAACAGCAAGAGCTGGGGTTGGCACATCCATGCCCGAGCCAAGGTCAAGCGCTGCTTCATCCCCCGGGAATAGGTGCGCACCGGATCGCGCGAAGACCAACCCAGGCCAAAGCGCTCCAACGCGGCCAGGGCCCGCTCGCGCGGTCGGGGGATTTGGTACAATCGACCATAAATCTCCAGGTTCTCCAACCCACTTAACGCCGGGTAGAGAAAGCTGTGATGGCCAACCAGGTTGACCCGGGGATCCGGGCGCCCTTCATCCTCCATGGGCGCCCCAAATCGCCACACCTCCCCGGCGCTGGGAGACCATAATCCCGCCACCACCTTCAGCAGGGTGCTCTTGCCAGCCCCGTTGGGACCTAAGATGGCCAGACCTCCGCCCGGGCCGACCTCAAGGGAGACGTTGGCCAAAACCCGCCGCTCCCCAATCCACTTTTCAAGGTGCTTGACCCGGAGGACGGGTTCCGCCTTATCCATGCGCCTCGTACCAGACCCTGCTCAACGCTTGTAAGATTTCGGCCCGATTGCGGTGCCAGTCCTCTTCGGCCATCTCCTGGCGGCGATAGGAGGCGTCTAACGTCGCCAATTCCCGCAACAGGCGCTCGCGCATCGATAAGCCGTAAGACCACCGCCAAGCCGGCTTCCAATTGACCGCCAACAGCAAGCCCCCTGCCACGGCGGCCAGGATCGCCGCTTCGAACCCGCGCGACACCCACGGGCTGGTGGGGGCGGGAAGGACCGGGGACTGGCCGGTGGCGGTCAGTCCGGCTCGCTCCACCACAATCGTAAACCCCTCCCCCTGGGGTAGGTTGGCGGTGGCGTATTCTTGGAACACCGGGCTGTTGGCAATACCGGGGATCTTGCCACTCCCCATCGACGCCAGGGCCGGATTTAGCACCTGGGGAACCGACAGTTGGCTAGGAATTAACAGCACCAAGGCGTTGCTGGCCAGGTAGAGGGGAAGGGTCAAGGTCGCCGAACGCTGGTTCCAGGGTACGAAGTAACGAATGGCAAAGCTACTGGGACTCCCATTGACGCGCACCGCATCCCCCGACAGCAAACTGGCCTGGGCCCCAACCACCGAGACTTGGCTGGCCCCTCGCAAAATCCCGATCACCGGATTGGGCAGCGGCGGTTTCATCGCCACTTGCTGATAGACCGCCAGCTGGCCCTTCTCGGGCAACAGCACCAACATCTCCATCCCGACCTTGCTGGTAGGCGTGCTGGCCGCAGCCGGGGATGCGACGAAGAACACCGCCAGAATGGCGGCAGCCAAACTCACCCCCCACCGCTTGATGGTCATTGGCCTGGCCCCTCCTCCGGTCCACCACAATGCGGGCAAGGCCTCTGGTTCGGTCGGGCCAGCTTCTCGCCGCAATGCGGACAGTACCACAGCTCCAAGGTCCGCTCGATCGCCTCCATCGTCGCGGGAGCCAAGGTGGCAGGCGCGGACTGGGTGTCATCCCCCTGGGCGCGCAGTGGCAGTAACACCAACGCCAACACCGCCAAGGCCAGTGCTGCGGCCGATGCCGTAATCACACCTGGTCCCCCCGTTCCACCGCGGCAACCGGCGCGCGCCGCCATTCCCCGCGCACCCACTCAACCTCTCGGGCCTGCGCCGCCCGCTCGGAGCTGCGAGCGCTCCCGCTCATCGCCCAGAGGCTCCCGGCCACCAATACGTACATCCCGATCCAAATCCAGGCCACCATCGGATTCACAAAGACCTGCAGGGTGGCCACCTCACCCCCTGGATCCCATCCTTCCAAGACCACGTAGAGATCTTGAGCCAGGCTGCCCCAGATACTGACCTCAGCCACCGGTTGGGCGGTTCCCGGGAAGAAGGAGTCGCCCGGTTGCATGGTGATGGTGCGATTGCCGTCAGAGACGGTCAAGTTGGCCACGGTGGTCTGATATCCCGGATGGTTGACAATGCCCAGGCCATCGAACTGAATGCGATACTGCGCAACCTGGATCACCTGCCCCGGCTGCACGGTACGGGTGACGGTGATGTTGTTGGTGTGCGAACCGATCACCCCTAGCACGATGATCAGGAAGGCGATGTGCGCCAGGTAGCCGCCGTACCGCCTCCGATTGTGGGTCATCGCCATCCAAAACGCTCGCGGCCAGGAAACCGGCCCCGCCCGGCGCTGATTGCGCACCGCCTTGCCATACTCAACCAGCATGGCGGTGAAGGCGAAGGTGGTCACCACCACTCCTCCCACGGCCAGGCCAGTCCGATAGCCGTGGAAATAGGCCCAGACTCCCATCGCCAAGGCCACCGCCCAGGCAATCCGCTGCCGCCGGACGATGTCGCGAAGCCGCGCGTTGTACCAGGTGACCGCGGGGGCCATGCCCAACAACAAAACCAGCACCAAGAACATCGGCCCGGTCATGCGATTGAAGAACGAGACCGACAAGACCACCGTCTGGCCCAAAAACGCCTTGGAGATCACCGGGTAAAAGGTACCAAAGAGGACGACCACAGTAATCGCGGTTAAAAACACGTTCAAGAGGAGATAAATCGTCTCTTTGGACAGGGAGTCCCCTAGTTGCATGCGATCGCGCAACTGCTCCCGGCGCAACCAAAACACCCCGGCGCTAAACGCCAACCCCGCCCAAAACAAGGCTACAAAATACGGTCCGACCCCGGTCCCGGTAAAGGAATGAACCGAGTTTTTGAGCACGCCGCTGCGGGTGATGTAGGTGCCGACCAGCGTCAGGAGAAAAGTGGCGATACCTAAGCCCGCTGTCCACCACCGGAACATCCCGCGCCGCTCTTCCAGTTGCAGCGAATGCAAAAACGCCGTCGCCGTCAACCAAGGTAAGAGTGCGGCGTTCTCCACTGGATCCCATTCCCAATAACCGCCCCAGCCCAGTTCAAGGTAAGCCCACATGCCCCCCAACACCAAGGCGGCGGAGAGCATCATCCAAGACCACAGCATCCAACGGCGCACCAC
>JAIMAE010000121.1 GCA_023512105.1 Bacillota bacterium | reverse complement strand
GACTTGCAGCACTTCTTGGCCTTTGAAGCCAACGCCAATCAACAGATCTTAAGTCGCGACCAAGCCCAGACCCGCTTTTCCCGGCTGGTGCAAGAACTGTTGTTGGTGGCCGCGGTCATCTTGGCGGTGGTGGTGGCCTTGGGGATCACCCGGGCCATCGCCCGCCCCTTGGCCAAGGTGACGGAGTTGGCCAGCCGGATGGCCGAGGGGGATTTGACCGGCCAGGAGGTGGCGGCCCAGGGGCGCGATGAGGTGGCGGAACTGACCCGCTCGTTTAACGCCATGCGTTTGGCCCTCCGGGAGATGATTGGGCAAATTCGCGAGACCAGCCGCCGGGTTGCGGTGGCCAGCGAGGAGCTGACCGCCAGCGCCGAACAGACGGCGGAGGCGGTGCAGCAGGTCGCGCAAGCGGTGACGGAGATGGCGGCCGGAGCAGACGACCAGGCTCGCGGGGCCGGGACGATGGCTCACTCCATGGACGAGCTGAAGGCGGCGATTCGCCAAGTCGCTGAAGGATCGCAGTCGCAACTGCGGGCCTTGGGGAATATGCAGCAGGTGCTGCAGGAGATGGCCCAAGCGGTGGGCCAAGTCGGAGAGCATGCCCGCGACGTGTACTCCGCCGCCAATCGGACCCTGGAGCTGGCCCACGGCGGGCATGCCGCGGTGGAACGCACGGTCGACGGCATGGACCGCATCCGCGCCTCGGTGGAGGCAGCGGCGGCCAAAGTGCGAGAGTTGGGCGAGCACTCGCAGCGGGTGGGGGAGATCACCGGCCTCATCAGCGGGATCGCCGAGCAGACCAACCTGCTGGCCCTCAACGCCGCGATCGAGGCCGCCCGGGCCGGCGAGCAGGGTAAAGGGTTTGCGGTGGTGGCCGACGCCGTGCGCTCGCTGGCGCAGCAAGCCAGCGAGGCGGCCAAGACCATCGCCGACTTGGTGACCACGATTCAGCGCGGCACCGGGGAGGTGGTGGCCAGCATGCAGGCGGGCACCGAAGAGGTGCGGGCCGGCAGTCGGTTGGCCCACGAGGCGGGCGAGGCCTTGGCGGCGATCGTGGAGGCGATGGGAGAGACCCACCGGCGCGTCGAGGACATCAACCAAGCCACCGAAGCGATTCAAGCGGCCAGTCGCACCGCGGTGGAGGCTGCCGAGGCGATCCATGCCATCAGCCAAGGCAACGCCACCGCCAGCGAGCAGATGACGGGATCTTCGGACCAGGTGGGAGAGGCCATCAGCCAAGTGGCGGCGACCGCACAACAGACGGCCGCCACCACCGAAGAGGTCTCGGCGGCGGCGGAAGAGATGAGCGCCTCCACCCAGGAGATCGCGCGGGCCTCGGAGGGACTGGTCCAAGTGGCGCGGGAACTGCAGGCGCTGACCGAGCGCTTCCGGGTGAATGCGAGGAACGACGGAGCGACGGTAAGTATTGAGTCGGCGCAAGACCCGAAGAGGGTGGTGGTCGATGCCGAGCGTGCTGTTGGTGGATGATTCGGTATTGGCTCGGGTCTTGCTTCAACAGCGCTTTCGGCGGCACGGGTGGCAAGTCAAGTGGGCCAGGGACGGAATGGAGGCCTTGGGCCAATGGCAAGACGAGGTGCCCGACCTCATCACCATGGATGTGGAGATGCCGCGCCTGGGCGGGGTCGAGGCGGTGCGGCGCCTGCGCCAGGAGGGCTACCGCGGCCCACTGATCATGTTGTCCAGCTACACCCGCTCCGGCGCCGAAGTCACCCTAGAAGCGTTGGCGGCTGGGGCCGATGACTTTGTGTTGAAGCCCTCGTCACCGGGCGAACTGGACGAGGCGGTGGCGAGGTTGGTGGAGAAGTGGGAGGCCTTGGTCAACGTGCATCCGGCGAGGGAAGATACCGCCGGCCCGCCAGGGCGCTCCGAGGTTCTTGACCCGAGTCGGGTGCGTTGCTGGTGCTTGGTGGCCTCCACCGGGGGCCCCCGGGCCCTGACCGAGCTGTTCCGCGGAGCGCCCAGGCCGCCGGTGCCGGTGGTGGTGGTGCAACACATGCCTCCCGGCTTCACCCAGGCCTTCAGCCAGCGCTTGAGCCGGGAAGCCGGCTTTGAGGTGCGCGAGGTGACGGCAGATGGTCGGCCCTGCGGATTGGCCGAGGCCCCGGCTTGGCTGGCCCCCGGTGGGCGCCATCTGCGACTGACTGCCTCCACCGTGTGGGCGGAAGAGGGGCCCAGGCGCCACGGCGTCATCCCGGCCGCCGACGTCACCCTGGAGGACGCGGTGGGGGCCTTCGGGGGCCATCTCGGGGTGTTGGTGTTGACCGGAATGGGCGAAGACGGGGCCGAGGGAGCCCTGCAAGCGCATCGCCGGGGCGCCATCGTCATCGCGGAGGACCCTTCCACGGCGGTGGTGTGGGGGATGCCGCGGGCGGTGGTGGAGTGCGGGGCGGCCGACGCGGTCTGGCCCCTGCCGACGATTCGGCGCTGGCTGCACGCGGCCTGGGGGGTTCCTGCAGGGGGACGTCGCCAATGAGCGAGGAACGTGCCACCCGTTGGTTGGGCCTGGGGGAGCTGGCCGTCCTGCAAGGCCAAAGGGCCGGGGTGACCGGACTGGGTTCGTGCATCGCGGTGGCGGTGATGGAGGAGCTTCCCAGTCGTCTGGCCGTGGCTCTGCACATCGTCTACCCGGGGAAGGGACCCGGGTCCCACTATGCCGAGACCGCCGTCCAGGAAGCCTTGGATTGGCTGGCGCGCCTGGGCCACGGGCTCCAGCTAAAGGCTTGGCTGGCCGGGGCGGCGACGCTGTTTGCCAACCTGTCCGAGCCGGTCGGACCCAAGTTAGCCCAATCGGTGTTGGAGGCCTTGGCCACCCGAGGGATCGAGGTTGCCGAGGCCGACTTGGGCGGGTTTCGCGCTCGCCGGGTGACGTTTGACCCGCTGAACAAAACGATGCGCATCGCCTATGGGCCGAGCCTGAACCACGGGTGAAGCAGCAGCCAAACAGGAGGTTGGGGGAGACGGAGGAGGGCGAAGTCACCGAGCAAGTCATCGCCGACCTGGCTGCTGTCCTGAAAATGGATCTGGCCGCCTACAAGCGTCCGCAGCTGGTCCGGCGCCTGTTCGGTTTTGCGCGCGCCCGAGGCATCGACAGCCTGGCCGAGCTGGCCCGGCGGCTTAGGCAGGACGCGGCGATGGGGGAGCGGCTGCGCCATCATCTGACCATTCACGTGACCAGCTTCTTCCGCGATCCGGCCTACTGGCAGGCCTTGAAGACGGCGGTGACCCAAGAATCGCCCCGGGCGCACTGGGAGGTGTGGAGCGCCGCCGCCTCAACCGGGGCCGAGCCGCTCTCGCTGGCCTGGCTGTTCTACGAGCTGGGATTACCGTCTCAGGTGTTGGCCACCGACGTCGACGAATCCGTGTTGCAGCACGCCCGCACCGGGGTCTGGCGGGAAGACGACCTCGAAGGAGTGCCCTCGTTCGTTCGGCACCAGCTGTTCGAGCCGCTTCCCGACGGGAGGCTTCGCGTTCGTGAGGCCTTCTCGGCTGCCATCGAATACCGTCGGCTAGACCTGCTCAAGGACCCCTATCCGAACCGGCGCTTTCACCTGATTGCCTGTCGCAATGTCCTCATTTACTTTCGCGAGGCCGATCGGCTGCGTGTGGTTCAACGACTGGTCGACTGCCTAGACGACCAAGGGCTTTTGTTTCTAGGGTCCACCGAAGTCCTGCTCAATCCCGGGATGTTTGGATTGGCCACCGTCTTCCCCAGCATCTACCGAAAGACGAAAGGCGTCTCGGGGTAAAGACTTGGTCCAAGGTCCAGCCGGGCCTTGGGGAAGATCCCAAGGTTGCTACCGCGCCAGGCGCTGATTTGACATTGCTCCAGTCGATGCCGGAGGTGATGTGGTGCCACCGACATCTGGCCGCTGTATGGGCTGACGAAGAAGCGGCAACCCATTTGCGAGTCGGGGAGAGCTTGGCCCGGCAGACGGGCATGCCGTGGCGGGCAGAGCTGAGTCCCGCCATTGGGTAGGACGCACGCGGACAGCTCTACCCGGCCTGTGGCAGTTGGGCCACCATGATGCCTGCGCCGTGCGTCGGCGTGCGGCCCCGGGTGCGGCGGGGTGCTTTGTTTCGCCTGGCCAGGGGTAGAGGCACTTCGAGGGAACCTGATTGGGGTTCCGGCCGAGCGCGGTCCCTGGCCCCCCTTCGGCGGGTGGCGATGTGGGGGCTACCCATCCATCCCCACCCTGGCTTTACCAAGTCGGTTTGGCCGATCCCGTCGCCCTGTGGGCAAGGGTCTTGAAGACAAGGCGTTGGTCAGGCGATCTCCAAACAGCTTCTTTTGGACCCCTTGGGTTCGGGGGGTTAACCCAAACTTAACTAGATTTTCCATCAGAGTGGATCGTTCGGTTGCTATAATGGCGTCGGCGCTTTCATCTGTGTTAACCTGGAAACGGTTAGGGAATGAGGAGGCTCCGCGATGCGGCATCCATTCGGCCGGATTCGATTCCTGCCGTTCTTTGCCATGTTAGGGGCATTGCTTGCGGCGTGCGGCGGCTCGGCGGCGACGTCATCCCATCCCGCCGGCGCGAGGGCATCGGCGTCCGCACAGGGTACGCTCACGGTCTACGCCGCCTTGACGGCGCAGAACGGTCAACTCTTGGCCCAAGCCTTTGAAAAGGCGTACCCGCAGGTCAAAGTCAACATGATCACCGGCGGCACCGGCCTGTTGCTGAGCCGGATCGCGGCGGAACAGCGGGCCGGCGGCGTGCGCGCAGACGTGGTGCTGTTGGCCGATCCCACCGCGATGGCGGGGTTAAGCCAAGAACACCTCTTGGCGTCCTACCGGCCTCCCCAGGCGTCGGAGCTGCCGGCCGGGATGAAAGGCACCGATTGGGTCGGGGCGTTTACCTTCAACAACGTGATCATCTACCATCGGGGAATGTCTTTGCCGGTGCCCCAGAGTTGGACCGACTTGGAGCGGCCGGTCTACCGGAACGCGGTGGAGATCGGAAACCCTGCCTACTCCGGCACCACCCTGGGCCTGGTGGGCTATTTGTCCCGGCATTACGGTTGGCAGTACTTTAGGACCTTAAAGCAGTTGGGAGCCACCATGGTGGCCTCCACCAACACCATTGGGGAAGATGTGGCCTCAGGCCGTGTCGACGTCGGCATCAGCCTCGACGTGGTGGCCCGGGACCTAGAGGCCAAAGGGGCGCCGGTGGAGCTGGTGTGGCCGAAAGATGGCGCGATCCCGGTGCCGGCGCCGGTGGGGATCGTGGCCCACCACGACTCTCCGGCAGCGCGGCAATTTGAAGATTGGCTGTTAAGCGCTCAGGGGCAGGCCGCGGTCGAAAAACTGGGTTACGTCCCGGTATCCGGAACCTCTTCGCTGATCCCTCCAGGGACGCCCTTGGCGCAGGTCAACTGGACCACCGTCGAGGGTCAGCGCAACACCATCTTACAGACCATTCATCAGCTGTTCGGTCAGTAGTCGCAATGCCGCACCGTCGCCTGCCGCCACTCTCACTGGTCGTCACCCTGGGGCTCTCCGCCCTGGCGATATGGCCGTGCGTGCAGTTGCTCGGGGCCCTGGCCGGTCAGTGGGGAGAGATCCGCGCCCAGTTGGCCAGCGAGCAGATGCTGACCCTGATCCGCCATACCGTAGTCTCCAGTCTGCTCGCCACCTTGCTGGCCCTTGCCGTCGGCCTCCTCAACGCCTTGGTGGTTCGGGCCCTGCGCGAGCCGAGCCGCGGGGTGTGGACGGTGGCCTCCACCTTCCCCTTGTTGGTTCCGCCCTTCGTGGGGGCCTTTTCCTGGCTTCAGGCCTATGCAAGGGCTGGTCTCACCCAACGGTTGTGGCACTGGCACGGAGACTTTCTCTACGGGCGCTGGGGAGTGGTGCTCCTCTTGGCCGTCCACACCGCGCCGCTGGCCTTTTTGGCCTTCACCGCCGTCTTGTCGCGGGAGAACGAGGCGCTGTGGCGGGCCACCCGGGTCAGCGGGGGATCGGCCTGGGATGCGTTTGTCCATAGCCTCTGGCCCTCGCTGCGCCCGGTGCTGACCGCCACCGCCAGTCTGCTCTTTGCCTTCGACGCCGGGGATTTCGGCATCCCCCTGCTCCTCGGTTTGCCGGGAAGATACCCGACGATGACCACCCAGATCTACGAGGACCTCTCCTATGCCACCATGCCGGGGGCCTTTGCCCAGGCGGTTGCCCTGGCGGGGGCGTTGGCGTTGATGAGCTTAGGGTTTTTGACGGTGGCCGAGCGAGCGGGCGGCACGGCGTCGTGGTTGCGCTGGGAGTCCTCGGGGGTGCCGCGGCCGCCGGCTCCCCCGGGATGGGAGTGGGGCAGCCGAGCCCTGTTGGGAGGCTATCTCTTGGCGGTCTTGGCCTTCCCGTTTGGTGCACTGGTCCTCACCGCGCTGACCCGGGCCTACGGGTTGGCGCCGGTGCCGGCCAACTGGACCTGGGCGCATTTCGCGGGGCTGGTACATGGGGAGATCGGGGAGGCGGTGCTTCACAGCCTGGGCCTGTCGGCGGCGGCAGCAGCCGCGGTGGTGGGAGCCGGCCTTCTCCTCACCGAGGTGGGCTTGCGCCATTCGTTGGGCCGATTGGCGCAGCGGTTGGTCTGGGTGCCCTACGCCCTTCCCGGGTCGGTGGTGGCGATCGGGGTGTTGGTGGCCTTTGGCCGGTATTGGTACGGGACCTTGGCCATCATCGGCCTGGCGTACTTCGTAAAGTTTTGGGGCATGATGGAGCCGTTGCGGGGCCTGCGGGCGGTCATCGACCCCGCGGCTGCCCAGGCCGCCCAGATTTTTGGGGCCAAACCGATCGACGCCTATCGCCTGGCTGTCTGGCCGTCGCTTAGTCCCTTGGCCGGCACGCTCGGGATCTTGGTGTTCGTCGGGGCCTTGTATGAGCTCACCATGTCGAGTTTGCTGTACACGCCCAGCACCCAAACCCTGGCGGTGGTCGTCCTCAACGCCCAGCAGGCGGGGGATGTGTCCACCACGGCGGCTCTCGGTTCGGCCATCGCCTTGGCGATGGGCCTGGCGTGGGCGGCGGTTGCGGCCATGCGAAGGCGCACGGGGAGTGGTACCGCGTGATGGCTGGGGCGGAGCCTACCCCCTCCGAGATCTTGGCCGTCGACGATTTGACGGTGCGCCTAGGAGGGAAAGAGGTTCTCTCGCATCTTACGTTTTCCGTGCAATCTGGCGAGTTGCTGGCGGTCCTCGGCCCGTCCGGGGCGGGCAAGTCGACGCTGCTAAACGTCATCGCCGGCTTCATTGCGCCTACCAGCGGCTCGGTCGCCCTGTACGGGCGGACGGTGTCCACGCCGCAACGGGTGGAACCGCCCGATGCGCGCCATCTGGCCATGGTCTTCCAGTCCTACGCGCTGTGGCCACACCTGAACGTACTCGACACCGTTGCCTTCCCCTTCCGCAAGCGCGGGCTGAAGGGGCCGGAGGCGTTACAGGCGGCGGCCGGGTTGCTTGAGCAGCTGGGTTTGGCGGAGTACGCCTCGCGCCGGCCGGCTGAGCTGTCTGGGGGCCAACAGCAGCGGGTGGGGCTGGCCCGCGCCCTGGCCAGCGGCGCCCGCTGCATCCTGTTCGATGAGCCCACCGCCAATCTCGACGAGGCGCTCAAGGCCCAGATGGCTTGGGAGCTGCGCCAACGCCAGCTGGAGGCCGGCGCCGGGGGCTTGTACGTCACCCACGACGTCCAAGAGGCGTTTATGGTCGCCGACCGGGTGATGGTCCTGATCGAGGGAACACTGCGGCAGATCGGGACTCCGGTGGCCCTCTACGAGCATCCGGTGGACGAGGTGGTGGCCCGAACCACCGGTCCTTATTCCAAGGTTGTCGGGGCCACCACGGTGGACCCAAGTTCTGGCCAAGCCTTCTTTCATGCCGCCGGCCACACCTATCCGGTCACCCTGGTGGACAAGGACGGCTTGCCCCATCAAGGCACGTTCCTGGTGCGGCCGGAGTGGGGTGAAATGGTGGAGGAGCAAGGCTTTCCCGCCACCGTAAAAAGGCTTCACTACCAAGGCTTCTTTACCGATTACCTGCTCCGCACTCCGCTCGGGGAGATCTGGTGTCGGCACCTAGGCCCGCCCCGAGCCGCCCAGGGTGCGCGGTGCAACTGGCGTCCCGCGCGGCTGGCCCGCCTTTCCGCCCCCTCGCCTCCGCAGGGGTAAGCGGCGGCCGCGGTGGCCTTGCGCCGGTTCCGCCGGCTCTCCCTAGCCGGCGCATCTTGCCTTGGCGGCCTCCGGGGAGAGGCCTCACCCTCTTCGCGGCTTTCTGCCGGTGGTATATCATGGGGTTCAAAAAAACACATCGGCCCCGGAAGCGACGGGGGCAGACGGCAGCCCTAAGTCGGTGCCGGTCCAAAGGAGTTGCGGCATGCGCCA
>JAIMAE010000360.1 GCA_023512105.1 Bacillota bacterium | reverse complement strand
GGCCACATTCCCAACGTGGAGTGGCTGGGCGGCCAGGTCCGCCTGGACCAATACGGCTACGTGGTGGCCGGGCCGGGGTCGACCGAGACCAACATTCCCGGGGTGTTTGCGGCCGGCGACGTCGCCGACCGGCTCTACCAGCAGGCGGTCACGGCCGCCGGGACCGGTTGCATGGCGGCGCTGGACGCCGAAGAGTACCTCACCGAACACGGGCTGGCGTAAATCCAACGGAGCCAGGCCTTGGGGCGCGGGGGGAACCCTGGGCGCCCCTTTTTCGTGGGGCCGGTGGGTTTTCAAGGGCTTCCCAACGCTCTGGGGAAAGGTTGGGCGTCGCCGAAGGGGAGGAGGCTCAACATGGCCCGGGAGATCCGTTCTTATTTGGCACTGGTTCGATTTGCTCACGCGCTGGCTCGGCTTGAGGCGGTGGACACCTTGTATTTCCTTGAGGTCGGGGAGGAAATGCACGCCTGGGTGGTAATGCGGCGCTTGGAGCGGGCAGATCGCCATGCCGTGTTTGCGGCACAAATGGAGGCCGATCCCAATTTCCTGCTAATCCTGCACCTTACGGACTGCCCAAAGACCGTGCCGGCCGATGCCGGGCAGCTTGACCTGAAGCCTTCGATGTAAGAAGCGTAGTGTGATGCGCCGAAGTCGCCGCCAGCTGGTCGTTGGCCCAACATGTCGTCACCATACCCCCAGGCCCGACTTGGCGGACATCGGCGGGAAATGATGGCGTGCACCGCACGGAAGACTCGCTGCAGGCCAGGCGCCATCCGGCCGGCCCCGACTGCGGTTCTAGGGGAATACCGCACCCACGGCAGGCACCGCTCTTTTGGAACGGGTCTCTCGCCAAGCAGGTTACGAACGGTGGGTTCCTCCAAACCAAGAGTTGAAGAATGTCGAAAACCGCCTTTTGGCGATCCTCGTCGGCATCATCTATAGGGGATGTCCCTGCCTTGCGGGCCCCTGAGTAGCCGGCAACTTGGCAGGGACGGGAGGGTTCTTCCGCATACCGCCCGGGGTCTGCTGCCCCATTTTGCTTCTTCCGGGGCGGATTCTCTAAACCAGGGTCAGGGGTAGGCTTACCACCTGCATAAAAGAGCCTGTTGGCAGTCTTCGACCACATCTTGCAGATCGTGCCTTTGATTTGCTCTAGATGGAGGCAGGGTCGGGAAATGCGAAGGTTCCCATGGCAGTCGGCAGGACCCTGTCGATGAGGTAGGGTGTTAGCAGCTCGTGGCGACGGTCGATGCCCCATTCAGGGGCG
>JAIMAE010000359.1 GCA_023512105.1 Bacillota bacterium | reverse complement strand
CACTACCTATTTTATCGCCACTATCATGCTCACCGCCATGTCTTTTTGGATGCAGCAACAAAGTCACGACCTCAAGGCCTCGCTGGAGGGTCAGGTGGCCGCCGCGCTCCGGCGAGGCTCGGTGGTTGCCTTGGTGCTGCTCTCGGCGGTCACAGTCGGACGAGAAGGCTTGGAGACGGTGTTCTTTACCTTGGCCATCGTCTTCTCCGCCGCGCTGAACCTGGGGACCTTGGTGGTGGGAGCCGGGATCGGACTCATCTTGGGACTGGGAACCTGCTACGCCGTGTATCGGCTGGGCCGGCGGGTGCCACTGGGGCTGTTCTTCAAGGTGTTGGGGATCCTGCTGTTGGTCTTTGCCGGTGCGCTTTTGGCTGGCGGCATCGAGGACTACCAAGCCCTGGGATGGATTCCCGTGGGCACCCACGTGCTGTGGAACACCAGCCACTGGTTGAGCGAAGACAGTCTGGCCGGCGACATTTTGCACAACTTCTTCGGCTATGCCGACCAGCCGACGATCTTGCAATTTGGCGCCTGGTTCGCCTTTTTGGCGGTCAGCCTCACCCTCTACGCCCGCGGCGAGCGCCGTCCGCGCCCCGCAATATCAGGCCAACTGGAATCTTCCGCCTCCTCTTAACCCATCCAGCCGCACGGTCTCGACTGCATACCTTCGCTTTTCCTGGGGCAAGTTACCGACAGTGCCGGGCTCCTGGAAAAGGTCTCCCGGCGGACAACCTTCCGAGGAGGATGCGTATGCCGAGACTCACTCCGTCCGAATACCTGCAGATGCATGAAATCGCGTCGTCCTACGCGACGTTGATCTCCAAGGTCACCGGCTACCTGTCCTTTGTCTCCGACCCCGACCTCGAGCACATGCTGGAATCGGCCCGGCGCAAGGCCGAGACCCACTACCGGGAACTGATCGACATCTCGCAAGGCGAGTCGTTGTCGGGGAAGTTTGAGAACATGGACGGCGGACTACAGGGACGTCCGCGCAACGCCGCCACCCGCTCGGCCGCCCCGGTCCAGCCCAGAGCCGGCCAGGGGTTTTCCGACCGCACCATCGCCTCGGACTGCCTCGACTGCGCCAAGAGTCTGGCCGTTCGCACCATCTGGGCGGCCACCGAGATCTCCCACGTGGGCCTGCGCCGAGCGCTCTCCGAGATGTCCCGCTTCTACCTCGACGCCGCCTACGAATTTTATCGCTTCATGGAACAAAAGGGTTGGTACGTGCCGCTGGGAGCCAATGAGAACCCGGAGCGCTGGTTTCAGCA
>JAIMAE010000358.1 GCA_023512105.1 Bacillota bacterium | reverse complement strand
GCGTTCTCGACCGCCGCATAAAAACCCTTGGCCACGCTGAGGTGGCAGCCCAATCGCACGTGACTCCTCCGTTCTGCTAGGCCGCTTGCCGCGTTACGCTGGATTTCATCTTCTCCAAAGTCGCAGGGATAGTCAAGGGCGGCGGGGATCTACGTCACTGGCTACAAGATCGTGGAAAGCAGGAGCGCCGAGGAGCAGGTTGCGACCTCAACGCTCGCCTGCCAGACCGGGGATGTGCCGATTGAGCCCGGGGTCTTGATGGACTGGTGCTCTCGCCCTGCCACGCAAGGTCGAGGCCCAACGGGGGAACTTGCCTCGGAAAACCCGTTCCCCTGCGCCTGGCAGAGGCTCTTCTGCTTGGGCGTTAGTTTCTCGAGAGGGACCCCATCTCCTTGGGGCGTTTCTGCACCATGGCACACCCCACCTCATCCGTCCATTATTTAATCGTCCGTGCAATCCGGTCGACGGTGAAAGCCTGGGCCTCCTGGAAAAGCACCTCGACAACGTCGTAGCACCCCACAGGCCATCCTTAGCCGCTCCCGGAACATACCGAGGGGCCTTGGACCCACGGGATATGAAGGTATCCCTCGTCGCGCATGGTCTCGCCACTCGGCCCCACCGCAGTGACCAGTTTGCCACGTGCCAATCCGGCCCAAAAAGTGTTGGCTTGTTCATCCTATCCCCGAGCGAGCGTCCCGCGCCGCGGTCCTAGGGCTGCCGCGGGCTGGAGGGGCTTTGGAAGTCCAGGGCGCATTCCAGGTGCCTCCGACCAAGCCGAGAGGTTGGCACCTCGAGTTGACGTCGGCTTGAAGGCGCACACGTTGGGGGCACAGCCCTGCCGAATAGCCTATCACGCCTACGCCGCCGGGATCTCCGGCTGTTCCCCCCTTCGCCAGGACGTGGTGGCCGTCCACGGACCGGTTGACCAAGGGATATCAATCCAGGAAAGCCGGCTGAACGACGGGGGCTAAGTGCAGGAAAGCTGTTCGAAAGGTGAAGAATTCTCGCAAGGATATTATACCCTGCCAGAACCCGGATGATTTGGCTGGGGAGCCAGCTCCCTGAGCGTGGTCGCTTCGCACCCCCCACAGCCTCTCGGCGACCCTTGCCAATATCGCCCCTCAGCCGATCGGTGACCCCCACCTTGCCCGGGGGGTTCGGAATGGTTATTTCCAACGAGCTCCTCCGGAAGGCTTAGCCAGGATATTCGGATGGTCTAGCCAACGATACCCAACCGCTCTTCATAAAGCGACCATCTGGACGTCGCAGGCC
>JAIMAE010000120.1 GCA_023512105.1 Bacillota bacterium | reverse complement strand
CCGCAACACAGCTCTTGGCCAAAAAACGGCACGTACTGATCCCCGGCCACGGCCTGCAACAGCCGCACCGGCTCCTGTCCGCCCTTGGCCACGTTGACGAGGTGACAGGAATTTTGCAGGGTCACCCGCTCGCGACTGCCGACCAACGGCAACCGCGGCCCCTGCTCCCCCCACAGGTAGTAGGTGAAGTCGTGCACCATCGCCGCCAGGCGCTGGGCGATCGGCAACCACGCCGGGTCGTCGGCCAACAGCCGCGGATACTCGGTCAACATCGCCCCGCAGCCGCCGGCGGTATTGACCACGCCCACCACCTCCTGCCGCTCGACGAACCGGGCGTACGCCTGGAGGTTTTGGCGGGCCAGAGCCCGCGCCTCCGCCGCCTCCCCGGAGTGCCAGTGAATCGCCCCGCAGCAGGTCTGCTGGGGCAAGGAGACCACCGTGTAGCCGGCCGCCGCCAGCAAGCGCTTGGCCGCTCGATTGACCTCCTCAAAGCTGGCGGTCATCACGCAGCCCTCGAAAAAGAGCAGGGTGCCCAGCGTCGGGGGGCTCTGGCGGGCCGGCGCCTCCGGAACGGCTCGCGCCGCCGGCGGCAACATGGCGCGGAAGCGCGCCCAGGACCCCGGCAAGGGGAGGCCGGTCATGCGCCGCGCCAACTGGACGATTGCCCGAAAGCGGGTGGGATGTTTGGCCAGTTTCAGCGCCTGTTGGCTGGCAAAGCTCCGCGGATAGCCCCGCCGTTGGCGGCGGGTCAGATACGTCCGCCCCGCCTCTAAAATCCGTTCGTAGTGCACGCCCGAAGGACAGGCGGTCTCGCAATTGCGGCAGCCGACACAGTAGGTCAGCGCCTCTTCGAGCGCGCCCAGCGAGCCCAACTCGCCCCGCGCCGCCGCCTCCACCAAGGCGATGCGGCCGCGGGGGGAATGCAACTCCTGCCCGGTGAGCCGATAGGTGGGACAGGATGGCAGGCAAAACCCGCACTTGTTGCAGTGGTTGATTTCCTCCAGAATTCCGGCCAGTTCGGCCTCGGCCTTCCCGGTGGCCATTCGGTTACGCCCTCCCTCGCTCGGCAGGACCGGCCGCGGTCACGACCCAGGGAAACTTGGGCCAAATCCCGCGGGGGTCAAAGACCTGGTAGATGCGTTCTTCGATGGTCTGCCACGCCGGATCCCGCCGCACCGCCACCGCGGTCCCGACCCGCCGCCGCACCCACCAACCGTCGGGGTCGCCGGGCTCGCCCGCTGTGACCTCCACCGCCCCGGAGAAGGGGTACAACCAGGCCTCGTGTCCTAACCCGCCGAGGTACCATTGGCGCAGCTGCGCGGGTTGACCGCCTCCCTCCCAGTAGCCGCCTTCGGCCAGGGCACGCCCGACCGCGGCTTCATGGATGGCGTCGAGGTGCTGCGCAAAGGACTCCGCTTCCCAGCGCACCAAGAGACCGCGTTCCGCCGCCACGGCTTCCAGGCGCCGCTGGTCCTCCGCCACCGCGTAACCCTCCAGCTGGACGTACAGCGCCCCAGCATCGCCCTGCACATGCACCAACAGCCCCGCCGGCGGCGCCGGGGCCCGGCGCAAGGTCTCGGCGATCGCCAACAGGTCGGCCACCGGGGCGTCCCGCAGGCACCCGATCCGCCGTTCGCGGGGCAGGGGACGCAGGCGAAAGGTCAGCGCGGTGAGAACCCCCAACTGTCCCCAACTGCCGATCCACAATTTGGTCACATCGTACCCGGCGACGTTTTTCATGGTCTTGCGCCCAAAGCGGACCCATCGCCCCCGGCCGTCCACCCACTCCGCCATCACCACGTGGTCGCGCCACCCCAGTCCGCGATGCGCCCAGTAGCGCGCGTTGGTGGCGACCAGCCCGCCCACGGTGCGGGAGACCGCCGGTAAACTAGGGACTTCCAACCCCCGCGCGGCCAAAGCATCCGCCAACTCGCGGGCCGAAACCCCGGCCTCCACGGTGGCGGTCAGATTGCCTTCGTCGATTTCGACGATGCGGTCGAGGTGACGGGTGTACAGGGCCATCCCGCCTGCGGCGTGCGCAGGGGCCAACCCCCGCCGGCTGGTGCTGCCGTGGACGGCCAGGAGCTGCCCGTCGGCCTGGGCCGCCCGAATGGTCTCGATCACCTCGGCCACCGGCCCGGTGGGCGCGGGGTGGGGCGTCGCCAGGTGGTGGCGTTCAGGCGGGAGCACGGCCTTGAACGGATTGAGCAGGTTGTCCGGATCAAAGGCCTGTTTGAGCTCCCACTGCACGGCCAGCTCGTCCGGACTGTACATCAACGCCAGATGCTCCAGCTTGTCGATCCCCACCCCGTGTTCCCCGGTGATCGACCCCCCGAGGCGCACGCAGGCCTGGATGATTTCCCGGTCCGCCTGGTGCATGCGCGCCACCTCGTCGGCGTCCGCCGGGTCGTAGGTGATGTTGGGATGCAGGTTGCCATCCCCGGCATGGGCGATGATCAGGATGTTCAGCCCATACCGCCGCCCAATCTGGTTGACCTCCCGCATCATGGTCGGCAACAGGGGACGGGGGACGGTGACGTCCTGGACCCAGATGTGACTGGAGACCTGGGCCGCCGCCCCGTAGGCCGACCGGCGCCCTTTCCAGAGCTTCTCCACCTCCGCCGGGGTGGTGGCGCGGGCCACCGACAAGGCCCGGCACTCCCAGAGCAAGGCTTCGATCCGGCGCCACTCGGGTTCCACCGCCTCGGCCGCCCCGTCGAGCTCGATCAGCAGGACCGCGTCCGCCCCTGCCGGGTAGCCGGCTTGGGCAAAGCGCTCGACCGTCTCAATGCTCACCCGGTCCAGCAGTTCCAAGGTCGACGGCACGATCCGGGCCCGGATGATCGCCGACACCGCCTCGGTCGCCCGCTCCAGGTCGTCAAAGGCGGCCAGCAAGGTCTCCACCTGGGGCGGCTTGGGCAGGACTTGGAGCTCCAATTCGGTCAGCAGCGCCAAGGTCCCCTCCGATCCGGTGATCAGCCCGGTCAGGTCAAGCTCGCCGCGCCAGTCGCGGGTGGTCGGCAACCGCCGCGCCTGCCCATCGACCAGGTAGCAGGTGCCCCCGAGCACGTGGTTGGTGGTCACGCCGTACTTCACACAGTGCGGGCCGCCGGCGTTCTCACTGACGTTGCCACCGAGCGTGGAGATGCGGTGGCTACCGGGGTCGGGGGCAAAAAACAGGCCGTAGGGGGCCAATGCCTCCTGAAAATCGGCGTTGACCACGCCCGGTTCCACCACCGCGCGGAGGTTTTCCGGGTCGATGGCGCGCACCCGATTGAGCCGCGCCATGGCCAGCACCGCGCCGCCGACAATCGGCATGGTCCCCCCGCTGAGATTGGTCCCCGCCCCGCGGCCGATCACCGGCACCCCAGCGGCGGCCAGGGCTTGCAACACCGGACCGACCTCGTCCGGCCGTTCCAAAAACACCACAAAATCCGGGAGGTGGCGCTCCCCGGTGGCATCGTAACTGTAGGCCATCAGGCGCTCGGGATCCTGCCAGACCCGACTGGGGCCGACCACCGCCGCCAGGCGCTGGACAATGGCCTCGACCTCCGCCGGCGACCAGGTGCGGCGGGTGAGGGATAACCCCGGGCGCTCCAGCGCCCCCCATAACTTGACTGCCATAACTTCCTCCGGATTGTGATTTGACACCGGGATTCGCCATCCGCGCGAGCCGTCGACGGCGTCCACATCATTGTCCATTATAGCGAAATCCCGATGAAACGGTTTGGGGATTGTAGAAGGAAGGGTTGGCCATGGGGGCTCGGGCCTCGACCGGTTGGGTCGACACCTCATCGTGATTCCCTTCGCAAGGTGTACAATACAACCACCGCGAAAAGGCACTCTGGAGAACAAAGGAGAGGCACGTGTTAGTCGATAAACTGTTGGTCCGGGGAATTGGCACCCTCAGCGGAATCGGGGCGGCGATCTTTTTGGCCATCGGACTGCCCCTGATCGCCCTCTATCTGGCCCTCGCCGGCGCCGCGTTTTGGGGTTTTTCGCTGGGCTGGAAGGCTCGGCACGAGCGGGTGTTGGACGAGCCCCCGCCCGGATGGCGCCCCACCGGGGAGCGTTACCCCAATCCCGGTGGGTCGGGTCCGGTGGAGGTGTGGTTTTCGGGCATCCGGCGGGTCTACGTCCGCCGCTCAAGCCAAGCCGAGGAGAGTCCGCCGCCTAACCGTTAGCGCACCACCACCCGAGGCGGCCCTGAGCGCACCCGCCCAATCGGGTAAAGCGGGACTTGGCGTCCTGCAAACGCCGCTTCAACGGCCGAGCTTGCCGCCTCCGGAATGGTAAAGAGAAGGCCACCGGCCGTCACCGCATCGGCCATCAGGGCCAACAGCGCCCGATCCGGGCAACGGTCTTCAAGATGCGGCAAGACGTACTCTAAATTTCTCCGGCTTCCGGCTGGAAAACGGTCACTTCGAGCCAGCTCCAAAGCTCCTGGCAAGAGCGGCACCGCGCCGCTTTCGATTTCGATCGTCACCCCCGCGCCTTCGGCCATCTCCCAGGCGTGGCCGAGCAACCCAAACCCGGTGACGTCGGTGCAGGCGGTGGGGTCGCCCCAACTGCGAATGGCCTCGTAGGCAGCCCGGTTGAGGGTCAGCATGGCCGCCTGAGTGGCTTGCGCGACCTCCGCAGCGGCGATTCCGTCTTTGATCGCCTTGATCACCACCCCGGTCCCGATGGGCTTGGTCAGGTACAGCCGGTCACCCGGTCGCGCCGTACTGTTGCGCCAGACATGGGCCGGATGGACCAGCCCGGTGACGGCATAGCCCATCTTGGGTTCGGGATCGTCGATGGAGTGGCCGCCCAACAGAGCCACCCCGGCCTCCCGCAAGACCTCCGCCCCTCCCCGCAACATCGCCCCCACGCTGGCGGGGTCGAGTTTGCCGGCCGGCACGGCCAACAGGTTGAGGGCGGTCAGCGGCTCGGCCCCCATCGCCCAAATGTCCGACAAGGCATTGGTGGCCGCAATCCGTCCAAATACCTCGGCGTCGTCGACCACCGGGGTAAAGAAGTCCACGGTCTGCACCAAGGCCAGATCCGGCTTGAGCAGAAAAACGCCTGCGTCATCGTGGGTTTCGTTGCCCACTAGCACCCGCTGGTCGGTCGCCACAGGTGGCAGGTAGGCCAGGGCATGGTCCAGATCCTCTGGACCCAGTTTACAGCCTCAGCCAGACTTCGAGGTCATCTGGGTCAACCGCAACATCCCGCCACCTCCCCGCTGGTCGCAGATTTCCGTTTGTATGATAGCCGATACCGCGCCCGCGAACCAGGAATCATGCAGGAACGGTATAGTGTGCTATCATGGAGATAAGGCATGAGGGCGAGGCGATGGCGATGGATTTTGAGGATCTCAAATTATTTCGTGAAATTCTTCGGGCCGGGAGCTTGACGCGAGCGGGGGAACATCTGAACGTGAGCCAGCCCACGGTCACTCGCCGGCTTCAGCGGATCGAGGCGGAGTTGGGCGCTACCTTGCTGGAGCGACATGGCGCCCACGTCCGACCGACCCAAGAGGGACTCATCTTCCTCGACTTCAGCGAAGAAGTCCTCAATCGCTGGGAGCCCCTGCGCCAACGGATTCGCATGAACCAAGAGGTCTCCGGCGAGCTGCGGGTGGCAGCCAGCACCACGCCCGGAGGCCACTGGGCGGCCGAGTGGGTGGCCCACTTTGCTCAGGCGCACCGCAGCGTTCAGGTTAAACTCTCGATCATGGATTCGCGAGCGGTGGAAGCTGCCGTCGGTGGAAACGACTGCATCGTCGGCTTCATGGGTTGTCCGCCGCGGACCCGAAGCCTGGAGGTGGTGCCGGTGGCGGACGATGAAATTCTCCTGCTCGCCCCTAACACCGGGGGGTGGTCGCAGCTGCCGGACCCGATCCCGGTCGAGAATCTGCCCGAATTGGCCTATGTCCAGCGGGAGCCCGGCTCGGGAACTTTGGAGACGGTGAGAGAAGCGCTGGCCCAGGCTGGTGTCCGCGACCCCTTGCCGGTGGCGTTGGAAGTCGACTCTGCTCAGGCCTTGATCGCCGCCGTGCGGGCGGGGGTAGGGGCCGGCTTCTTGTCTCGCAACATGCTTCCGCACCCCTTACCACCGGGCACCCGCACCCTTCGCATCGCCAATCTACCGTTGCGGCGACAACTGGTGATGGTCTACGACCCCGACCAAATTGCGGGGTGCCCCCAGGCCCGTGCCTTTGTGGATTTTGTCCGCTTGCACACCGAGCGGCAGACCCGCCGAGCCGGGGACGGGGGGTGAAGGGACTGATCCAAAAACCGCCGCAGGGGGCAGGTCGCTGGTGGTGGCGATTGACCTTGGCGGCCGGGCTGGCGGCGGCGCTGGGGTGGGGGATGAAGGGACTGGTGGCAGGGAGACAAAACGCCGAGCCTCCGTCGTCGCTCGCCGCATCGGGCGTGGACCCGGGGACTGCCCTAGGCCTCAAACCGGCGCCAGGGTTGGACGGACTGATCGACCAAAATGGCCGCCCGGTTCGGTTGCGCAATTTGCAAGGGCGGCCGATTTGGCTGACGTTCTTCAACGCGGCAGACAATCAGCTCAGCCCCTTGGTGGCGCAGGTGGTCTGGGACGCCGAGGTCGCTCTGGGCCCAAGCGCCAACCGAGTGGCCGTGCTCGCCGTCAACCTCGACCCCGAAGCCAACCCTCGCGCGCTGGCGGCTTGGAACGCCGCCCACCACATGAGCGGGCGCTGGACGGCCTTGACCGGGCCTTCGGCCGTCCTCTTCGCGGTGGCCCAGCGGTATCACGTGGCCGAAGCGACCCCCACTGACCACGTCACCTTCACCCCGGCCCTCTACCTGATCGATCCCAAGGGGCGGGAGGACAAAGTCTACTTGGTCAGCCCCGACCCCGCCCTCGCCGCCGCGCAGGCCAGCGTCATCGCCCAGAACACCCTGAGGTGGCTCCCCGGCGCCACGCTCCATCCTATCTCCGGTCAGCCCCTGACCACGGTGGCGGCCCAGGGGCGATTTACCGCCCCGGTGGCGTATGCGCCGCTTGGGTCGGCCCAGGTGCAGGTGGGGGCAGGCACGCCGTATGTGGTGGCCTTCTTTGCGACCTGGTGCCCGTCGTGCGAGGCCGACCTGGCCACCTTGTCCGACTACCAACGGGCGCGCCACAGCCATCCGTCGTGGCCCCCGCTGGTGGCCGTCGACCTGAAGGTGGCCGAGCCGCCGACCGTCCACCTGCGCTCCTGGTTGGCCGCCCACCAGGTCAGTTTCCCGGTCGTGGAGGACGCCACCGGAAAACTGGCTGAGCAATACGGAGTCCCGGCGCTCCCGTACCTGGCCTTGGTCTCCTCCCAAGGGTCGGTAGAGTGGACCCACGTCGGAGCGGTCGACCTCGCCACCCTCGAGCAGGCGGTGGAACGGCTGCAATCCCACCCCTGACGCGCGAGGGGAGGGGGGAGGAGGGCTGGGGCTTTAGCCTTCCAACAAGCCCAGGGCAGTCTCCCCTAGGAGCCCGCGCAGCGCCTGGGGAGCGAGTTCGAGTTTGGACAAATCCTCGCGAAAACGCAAAACCGCCTCCGGGTCGCGAATCTCTTGAGGGTAGTCGGTGCCGAAGAGCAGTTGAGAGGCGGGGATGTTTAGCAGGGCCGCCTGGACCGCCGTCAGATCTCCGAAGAAACCGCCGGTATCAAAGTACAGACGAGACAAGTAGCGGTCAATCGGGTCCTTGGGGGTCTTGCCGTGCCGAGGGTCGTCGGCCACCCCCCAAAAGGCTTTGTCTTGATAGTTGCGGATGCGTCCCCACAGCGCAGAGATCCCGCCGCTTAAGTGAGACATCACCACTCGCAGTTTGGGAAAAGCATCTAAGACGCCTCCGGCGATAAGCCGCATGGTCGCCAAGACCAGGTCGAACTCCCGCCCCACCGTGCGATATAGGTCATAGGCGTCAAATCCCTGAAAGCCAAGCGAAGGCTCGCTCAAGGCCGGGTGGACAAACACAAAAGTGCCCAGCTCCTCGACCTTGCGGTAAAAGGGAGCCAGTGCGGGATCGTCCAGTCCGCGCCCCTGGATGGTCGAGGTGGTGGCCACCCCCCGCAACCCCAACTCCCGAACCGCGCGCTCTAATTCCACCAGCCCGGCCGGGTCCAAGGGATCGGTGTGGGCCATGCCCACCAAACGCCCTGGATACTTTCGCATCGCCTCGGCCAAGGCGTCGTTGACTGCCCGACACCGGGCCACATCTCCGCGCATGCCCTCCGCAGACGAGAGAATGGCCACGTCGATTCCCGCTCGATCCATCATCGCCAGGTGCTGCTCGAGGTCGTGAATCAGGTGGTGGATGGTGTACGAGGGAATGCCTCGCACGTAGCGGACCACCCGGTCCGACGGACCAGACAACACCTTGAGTTCCTCTTCGATCAGGGGCTTGGGGGAATAGTGGATGTGAATGTCCACCACTTTA
>JAIMAE010000119.1 GCA_023512105.1 Bacillota bacterium | reverse complement strand
GGGCTTCCCGGAGCGTAACGGGCCGGGTCGGGAATTTCGGGGATGTAGCCGTCCGGCAAGGGGTCTTCTTGCAGGGCGCCATCGAAGCAGACGTAGGTGGGTCCGGCCGGCTCGGTCAAGGCAAGCCGCCACGCCCGGTAGACGGAATCGGCCAAACTGGCCAGGCTGGCTGGCTGGTCGTCCCATTTGACGAAGTCGCGGATCAAGTTTCCCTGCACCAGGGCGGTGTGGATCCAGTCAATCCACGGCCGCCGCTTGGCGATGTCCATCGGGCCGGTGCCTCCGTAGAGCAGGACCGGGACGCGGTCGCACCAAGCGTTGAAGATGGCCATGCTGGCGTGTTGAAGGCCCACCACGTCGTGAATGGCGGCGGCCATCGGCCGTCCGGTGGCCTTGGCGTAACCGTGCGCCACGGCCACCGAGATCTCCTCGTGGGTGCATTCGATCAGCTCGGGGCCGCCGGCGGCCGCGAAGTTGACCAAGGAGTCGTGCAGGCCTCGGAAGGAGGCCCCGGGATTTAAGGCCACATAAGGTACCCCAAGGGCGCGAATCAATGCGGCCATGACGTCGGAACCGTACCGAAAAGTCATCGGGCTATCCGCCATGCGTAACCTCCCTTGATTGGTGACGAGGTCTGTCGCGGGTGTCGGGATGCTTCTCCGCTTCCGGCCAACTGCAGGCGCCCGCAGGGGCGCGCGGCGTCCTGTCCGGAGGTTTCGATAGAGTACATTCTAAAAATCTGGCCTAAAGTCGTCAAACCGTCAAATGATCTAGATTTGCGAAGTGTAATGCGCTTGCGACGTCTGCGTCAAAGCGCTATGCTCTTGCCCAACGCCACCTCATATAGGCAGGCGAGGGGGGAGCAGGGGGATGGGGCCAACGCCTGACAGCCAGGCTCGGCACTTGGCCTTAAGTCGTCCGCCGGTAAACTGGCCTTGGATGGTGGCCTTTATGTTCATGGGCAACGTCATCCTTTGGGCCGACCGCAGCAATTTCTCAATTGCCGTCAACCAATGGCGGAGCCTTTACCACTGGGGACCGACCGTCACCGGCATGTTGCTCAGCGCCTTTTCCTTCGGGTATTGGCTCTTGCAACCGATCGGCGGCTGGTTGACCGACCGCATCGGCCCCAAACAGATGTTGGGGTACTCCATGCTAGGCCGCTCGCTGTGCACCCTGTTGACCCCGATTGCCCCCACCGTGCTGTGGTTGACCGGGGGGATTCGAGCGATGTTGGGGGCGGTGGAGGCGCCATTCATTCCCGCCACTGCCTCCGCGGTGGCGCGGGCGGTGCCCTCGCGGACCATGCGGGGGAAATACTACGCGTTTACCCAGTCGGGAGCCACCTTAGGGCCGGCGGCGGGGACCTTCTTCGGCGCGCTCTTGGCCCAGCAGTTTGGCGTCACCGCCATCTTCGTGGTCTTTGGTGGCACCGGGGTGCTCTTGGCCAGCCTCTGGGTCCTCTATGCCTCGCGGCGCGGGGACCCGGCGCCGCGGATGGCGGTGGACCGCGAAGAGGAGCGACAGCGGGAGCAAGAACCGTTGGTTCCCATCCCCAAGATGTTGTCGAGCAAATGGGTCTGGGCCTTCATCGTGCCCTACTTCGCCCTGCCGTATTGTCAGTTCATGTTTCTGACCTGGCTGCCGACCTATTTTGTCCAGTACCGCCACCTCCACTTGGTCGACGCCGGCATCGTCAGCGCGCTTCCCTTTATCGCCGCCTTCTTTGCGGCCAATCTGGTCGGCTATCTCTCCGACGGGTTGAGCCGGGCGGGAAGGCTGCCAGGCGACCTTCACCGCAAGCTGTTTGTCTACGTGGGCGCCTTGTTGTTCGTGGTGCCGGTGTTGATCGCCGCCCGCACCGACGCGGTGGCCACCGCGGTGGTGATGATCATCATCGCCAACGCCGGCCTCCAGTTCTTCGTGCAACCGTTTTGGTTCATGGCGACCGACATCTCCCCGCGACAGGCGGGGACCTTGTCCAGCTTCATGAACTTTTTCGGGATCATGGGGGCCACCGTAGCTCCCGCCTTGACCGGTCTTCTGGTGGCCACCACCCACTCTTTCCTGGCTCCCTTCCAACTGGCGGCCGCGATCATGGCGGCATCCGCCATCGCCGCCGGCCTCTTCATCCGCGTGCGTCCGTTGAGCGAGCTGGTGGGAATGGCGCGGGGCTAAGTCGCGGGGGCGGTCGTGGGATGCCATGGCCCCGCCTCCGCTCGGGCATACTAGCAATCCTCCCCGGCATACAGCGGGAGCGGGTGGAGGCAGAAAGGGGAGCAGGGTGGCCAACTGGTGGAAGACCGGGCTTTTTGACCTGGGCGTGCTCCTGGTCTTCGGCTCGATGATGGTGGCGGCGGCGCTCATCGCCTTGCGGGCGTTGTTCTGGCGCCTGGAGGTGGCCTTGGGGGCTCCGCCCCAACGCACGGTGTGGGAGTGGCTGTTTAGCCTGGCCTCCAATTCGCCGCGGGAGATCGCGTTGACCGAGCAGCGAGCGGCTCGGGGCACGGCGGCTGCGCATCCCATGGGTTCTCCGGCTCGCCAGTCCTGGTTGGACGAGTTGGCCTTCCGCCCCGCCACCTTAAACCCCGAGCCGGTCGCGGCCGACACCGTGGATACGGCGGCGGTGATTGGCCCGCTGGCTCCCCGCCCGATTCGGCTGGCCGCCCCCTTCATCGTGGCCCCGATGGCCTGGGGCTTTAGCCTGACCACCGAGGCCAAGGTGGCGTTGGCCATGGCCAGTCAGGCCGCCGGGGTGGCGGTGGTGAGCGGGGAGGGACCGCTGTTGGTGGAGGAGGTGGCCCTGTCCGGCGCCTACATCCTCCAATACAGCCGGGGGCGGTGGGCACATCAGCCGGCGGCGCTTCGAGTCGCCGATGGGGTGGAGATCCAGCTGGGTCAGGCGGCGGAGGGCGGGATGGCGGTGGTCAAGCACCTCCGCTCGTTGCCCAAGCGGGTGCGGCGGGCGCTTCACCGCGCCTCCCCGCTGGTGATTCGCCCCCGCATTCCCCAGTCGCTGGCGCAACTGCGTCAGCACATCCGGCAGGTCAACCCGGACATCCCCGTAGGGGTCAAGATCCCGGCCGGGCCGTGGGCCGGACGCGATGTGGTCAAACTCGCGGCCATGGGCTTTGACTTCATCACCTTGGAGGGGGCGGAGGCGGCCACCGCCTCCAGCCCGGCGGTGATTCACGACCACCTCGGCATCCCCTTGGCGGTGGCCATCGCCGAGGCCGACCAGGCGTTGAAGGCGGCGCAACTGCGCCACCGGGTGACCTTGGTGGCCTCGGGGGGCGTTCGCGGCGCCGCCGACGCGGCAAAGCTTTTGGCGCTGGGGGCCGACGTGGTGGCGGTGGGGACCAGCCTGCTCTTCGCCTTGGCCCACCGCCAGGTGGCCGCCCACCTGCCGTTTCACCCTCCGACTGGACTGGTCTTCCCCAGCGGCAAGGGGCAAGGGCTTTCCCTCGACCAGGGGGAAGCGTTTCTCAACGCCGCCAAGTGGTTTTACGCCAGCCGCTTTGAGCTCTCCCTGATCGCGGCCACCGTAGGATGCACCCACATCGGGGAGCTCGGTCCGCACCATCTGACTGCGTGGCGTTCCGAGGTGGCAGCGTGGTTTGGCATCAGCCAGCTGGTCGAACCCGGGTCCGATGCGGTGACTCGACGCCTGCAGACCTTGACGGAGCACTATCAGGTCTTGCGGGGACTTTTGGACGAACTATCCCTGGCCCTGGAACAAGCCCTCCCCGCGAGCTCCTGACCACAGGCTGGGAATCCAACCGCGACGTCGCGCCCAGGTTCGTTGCCAGCCCGCCAGGTAAAGGGGCATCCGCCCGAAGGCCAGGGAGAGTGTCGTCCCCTCCGCTCCCACCGCGTACAGTCCCTGGGCGCTGGTGAACGGTGCCACCCATTCCACCGGGCGGCCTTGCGGCGGCGAGCCCAGGGTACCGCCTTTTAGGCGATGGGCGATGTGGCGGGCCGCCGTCGCGGCGCTGGCGGTGGCAATCGAGCCCCACTTCAGTCTTCCCGCGGCGCAATCGCCGATGGCGTAGAGGTCAGGAAAATCCACATGTTGCTGCCAGGCGTTGACGGGCACCCATCCCTCCGGATTGCACAAGCCGCTACGAAAGAGCCAAGCGCGGTTTCGCAGCGGCGGAAGCCACAGGAGGTGGGCGGCTTTCAGCGGGCGCGCCTGCCCGGCTAGGTAGACCGCGGTCTGTTCGCTGCGTTCCACCCGGGCTCCCGCCATCACGACAATCCCAAGCTGCTTCAACCGGTTCAGCAATTCTTGTCCTGCGGTCTGGCCCAAGCTCTCTGCCAGCGAGGCGTAGGGGGTGAGGAGGAGTAGCGGCCGCTTGGCGCGTGGGCGCGGGTCTTTGGCTCGGTACAAGGTGAGGGCGGAGATGGCCGGAAGGTCCAACGGGGGGACGGAGGTTGGTTTTCCGACTGGGGCGGCCACCACCAGCGCCAGGGGGCCGGTGGGGGTAAACCGGGGCAGTTGGTCGGCGACCAAGGCGGCGTGGGGAGCGTTGGTCAAGGACAGGCGACCGCCGTCCAGCCCAGGCACCCCGTCCCAATCGGCCACCGCCCCGGTGGCCAAGACCGCAAGGTCAAATTCGAGCGGACGATGGGTGGCGCACTCCAACCGGTGGCGGACGGGGTCGAGGGCGGTGGCCAGGTCGCGCACCCAGCGCACGCCGGCCTTGTGCCACAAAGGGGCGGGAGACCAGGTGGAGGCGAGCAGGCGAGGAGCCGGCCAGTCCAGGGCGTGGACCAGGTCCGGCATAAAAGGGCGCCGCAAGAAAGGGTCGACCACGGTGATGGCAAGCTGGCCGCGGGCGTAGGGAAGCAGGGCCGCGACCAGCGAGGCGCCGGCCCATCCTCCTCCCACCACCAAAAGACGCAAGGGGGAGGAATTCACGGTCGAGGCCTGCCCAGTGGACGCGGGCGCCGACCGGCCGCCCACCGTCGGAAGATCCGCCAACCGGCCAGCGGCAGGAGCCCGAGGACGGCGACGGCCAAGACCCCCAACCCCGGCCCCATCACCAGCCCAGCCAAGAGCCACAAGGGGAGGTAGGTGACCAGCATGGGGTGCAGTTCCCGCTGGGTGCCGATCAGGTGCTGGTAGACCAAAAGGTAGCCGGCGTGGTCGCCCAGAGCCAGAAGAGCGGCCGTGCCAAGGGCCAGGCCCAGGCTGAGCGGAGTGGGCCAACGGGAAAGGCCAGCGTGAGCCATCCGCCGACCCACCAGGTGGCGGGTGGCCAAGATGGCGGCCGCACCGACGGTCGAGATCATGGCGTAGCGGATGACGACCCCAAGCAGGTGGGCAGCGCTGGCCGGCACCCGGGTCAGCCCTACTGCCAGATACCCGGTGACGTCGGAGATGGCGATGAAGGCGAAGGCCAGCCACCAAAGCCAATAACTGAGATAGGCGAACTGTACCCTTCGCTGCCAGAGGGCGAGGGATTCCGCCGCGGTGGCCAGCAGCACGAGGGTAAACGGCCAGTGCACGACGATGGGGTGAATCGGGGCCAACAGTTGGCTTGGGATGCGGATGGTCATGGCAGCCCCCTTGGTGCTGGAGATTTCCTGATCCCAAGGCTGTGCCAAAGCGCGGCGAGCTATCCTCCCTGGCCCTGGACGGCGGTTTGGGGCAGAAGTTGGTAGGGCTTTAAAGAGGAGTTGAAGAGAGGTCACAGAACTCTAAACCATGACGAACGTTGTCACATATAGTGCCTCAGCACGTTGCCTTCAGGCACTTTGCTGTCCGAGGAATTTCGGAACCACCTGACGGTGGTTTTGAGCTGGCCAGGAGGGAGGAACGATGGAGGTACGGTTCGTCATGGATCACCATCCGCGCACGGTGCACTGCGAAGAGCTGGGGGAGGCGGCCGAGTGGCTGTGCGCAACGCACCCCGAGGACGTGGTGTGCGTCACCGAGTCCGATGGGAGGCTGGTCGGGGTGCTGCCTGGGTTTGCCAGGCCGCAGACGGCGGGGTCGACCCAGCCCGGAACGGAGATGATACCCAGACAGGCCTTGCCGGACGTGGGTCCCACCACCGAGGTGGCCGAAGTCGAACGATGGTTCTCGGCCCATCCAGAGTGGCCAGCCCTGCCGGTCGTAGAAGGCGAGCGACTGGTGGGGGTGATTCGGCGTCCTACCCTTCGCCTCCGCCCGACTCCGGTCGATCCCGCGGCGCCCCCTCCTCCGTTGGATCTTTTGACTCGACACGTCATCGAGACCATGATGTCAGGGGCGCTGGTGGTCGACTCCCAGGGGATTGTGCGCTTGCTCAACCCGGCCGGCGCCGCCATCCTCGGCGTGTCCGCGGACCGGGTGGTCGGGCGTCCCTACGAGGAGCTCGCGCAGTGGATTTTTCCCCACATGTTGGACTACTTGCGAATCAGCGCGATTCCGCAAGTGCTACGGGGGCGGACGGTGGAGGGGGAGCGGCGGGTCCGCCTTTTGAACGGGCGACACGCGCTGTTTCGCTACGCCGCCTTGCACGAGGGGGAGCGATTTTTAGGAGTGATCGTGACCTTTATGGACGTCACCGACTACGTCCACGCCGAGGCCAAAGCCCAGGCCGAGGCCGAGGAGGTGGAGAAGGCCTTTGGGTTGACGCTGCCGAACAGCAAGGTGGAATCCAAGCTCAAGTCGTCTCCAGAGTACCAAGATATCTACGACCCCGACACCGGCCGGGCGACGGTGACCCAGGTAATCCCGGACGGGACCTATCGCCACGTCATCAACGGGCTTCGCATCTTGGCCGAGTTGCACGCGGTGGGGCTGTTTCAGTTGGTGGGGATGGACAAGGACACCATGGTCCAGGCGTTTATCTTTCATGACGTGGGCAAAGAGCAACCGGTGCTCCGGGTAGGGCAGCAGTTCGTGCCCCACGACACGTTTGAGCCCAGTCATTTGCACGCCTACCGGAGCGCGGACTGGGCCCGCAAGTACTACCGGGTCAGCGAGGACGTCGAGTGGATCATCCGCTACCACCATACGCCCGAAGCCAAGCTTCCGCCGGATTTTCCGCCGCCTCTGCTTCCAATGCTGCGGGTCTTCCAGGTGGTCGATGGCCTTTCGGCCGGAATTACGCGCAGAAAAGCGCGCATCGCGCCGCTTTGCCTGGACGGCACCCAGCTCTTGATTCGCGAGGACAACATGGATCGCCGGTATCATCGCCACTACCGACTGGCCATCTACAGCGGCACCGTTACCGACCTACCTGCCCAGGAGGAAGGAGCGCTAGACCCCGGTGAAGCCAACCCGGCCGAGCGAGTCAGCATGTGAAGGCGCTCTAGGGGAGCTGGGCCGGATTCCCATCCCCCCGTACCGGGCACTCCCGTGACGATTTTTGTCGGCTCGGGCAGGAGTTTCATCCGCCGAGGAGAACCATGTCGCCTAAAGCGTAATTTCGGAGAATGGAGAGAGGCTTATGGAGACGATTGCAGAAAGTCGACACCCGCTACTGGAGCGCTTGACGGAGCTTCTGCCGGGTTTGCAACTCTCGTACTCGGAAGATACCGAACTGACCCTGGTGGACCGAGAGTGCCGGGTGCTGGCGGTGTTTCCCGGTCGCGAGGTGGCCTCGGGGCTTAAGGTGGGAGATTTTCTTCCGCCCAGCGCGGTCACCCGGCAAGCCTTTTCCGAACGACAGGTGGTCACGGGAACGCGCGACGCCTCCGCCTTTGGCTTTCCCTACCGGGCGACGGCGATTCCGGTCTTCGAGGACGGGGAGATCCTCGGAGGTCTGGCCGTGATTACCTCGCTGGCCGTCCGCCAAGCGGTTCGGGAGGTGGAACGCCAGCTGGCCGAACACGCCGACCTTTTGGCCAGCCGCACCGAACAGACGCACGCCGCGGTCAGCCACCTGCGGTCGGCCTTCGAGCAGCTGGCCACCCACGTGGGCGCGATTCGCCACAACATGACCCGCGCCGAGGATCAGGCGGTCTCCGGCCAGCAGGTGGTGTCGAGCTTGACCGAGCAAAGCCAGGGGATGGATGCGGCGATGGGCACGGTGGCCCACGCGGAGACGGCCTTGGAGGGTCAGGTGGCCGCGATCGCCAAGTCGACCACCTTGATCCAGGACATCGCCCGACAGACCAACCTCTTGGCCTTAAACGCCGCCATCGAAGCGGCCCGGGCCGGAGAGGCCGGAAAGGGGTTTGCGGTGGTGGCCGAGGAGGTCAAGAAGCTCTCCGAGGGTTCCCGCGACGCCACCCGCAAGATTGAGGAGACGATTCGCGGAATCGCCGAGGGGTTGGAGGAATTGAAGCGGGCGACCGGCGAGGCCGGCTCCGCGCAAGAAGAGGGGCGAAAGGTGATCGCTACCGTGGCCGACACCTACCACGTGATCGGGGAGGCGGTGGCAGAGGTGGCACGGGCGCTGGAGGCGATGGACTCCCGCATCCAGTCGGCCTGGGCGGCGGTCGAACAGCTCAC
>JAIMAE010000357.1 GCA_023512105.1 Bacillota bacterium | reverse complement strand
ATCCAGGTCCACAAAATCGGGGTCATCGGCAGCCGATCGATGCGATTGCCCGCGTTGACTTCCGCTGCGGTAGGCTTTTGCTCCATTGTGGCCATCTGCGTTGCCTCCTCACCTCATGGCCGATAACCGGGTGATGCCGGTGACGCCTTACCCTCGATGAGAGTGGGGGCCCCAACAACGAAGGCACGGACCTCTTCTGCGCGACTCTCCTCCGAGGAGAGTGCGCGGGTGCTCGGGGGAAAAGGCCTGCGCCGTGGGAACGGTCCTAGGGCAGTCGGTAGGTCTTCTGCCGCCCTATAAAATGCGGGTTGCCTGCGGGGTATTCGGCAAACTACCGTTCTTTATTTCCCCCGCTCGCCACAGGGTGGCAACCTTCCCGTCGTCAGAGCGCATGGACCCTGGCAGCCGGGAGACTAAGGCCACTAGGACAGGGACATCTGAATTCCCTATCCCAACCCGTTGGGACGACGTACACCCGTGGACCCTTGCTTCTCTCCGGACTCCAATCCCGTCTCGGGGACGGCCTCGAAGAGGCATACAGAGGAGCATTCAGCCATCCTGTCTGGCCACTGCGGGTGTCGGCGACGGCTACACCACAGAGGCCAAACCGGGGGAAACCCGTCCCGGTTTCGCTCCTGATGGTGCAGATAACCGATCCAGGGTATCTCGGCCTGTCAGACTCCCCATCCATGCCGCTGGAAACCCCATTAGCCCAGCTAGATTCGTCAAGGTTCTCGATACGCTGCTCGACCGACAACCAGTGGGTAACGGCCGGGGTTGCACCTTTTGCCCATAACCCGAATAGCGCGTCGCTTCTCCTATAGACAAAATAATAGAAATAGATGGCCAAATCAAGGAGAGTGCTTAGGAAACCTCGACTCGCCCCCTCGCCGTTCGTCGCCGGAGCGGCCGACTCCTTTTGTATCAGGGCATTCCCCACAACAGCTCCCTGGCAGGGGCAGCTCGGCACGGCGCAGGTGAGGGCGGCCACCCAGTGGTGCGACGTGCGGATCTCCCACCTGGCCGGCCGCCAGTGCCGGGGAAACCTTGGGATTGCAACGCCAAAACAAGGAAAAGCCCCCGCCAAGGACCGACGCTCTGATTAGATTAGCCAGGCGCCCCACCTGGATTGCCACTGGCACCCTTTCGGGCTCGCCCATAGGGGTATGCCTCTCCTTTTGGGTTGGTTAGTGGGGATCCTGATTGCGCATCAGGATGTGTTCATAGATGGCCACGCAGCGTTCAAGGTCTTGCAAACCCACTTTCTCGTTCTCCTT
>JAIMAE010000118.1 GCA_023512105.1 Bacillota bacterium | reverse complement strand
TCGCTCAACCCCGGCTCTACCTTTCGCGGCTTGCACGACTCGATCGTCAACTACGGCCACAACCGGCCGGAGCTGATTGAGTGCACCCACGAGGAGGTGGCGGTGGCCATCGCCCATGGCTACGCCAAAGTCACCGGCAAACCGATGGTGGCCATCGTGCACGACGTGGTCGGGTTGCTCCACGGCGCGATGGCGATTTACTACGCCTATCTGGACCGGGTGCCGGTGATCGTGATGGGAGCCACCGGTCCGATGGATCCCACCCGCCGCCGCCCGCACATCGACTGGATCCACACCGCGATTGCCCAAGGTCAGGCGGTACGCGACTTCACCAAATGGGATTACCAGCCGGTGGGGGCGGAGGACGTCGTGGATTCCTTTGCCCGGGCTTGGCGGATCGCCACCTCAGAACCCTACGGCCCCGTCTATCTGTGTTACGACGCGGGATTTCAGGAAGACCCGCTGGAGGAGGCCCCGCCTATTCCGCCACCTCGCCAGGTTCAACCCACCCGTCTTCACCCCGACCCTGAGGGGTTGGACCGCTTGGCTCAATGGCTGGTGGAGGCGGAGCGGCCGGTGCTGGTGGCGGAGTATACCGGACGGCATCCCCAGGCGGTGGCGCAGCTGGTGGCCCTGGCCGAGTTCTTAGGGGCCCCGGTGGTCGACCGGGGCGAGCGCCTTTGCTTCCCCAATCGACATCCGCTGAATCTCAGCGGGCGGGCGGAGGTCTTGTTGTCCGAGGCCGACTTGGTGGTGGCCTTGGACGTCCGCGACCTGCATGGCGCCATCTCCACGGTCAACCGGGTCACCCGGCGGACCCAGCGGCTGCTTCCGGCGGGGTGCCGCCTGGTGGAGGTGGGATTCGGAGACCTGGGCATCCGCAGTTGGTCGCAGGAGTTTCAAAAGCTGCAGCCGGTCGACCTCTCGCTGTTGGCCGACACCTCGACCGCGCTCTCGCCACTCCTAGAACGTTGCCGGGCTCGCGCCACCGCCCAGGATCGGGAGCGTTTTCAGGCGCGCAGCGAACGTTACCGGGCGATCCACGACCAACTGTTTCGCGAGTGGGCGGCCCAGGCCAGAGAGGGGGCAGAGGAGACCCCGGTGGCGACCGGCTACCTGGTCCACGAGGTGGGGGAGGCGATTCGGGACGCCGATTGGGTGCTCACCGCCAATACAGTCCGAGACTGGGCCAAGCGCCTGTGGGACTTTGACCGTCCGGACCGTCACCCCGGCAACCACCTAGGCACGGCCACCCAAATCGGGATTTCCCTGGGCGTGGCCCTGGCCTATCGGGGGACCGACCGCCTGGTGGTGGACCTGCAGCCCGACGGCGACCTTTTGTTTGACGCCGGAGCCTTGTGGACGGCGGCCTACCACCGCATCCCGCTGTTGGTGGTGATGTACAACAACCGCGCCTACTACAACGACTGGGAGCACCAGATCCTGATCGCCCGGGAGCGGGGACGGGACGAGAAGATGGCCTACTTGGGGATGGAAATCGACCGCCCGGCTCCGGACTTTGCCGCCTTGGCTCGGGCCTTTGGCTGGTACGGGGAAGGACCGATCGAGCGACCTCAAGACGTGCGCCAGGCAGTTGCACGAGCGCGCGAGGTGGTGCTGCGCGAGAGGCGGCCGGCGCTGGTGGACGTGGTGACCCAACATCGATAACCCGGGAGGAGGATGAGCGATGCAAGCAGCGACCAGAAGGGGTCGCGGTACCGCTCCGCATTGGGGGCTTTTGAGCGCGTCGGCCGTTTTGGCCGGGGCGCTGGCGGCTTGCGGCAGTGCGGCCGGGCAAACTCCGGCGGCGGCCAGCGGCACGGCAAGCCAATCTCCGCTGGCCGGCAAGACCATCACCCTGATCGTGGCCGGGGGAGCGGGGGCGACGGCCGACCTGGAGACGCGGGCGATCGCGCCTTATTTGGCCCAGTATCTGAAGGCCACCGTGCACGTGGAGGACATGCCGGGCGGGGGCGGGCTCAAAGGCTGGAACTACGTGGCCGCCGCCAAGCCCAACGGCCTCATCTTAGGCAGCGGCAACATCCAGGGCATGATCGCCAACGTGTGGGAGAAGGTGCCGGGCCAGAATTTCAATCCCGCCCAGTTGACCTGGCTTGGGGGCTTGGCCGGTGGCCGCGGAGGCGGGGCCAAGATCATGTTCGCCAACCCCAAGACCCTGCCCTTCACCAGCATGGCCAACCTGGTGGCCTCCAAGCAACCGATCAAGGAACTGGGAGCGGTCGGGGACGTCTCGGGTCCCCTCTTTTTCAAGGCCTACCAGGTGCCGTATCAAGACCTGACGGACTATGCGGACGCCAACCAACAGAAAGTGGCCTTGCTCCGGGGGGACGGCCAAGTCTCGGTCAAGTACTACGCGGGGTGGGATTCGGTGGTCAAGGCGGGCCAGGTGATCCCGATCTTCGACTTTACCCTGCGGCCCAAGTGGTCGTTGCACCCCAACGTGGAGACCTTGGGCACCTTCCTCAAGCAGCACCCCCCGGCCGACCCCGGCGCCAAGACCGCCTTGGAGTTGGACGCCGCGGCGCTCGACGCCGGCTATGGCTATTACGGACCGCCCGGGATCCCCAAGAACATCGCCACCGCCTTAGCCGCGGCGTTCAAGGCGGCGATTGAGAACCCGCAGTTCGTCAGCCACGCCAAACAGATCAAGATCTCCTACTATTACACCAGCCCAGCCCAAGAAGAGGCGGCGATTTCCTCGGCCCTGACCCCAAGCCACATTCAGTTGATGCGCAAGTACGTGCCGCTCAGCAACGGGGTGGCGTCGTGACCCCACTACTTGGATTAAAAGGCGGAGGCCGATGCCTATGATCAATCTGTTAGGCGGACTGGTTGCCGGTCTAGGCGCCTTGGGGACGCCTTTGGCGGTAATCCTGCTGGTGGTGGGAACGGTGGTCGGCACGCTGGTGGGGGTGGTCCCGGGCCTGGGGGGCATCGTCTTGCTGGTGGTGCTGCTTCCCTTTTTGTACAACATGTCTCCCCTGCTGGGGCTGACCTTGTTGCTGGCGGCCCACTCGGCCATCTACTACGCCGGCTCGACCACCGCGATTCTAATCAACACTCCCGGCGCCCCGGAGTCGGCGGCCACCGCCATCGATGGATACGCCATGACCCTGCAGGGAAAGACCCTGCGGGCGCTCGGAATCTCGGCGGCCGCCACCACCTTTGGCGGGTGGTTCGGCACCCTGGTGGTGATCGCCGCCATTCCCTTTATGCTGTTTCTGGTCGATCTTTTCCACCCGCCCGAATACTTCTTCTTGACCATCCTGGCGGTGATCTTGATCGGGATGTTGCAGTCCGGATCGATCACCAAAGGGTTGCTGTCCGGCCTGTTCGGCTTTATGGTGGCCTTTGTCGGAGTGGCGCCCAGCACCGGGTCGCTGCGCTTTACCTTTGGCAGCCTGGCCCTCTACGACGGCCTTCCCACCGCGGTGGTGGCGATCGGGCTGTTTGCGGTGAGCCAAATGTTCATCTTGTACGGCGCCGACTTTCGCGCCCAGGCCCAGACCGAGTTTCGGATCAACTGGGCCCAATGGCAGGAGGTCTGGGAAGGGGTCGGGGATGTGGTCCGCCGGCTGCCGCTGCTCTTGCGTTCGGCGGCGATCGGGGTGATCTGCGGCATCATTCCCGGGATCGGCTCCACCGCGGCCAACTTCCTGTCCTACGGGCAGGCCATGCGCGTGTCTAAACACCCTGAACGCTTTGGGACCGGTATCCCGGAGGGGATCATCGCGCCCGAGGGCTCCTCCATCTCCAAGGAGGCGGGCGCCCTGATTCCCACCGTGGCCCTGGGGGTGCCCAACGGTCCGGCGATGGCGGTGCTGTTAAGCGCGTTTGCCATCCTGGGCTTAGAACCGGGGCCGACCATGTTGACTCATCACCTGCCCCTGGTCTTCTCGATGGCGTGGGTGCTGGCCATCTCCAGCCTGTTGGCCAGCGTGATCGGGCTGGTGCTGGCGCCGGTGTTGGCCCGGATCAGCATGGTCCCGGCGCGGGCCTTGGTGCCTTTTGTGTTGATGCTGACCCTGGTCGGGGCCTACGCCACCACCACCACCCGGGCGCAAATGCTGGCCCTGCTCTTCTTCGGCGTGGTCGGCTGGGCCATGAAACGCTACGGATACTCCCTCCCCGCCGTGATCGTGGGGGCGGTGCTGGGCAGCTCGGCCGAGAACAACGTCATCCTGACCGTCAAGCTGTTCGGGTGGCGCTTTCTGGAGCGGCCGCTGACTGACCTTTTGATCTTGGTCATCTTGGCCCTTCTGGTCAGCCGGGTACGCCGCCGCCCAGCCGGCGAGCCATTGGCTCAGCGCCCCCAGGAGCAGGTGGCTCATCCCGCCGCGGACCGACCGGTTTCCATCTCCAAGGGGGAAATCCTCCTCGATGCCCTGTGGGTGGCGGTGTCCCTGGCCTATTTTGCCATCGCCAGCTCGTTTCCCCATCCGGCCGAGGTGGCCCCGATGCTGGTCAGTGGGGCGGCCGCGTTGGTGGGGATGGCCCAGCTGGCCGGCGCCTTCGTCCCGCGGTGGCGGGTGGCCACCCATGGGACCGGCCGCGATGCCTTGGCCGTCTGGGGGTTCGCCCAGCGCGTGCCGGGAGCGGTCGAGCCGACGCGGCAGGCGGGGCGGACGCGGGAGGAAGGGCGGGCCATTTTGTTGGCGGTGTCGCTGGTGGCGGGCATCTACGTCTTGGGATTTCTGGTCGCCATTCCCGCCTTTATGGCTGCTTACTTCCTGTTCTTGTATCGGCGCAGCTGGGTGGCCATCGTCGGCTCCGCGGTGGCGGCGGGAGCCGTGGTCTACGGGGTCTTCATCAGCCTGTTGGGGTTGCAGTTGCCGACGTCCGTGCTGGGAGGACTGCTCCACGCCTGAGCGCGGTCGGCCTCAGGGGCCCCGGGTTACCCCGGGGCCCCTGTTTGTTGGAGCACGCCTTGGAATTCCCGGTCGTAACGTCTATGGTGATAGGGGAGTGAGGTGGGAAGCAAGTCGGCAAAGACCGCGGCCAAGTCGACCAGGAGGCGAGCCTCGACCTTGCAGTTCTACGGATTTTTGTCCAACCAAACCACCGCTGCCTTGGTGGGACCGGACGGCAGCGTGGACTGGATGCCGGTTCCGCGCTTTGACGCCCCCTCGGTCTTCACCCGCCTGTTGGGCGATGCGCGCCACGGGTTCTACCAAGTCCGCATCGAAGGGGCCTCGGTGGTCAGCCAGCGCTACCTGCCGCGGACCAACCTGTTGGAGACCCGCTGGGCCGGCCCCCAAGGCGAGGCCACGGTGGTCGACTACCTGGTGCTGGGAGCGCCGGAACTGCGGCGGCTGGTGGACAGTCGGCTTCCGGTGGTGGTGGAACTCAAGCCGGTGTTCGGATACGGCCTGGTGCACCCGGCGGTGCGCCCGGTGGGCTGGGGAGCCGTCTACACCAACCCGATGAGCCAGGAGGCGCTGGTCTTCGCGATTCGGGACAAGCATCGGGTGGGGCCGGTGGCGGTAGACCCCGTCGACGGGCTCTGGCGCCTGGCCCCCGGTCGGTACGAGTTGGTGCTCCGCTACGTGGCCAACGACCGCCGAGAGATGCGGCAGCTGTTGCACCGGCTGGACGGGGAGGCCGCCGCGATGGAGCAAGCCTTGGAACGCGACGGGGTCGGCGAGGAGACGTTGGACCGCCACCTCCGGTACTGGCGCCGGGTCATCCCGCATTACCAAGGCCCGTTCCAGGAGGCGGTGGAGCGGTCGTTGCTCGTTCTCTACGGCCTGTGCTATCGCACCACCGGGGCGTTTGTGGCCGCCCCCACCACCTCGCTGCCGGAGTGCCTCGGGGAGTCGCGGCAGTGGGACTACCGGTTTGTCTGGATTCGCGACGGGTCGTACATCGCCGAGGCGCTGTTGGAGGCCGGCGATGCGGTGGCGGCGCGACGGTTCTGCGAGTTCTTGCTGAACTCGCTGGCCATGGCCGGCAAACCCTTTCATGCCCCCTTCTACCACGTGGACGGCACGCTGATCCGCGGGGAGGAGGAATTGGCCTGGCTGCCTGGCTATCGAGGCTCCCGACCGGTGCGGGAAGGCAACGCGGCCTCCCATCAGCTGCAGCTGGACGTGGAAGGCGACTTTTTGTGGTTGATTTACCGCTACGTGGAGAGTACCGGCGACCTCAACTGGCTGGCCCGCTACTGGCCGGCGATCGAAACCCTGGTCGAATGGGTGGCGCGCCACTGGACGACCAAGGACGCCAGTTTGTGGGAGTTTCGCGGCCAGGACGACCATTACACCCACTCCAAATTGATGTGTTGGGTGGCGCTGTACTACGGCTCTTGGCTGGCCCGGCGACTCGGTCGCACCGGCCAGGCCCGGCGTTGGGCGACCATGGCCGACCGGGTCAAAGCGGCGATTGAGGTTCAGGGCTTCAATTCAGAACTCGGCCATTACGTGCAGAGCTTCGGCGGTCGCCGCATCGACGCCGCACTCTTGTTGATGCCGCTGTACGGGTACTGCCCACCTAACTCCCCGCGATTTTTGGCCACCTTGGAGGCGATCGAGCGCCAACTGGTGCGCGGCCACTGGGTCAACCGCTACACCGAGGACATGCTGGGAAAGGCCTTTCACCCCTTCGTGTTGGCCTCTTCCTGGTTGTGTCGGGTCTACTTGCGCCTGGGCCGGCTGCAAAAGGCCCGGGCGCTGTTGGAGGCCTTGGTCCACAGCGCCACCGACCTTGGCCTGCTCGGAGAGCATGCGGACGAGAAGACGGGAGAGCCGCGGGGAAACTTTCCCCAGGGGTTCTCCCACCTGGGGGTGGTGATGGCGGTGCTGGAGTACCGCCGCCTGACGCGGGCCGATTCGCAGGGGAAAATCCATCAGGAGAAGGAGGAAATGACCCATGGCTGAGCGGGGATTGCCCCACCTGACCGAGCAGGGGGCGGTACACATGGTCGACGTGGGGGACAAGCCGGCCACCGATCGCCGGGCGGTGGCGGAAGGCTACCTGAGGACGCGTCCCGCGGTGGTCGAGCTGGCCTTGGCTGGACAGGCGAAAAAGGGGGACGTGTTTGCGGTGGCGCGGGTGGCCGCGATCATGGCGGCCAAGCGGACCGCGGAGTGGATTCCCCTCTGCCACCCCATCCCCTTGACCAACGTCGAGGTGGCCATCGAAGCCCAGGGCGACCGGTTTCGGGTCGAGGTGTCGGTGGCCACCCATGCTCCCACCGGGGTGGAGATGGAGGCCTTGACCGCGGTGGGGGCTGCCTTGTTGACGATCTATGACATGTTAAAGGCGCAGGACCGAGGCATGGTCATCGAGTCGGTGCGGCTGTTGGAAAAACAAGGTGGGCGGAGCGGCCACTTTCAAGCCCAACGGGAGGGATAGGCGATGGCGCGGACGATTGCGGTGTTGACGGCGTCGGACGCCGGCGCGCGGGGAGAGCGCGAGGACACCTCGGGACAGATCTTGCGGGAGGGGTTGGCCAAGGTCGGGGAGGTGGTGGCCTCTCGATTGGAACCCGACGAGGTCGACCGGTTGGAGGCGGTGCTGCGCGAGTGGGTGGCCCAAGGCATCTCCTTGATCGCCACCACCGGGGGTACGGGGATCGGCCCCCGCGACGTGATGCCGGAAGCCACCCGGCGGGTGATCGAGCGCGAGGTTCCGGGAATCGCCGAAGAGATGCGCCGGGTCTCCACCGCCATCACCCCCTTTGGGATGCTCTCCCGCGGGGTGGTCGGGGTGGCCGGCCGCACCCTGATCATCAACTTTCCCGGAGCTCCCAAGGCCTGCCGGGAACTCTTGCCGGTGGTGGTACCGATTTTGCCCCACGCGCTGGACCTGTTGGCTGGCCGTACACGGCATGATTGAGAACTAGGGCGCGAAAATCCGCGCCGTAAGGATGCATTTGCATACCCAAGGGCGTGATGGGAGATAATGGCGATACACGGTTTATTAGGTTCTCCAACATCGGTTTGACTCCTCTTCCGGGGATGGGTAAACTCAACCTGGGCAAGTTAGCACTCACTGACCTAGAGTGCTAACAAATTAGACTAGAAGGAGCGTCGAAGGAGGAGAGCCTGTGGAGATTCGTCCGTTAGCCGACAAGATCGTGGTCAAGGCCATCACCGAAGAGACCACGTCGTCTGGCATCGTCTTGCCGGACACCGCCAAGGACAAGTCCCAGAAGGGCCGCGTGGTCGCGGTGGGCAGCGGGCGGCTGTTGGAGAACGGCACGCGGGTGCCGCTGGAGGTCCGCGCCCAAGATGTGGTGCTGTTTGAGGCCGGCAGTGGGGTGAAGGTGAAGCTCGGCGACGAGGAATACCTCTTGCTGCGCGAAGCGGACGTCTTGGCCGTGCTCTCGGAGAGCCCGGCGCTGGTGTGAACTGAGTTCCCACGCAATCCCACGCAAGCAGTGCAACCATAAGGAGGTTTACGGATGGCGAAGCAGATGATTTACGAGGAAGAGGCCCGGCGGGCGTTGGAGCGGGGCGTGGACAAACTGGCCAATGCCGTGAAGGTGACGCTGGGGCCGCGGGGGCGCAA
>JAIMAE010000356.1 GCA_023512105.1 Bacillota bacterium | reverse complement strand
ACCCCACCGGGATTCGAACCCGGGTTACCACCTTGAAAGGGTGATGTCCTAGGCCTCTAGACCATGGGGTCACAGCAACCTGCGCCTCGACGCTCTGGTTTGGCTGGCTGTCAAGCCCCGGTCCGACCGACTCCTATACCGGAGCGACTTGATTATATCCACTCTCCCGACCTTCCGTCAAGCGAGGCTCCGCCTTCGTGCGTGTAAAGCCATTCCAGGTCACATGCGTCCTCCTCAGATGGCAGCCGTTGGCATGCATCGCCGACGAGCCCCGCCAATTCCCGAAGCACCCACCGAATCCAAGGCCGACCGGCCCGCGGGCCGTCCAGAGCCGGCAGGTGCGCTTGGAGCCATGCGGGATCGGCGTCCCGGCCGGCTGCGGGCGGCCGACGGCAAGGACCTGCGCCCGCTCCCCGTTGGCCTCCGCGGCCAAAAGGCGGACCATGTGGTCACTGCCGGCCAGACTCCAGTCGTTCCTGCGGCGCCAAGCCTAGAGCCGCGTCCAGGGGGTAGTGTCGCTGCCCGGTCGTGCGATCCTGGACATCGCGGCGCCGGACAGCCAGGGGCCCACCTGCGTCGTCAACTGCCGCTCGACTGTGCTGACGATGCGCATCGTCTCGGCCCGTTCCGCGCAGATCGTGTCGTCCAGATGCTCTAACGCGGCTGTTAGCAATTGACGGGCCGCTGGTTGACTGAATTCCACGAGGCCCGTGTCCAACGCCGCGAAATCTCGGGCGGTCTACAAGCCGGCACGCATCCCCTCCATGCGGAGCAGGACCATCGGGATGATTGGCCGCATCGCTCACCTGAGACCTTCGGCCCTCCTCTTCGAGATGAGCCAACCGAGGAGGTCACGGGAATCCCAACGATTCCGTGCTGAAGGTCTCGCCATTTTGACGATCCCTGACCTAGAGAACGTTTACACGCTCTCCGCCTTCCCCCCGTCTCACCCAATCCGTATGATCACCTGGCGAAGTAACCCCCACCCGTGGACCAACTGTGGCCATTGGCTGACTACCGCAACGCCCAACGCCAACAATAAGATGCCCAGACGAAGGCTTCGCCTGCCAGTCCTGGAAAGGGAAGCGTCCTCGGGATCAGCAGTGGATGCATCCGGGGGGTTCAAGACCGGCCGTCGCCAGGAGGTCACGCGCCATGCCACCCAGGCTCCGGCCGCAAATCCCAGAGCGCCCGACCAAAGCGGCAAGGGATGAACCACCAACGGGCGGCGGGCCTGTACCGCGGCAATATCTTGATGGAGCTGTCGGAGTGCTGGAATGACGCT
>JAIMAE010000355.1 GCA_023512105.1 Bacillota bacterium | reverse complement strand
TCTACACGACCCCGACCGGCCGCACCGTTCGGTTATGGGCCTTCGTGATGGTGTTGAGCTGGTCCCGGGCCCTGTATGTGGAGTTTGTGCCCCATGCGGATGTCGCCACCTTCATCCGCTGCCCTCTGCATGCCTTCGAGGCCTTCGGAGGGATCCCGCGCCGCTGCTTGTACGACAACGCCAAGGTGGTGGTGCTGGAGCGCCCCGTGGACGGCGAACCGGTGTGGAATCGGCGGTTTTTGGACGTTGCCCTCCGGATGGGCTTTACCATCCAGCTTTGCCATCCCTACCGCGCGCAGACCAAAGGGCGGGTGGAGAGCGGCGTGAAGTACGTCAAACGGAACTTTTGGCCGAGTGCCCGGTTCACGGACCTGGCCGACCTGAATCGCCAGGCCCAGACCTGGGGTGCCCGTGAAGCCCCGGTGCGCCTCCAGGGGACGACCCATGAACGTCCCTGCGACCGGTTGGCTCAAGAACGGGCGCACCTCCAGGACCTCCCGCCGGTCGAACGCCGGCTGGTGTTTCTCCGCGAGCCGCGGAAGATTGGTCGGGATGGCTATGTGCAGTGGGAGCGGGCGTGGTATGGCCTCCCCTGGCCCTGGAAACCGGGGCAGACGGTCGACGTGTGGGCGCATGACGACCGGGTCGAGATCGGGGCGGGGGACCAACGCCTGGCGGTGCATCCCCGCGCCCTGCACCCGGGCCAACGGTTCACCCATCCGCGGCAGTGGGAGGGCCTGGAATCCGGCGAGGCCCGGCCCGCTCCCACCCCCCACGCCGTCCAGGTCCCGACCGTGGAAGTGGCCCAGCGGCCGCTCGCCGCGTATGACGCCTTGCTGGAGGTGCCGTCCGCATGATGGCGGTCGAACAAGCCCGGCACTATCTCGAACAGCTGGGGTGTGCGCAAGCTGCGGCAGCCTTGGACAACCAGCTCGAGGCGGCGGCCCATCACCAACCGACCTACGCCGAATTCTTGGCGGAGCTATTGGGCGTGGAGGTCGCCGCCCGGCGGGAGCGCTACTTGCGCACCCGCACCCGGCTCGCCCATCTCCCCTTTGTGCGGACGCTGGAGCAGTTTGATTTTAGCTTCCAGCCGTCCATCGATGAACGCCAGATTCGGGAACTCGCCACCCTGACATTCGTGGCGGAGGCCTCCAATGTCCTGTTCCTCGGCCCCCCGGGGGTGGGCAAGACCCATCTCGCGGTCGCCTTGGGGCTGCGGGCCATCGAACACGGCTACGGCGTCTACTTTGTGCGGGCCCAGGACCTGCTGGAAGACCTGCGCCG
>JAIMAE010000354.1 GCA_023512105.1 Bacillota bacterium | reverse complement strand
TCTTCTTTCCGGGCGACTGCCTGCAGCAACCAGGCATCCGACGGATCCTCGGGCGCCTGCACCGGCTATTCCCTCCCTCCGAGGCCCCAACTTCTGGAACGAGTATAGTCGTTGGTAAAGCTTGCAGGCAAACTGATAATTGCAGGGCTTGAATAGGATCGCTACAATGGGGGAAGCGAAGGCCGAGGCGGCTTGCCGCGGCTGGGGGCAGCGTAAACTGGGGACGGGATGGGTAGGAAAGGAGTGGCGACGATGGAAATGAGCATTTTGGCGGCCAAGGAAGCGGTCGTAAAGGCTGCGCACCTTTTGGCCAAGAGCGGTATGTTGTTTCGGGGCTCGCATGCCAACCTCTCGGCTCGGGTGGACGAGCGGCGATTCGTGATGACGCGCGGGGGTTCGGTGGCCGATTTAGAGGCCTCAGGCTTGTCCTTGCTCGACCTTGACGGGAATGTGCTGGAAGGCGAGATGGACGCGACCAATAAAGAGGTCATCTCCATGCACGCCGGAATTTATCGGATTCGTCCCAGCGCCGGGGCGGTCATTCACACCCATGCTCCCCACGTGACGGCATTTGCAGTAGCCCACGAGCCGTTGCCGTTAATCTATGAACCGCTGCTGCGCTTGGGGTTCACGGAGCCGGTTCCGGTGGTGCCCTGGGCCCCTCGAGGCTCTGAGCGTTCCGTCGGTGGGATTTTGGAGGCGGCCGAGGCACACCCAGGGGTTTCGGCGGTGCTGATGGCCAATCACGGGGTATTGGTCTGGGGCGACAATCCGGGCCATGCGGCGCAAGTGTTGATCAACCTGGACGAGGCCGCCGAGTTGGCCATTATGGCGCGGGCCTTAGGAGGGGCGAAAGTCCTACCCGAGCGCGCGGTGGAAGAGGTGCGCGAACGGATGGCTGCTTTCGGGAGCCGGCGCTAAGCGGTCGGTTCTCTCCATCCGCAGGTCGAGGCAACGCCTTCGGCCTGCGGTGCTTTTTTTACTAAAAGCCAGGGCTCCATGGGTCCTCCCACCCCTAAGGCGTCTTGGTCACCGCCACCACCACCGCCCGCCGGGGCTTCGACCGTCCATAACCGGTACCTTGGGGCGCTTGATATCTTGTCTTGCCTCTGTCCAGCCGGCGACCTTCACCGCTCACCGCCGGTTAGCCTCCTCAAGGCCCGCGGAGCCAAACCTGGGCATTGGCAGACGGCGAGGGGATCTTTCGCTACCGGCCGAGTAGCACGCAGGCGAGACTTAAAAAGCCCCTTACCGCCGGGTGTTCCTTCGCATCTAATGGCATTACCCG
>JAIMAE010000353.1 GCA_023512105.1 Bacillota bacterium | reverse complement strand
GACGTGGGGCGTGCCTCGAAAGTACTCCGCCATCGGCAAAATCGCCTGATCGTTCCAGCCGCGCTTGACCACCATGTTGATTTTTATCGGCCGAAGTCCCACCTTCTCGGCGGCCGCAATCGCCTCCAAGACCCTGGAGACCGGAAACCCCACGTCGTTGATGCGTTGAAAGGTCTCGTCGTCCAACGCGTCCAGGCTGATGGTCACCCGCTTGAGACCGGCGCGTCGGAGGGCCAGTGCCCGTTCTTCGGTCAACAAAGCCCCGTTGGTGGTCATGGCCAAGTCGCGTACGCCTGGGATGGCAGACAGTCGCGCCACCAATTCATCCAATTGGCGGCGCAGCAAGGGCTCTCCCCCGGTCAGCCGAATCTTGTCCACGCCCAACTGGACAAAAATTCGCGCCAGGCGCGCGATCTCCTCAAAGGTTAGGAGCTCGTTGCGCGGCAGGAAGTGAAACCGGGTGCCAAACACCTCCTTGGGCATGCAGTAAACGCAACGAAAATTGCAGCGGTCGGTGACCGAGATGCGCAGGTCGCGCAGAGCCCGTCCCCGCCGGTCCCGGATGGCTCGCTCGGCGTCAGCACCCGTGGCCATTTAGTCCCCTCCTTTCGGATCCGGAGAAGCTCCCGGTTAGTGTGCGATGACCTCCACCAGAAGCCCCGAGGGAAACCGCAAGAGTCCAGCCACCACGCCCCACGGTTGCTTCCCCCAGGGCATTGCCCATCTTGCTCCTTCCCCCACCAAGGAATCCGCCACTTCCGGTCCCGACACCTCCAGGCTGAGGATGGGAGCTGGGGGTTCCGGCAGATGCCAACGCCGCCACTCCTCTTCGGTCACCAGGGCCAGCTCAACCCCGGAGGCCCGCCACAGCCGGTCGCGAGAAAACCGAAGCTGGGCGCCAAGTCGCTCCAGCCATTGGCGTTCTTGGTCTGTCAGGGGTATCGACACCCACATGGCGAACCCTCCTGCAAAAGCACTCCCGGAAAACCTCTTGCCGCCAGCATACGCGGGATACCGCCGATTGGCAAGCCACTGCGGTAGACTCTTTGTAGTGACGTCGGTGGGTTGTACCTGCGGGGCCTACCCGAACCCAGTAACCAGAGCTTAAGGAAAGAGGGGGAGAACCATGCCAAAGCTCAGGCGCATTGCCTTGCCGCACGCCCGACCGGTCCTGTACAGCGACGGGGTGATTTGTGGCAATCTGCTGTGGATCTCCGGAGCCCAGGCGGTCGATGAACAGGGCAACATCGTCGGCAAGGGCGATGTGGTGGCCCAGACCGAACAGGTATT
>JAIMAE010000352.1 GCA_023512105.1 Bacillota bacterium | reverse complement strand
TGATGGTCCTCTCCACCTTCCTGCTCGCCCTCCCCACCTTTGCCGCCGCCTGGGCGCCCAACATCGAAACCTTTTTGGTGGCGCGCACCTTTACCGGGCTGTTTCTCCCGGGGGTGATCGCGGTGGTCATCGCCTACGTCAACGAAGAGTACCGACCTCCGGCCTCCCACTTTTTGATGGGACTCTATGTGGGCTCAACCGTGGTCGGGGGCCTGGTGGGACGAATCGGAGCCGGCCTGTTGGCGGCCACCTGGGGTTGGCGACCCGGCTTTGTCTTGATCGGGGCGGTGACGGTGGCCGTCGCCATCACCCTCGCCTTCAGCCTGCCGGCCTCTCGCCGGTTTCGCTCCACCCCCAGTTTTTCAAGCTCGCTGAAGAATCTCTTCTTGAGTTTCACCGACCCCACCTTGTTGGCCCTGGGGTTTTTGGGTTTCTCCTACTTCTTTGCCTTTCTTTCCAGCTTCACCTTCATGACCTACTACCTGGCTGACCCCCCGTTTCGCCTCTCCCAGGTGACCATCAGCCTCATCTTTTTCACCTACATCTTTGGGATCGTCGCCTCCCCGCTGGCCGGAAAAATGAGCGGGCGCTTCGGCCCCTTCCCGGTGGTGGGAGTGGGCATCCTTTTGCTGCTGACCGGCACCTTGCTCACCTTGGTGCCCAACCTGGCGGTGATCGTGGGCGCGCTGTGCGTCATCACCTTCGGCCAGTTCACCGCCCAAGCGCTCACTCCGGCCCTGGCCGGCCAGGTGGCCTCCCACGGGCGGGGGGCTGCCGGCGGGCTTTACACCGTTCTCTATTACGTGGGCGGAAGCTTGGGCTCCTCGATCCCGGGATGGCTCTGGCCGCGCTTTCACTACCCGGGGGTGGTGGCCCTGGATGCGCTTTGTCTGCTGCTCGCGCTGGGGTTTTGGAACTACGCCCGCCGGCGGGTGGGAGAGGCTCGCTGAAGCGGAGCCCACGCTCACCTCGAGCGCCGAGGTTCCCAGGTGGAAGCCCCGGCCTGGGTGTGGGATGATTGCCCAGAGCGAGCCTTATGGGTCGACCTTGTCCCCCCGAGGGATGAGGGGATTTGCGATGATCGTACCACTTATCGTAATATACTAAAGGGCTATGGGATACGTCGCGGAGTATCGGATCCGTCCAACTTGCCAATCCTCGGTGACACTCCCAACCCCTCAGACCACATCGGTCAGATGCTAAAGGAGGCGTAAGGATGGGCCAATCGTCCACAGGGGGGCGAAAGTCGTCCAGCGGCTGGCTTTGGCTTCTCTTGATCCCCTTCATCGG
>JAIMAE010000351.1 GCA_023512105.1 Bacillota bacterium | reverse complement strand
ACCAACGACAACTCGGTGAAGATGCCGTCCTGCTCCAGCTTCTCAATCACCGGGGAAAGGCTTTCTTCTAACGCTTGGCCCACCTCTGCCCGAGCCAAGCGGCCGCCGGGAAGGTCGGACAACACCACCAACACGTCGAGGTCCGAATCAAAACGCGGCGTGCCGCGGCCTACCGAGCCAAAAACGGCGAGCGCTTTCAGCCGCGGCCCCCAGATCGCTTGCGCGGCCTCGGCCAAAGCCTCGGTCAATTTGTCAAAACCCTCGTGCAGCCGTCCCATACTCGGATTCCCCATTACCCCGTAGGCCAGGAGATATTCCCCGACCTGGTCGCCTCTGGAAAAGACCGGAAGTCGCGTGCCCCCATTCTATCAGGCAATCCCTGATCCAAGCAAACAGACAAGTCGCTCGGGCCACCTGGGCAGGGTCGCCTGGTGGCACTCACGCCGCTGTGATAACCCGGAGGCCCTTGGGGTTCGCCCAAGGGATCACGTGCCCGCTCCCTGGGCTTCTATGGCCTTGATCACCCTCTCTGGGGTCATCGGCAGGTCGGCCAAAAAGACTCCGGTGGCGTGGTGAATGGCGTTGCCAATCGCCGGGGCCACCCCGATGATCCCAGGCTCGCCCACCCCTTTGACCCCGTAGGGGCTCCGGGGATGCGGCCGTTCGACGATGATCGGATGCACCCTGGGCACGTCGGGGGCGGTTGGCACCAGGTAGTCCATCAAGGTGGGATTCATCACCTGGCCGTCCTCGAAGTGCATCTCCTCCATCAAGGCGTAGCCAATGCCCTGGGCCACCGCCCCTTGGATTTGACTTTCCACCTGGATCGGGTTGACCGCCTTGCCGCAGTCGTGGGCCGAGGCCACCTCCAAGACCTTTACCATGCCCGTCTCCTCATCCACCCGCACCCGCACCGCCTGCGCCCCAAACTTGTAGTGCGACACCGCTTTGGGACTTTGCCCGGTCTCGGGATCGAGGGGAATCACGCCTTCTTCCAGGTGGCGCCCTGCTCCCACGATCGGGCCGGCCCGCTGGCGAAGGCTGATCCGGGCCACCTCGGCCAAGTCGATCGCCCGCTCTGGCACCCCTCGCACACCGACCAGCCCGTCGCGCACCTCGAGGTCCTCCACCGCCGCCTCCAGCCGCTCCGCCGCCAGGGCCAAGACCTGCCGGCGCACGTCCCGGGCGGCCTGGAAGACGGCATCGCCGAGATGAAAGGTGGTGCGGTCGGAGATGGCGCCTCGGTCAAACGGGGTGTAGTCGGTGTCCGGCGCGGTGACCAAGACCCGCTC
>JAIMAE010000350.1 GCA_023512105.1 Bacillota bacterium | reverse complement strand
ATTCCGTATCACCAGGTGGGGTCGCATCGCCGCATCCGGTTGCGGGACCTGCTCGCCTACAAGCGGAACCGGGATCGTCTACGCCAGGACCATCTCCGCGAGATGGTCCGCGTGTCGGAGAGCCTGGGGTTGTACGCCTCGGATGACTTCGGGGACCGGGAGCCGTAAGCGTGGCGGCGTTTGTGGCATTCTTAGACGCGTGCGTCCTGTTTCCTCCCAATCTCCGGGACGTCATTGTCACCGTTGCGGAGGTCGGGATCTGCCAAATCCGCTGGAGCCCGGATGTACTGGACGAATTGCAACGCACCGTCGTCCGCCGGGCCAAGGTCGAGAATGCGGATACCGCCGAATGGGGAGCGCAGTATCTCCGGCGGGTCATGGAAGAGGCTTTCCCGGACGCCATGGTGGATCGCGCGCTGTATGAGTGGCTGATTGACGCGATGCCGAACGACCCGAAAGATCGTCACGTGTTGGCGGCCGCCATTGCCAGCGGAGCCGATGTATTGGTCACGGCGAACCAGAAACACTTTGCGGTACCGCCCGGATTCTGCCGGCTTGAGATTCAGCACCCAGACGCCTTTCTGGGCCATCAGCTGGAACTGGCGCCACGGGAATTTTTTGAAGCGCTCCAACAGTTGGCCACAGAACGACGTGCGCCGATGGATTCGGTCCCGGCGATTTTAGAATCGCTCCGAAAAACGGTGCCCCGCTTTGCTCGGCAGGCAAAAGCATTATGGTCCGAGTTCCAGGGCTAGCTGGAGGCCACTCCGTCTCCAAAAGTTCTAATCGCTCCGTCTCATTTCGAATTCCCCGGCGCGGAGGATTCGCGCGGCGGGTTTCAGGTTGGACCGGACCTGTCGAGCGGCGCCCGCCTGGGATAGGAGCGCCGGCCGAGGTCGCTCCGTTTGGGCCGGGCCCTCCGGGGTAAACCGGAACGACAGAAAGTCAGCGGTTGCACGAAGCGTTCACGGTCTTGGGAACCTTGGTCGCTCGATACCAGCCAGACCTCACGCACTGGCTCGGGCGAGTCGGCGCCTTGCTCTGGCTCGTCATCCCGGGCATCGGGGCGATCGGTGCCCAAGCCCGCGTGGTCAGGAAGGGTGCCCAAGGTGCGGCAGGGCCTCACCCGGGCAGAAGGGATGGGGAGGCGGAATCGGGACATCTCGCCTTTCGGGGGGGCGTGCATCCACGAGCGACCGACGTGGGGATAAGACGCCTCGCCCGACCGCTTTTTCTTGCGCAGGCTGGGAGATCCGTGGTAGGATAAAGCGCAACGCCCAAGACGGCAGGTGC
>JAIMAE010000117.1 GCA_023512105.1 Bacillota bacterium | reverse complement strand
TCGCGCCAGAGCGTCTCGTACACGGGGTCGATGCCGGGGGTGGCATCGGCCAGAATCGAGGTGGACCCGGTGGGGGCAATGGCCAGGAGGTAGCCGTTGCGCAGCCCCTGGGTGGCCACGGCCTCGGCCAGGCGCTGCCAGGCCGGGCTGGTATACCCGCGCTTTTGGAAGTACGCCCCGGTCTGCCAGTCGGACCCGGCGAATCGGGGATAGGCGCCGCGCTCCTGGGCGAGTTGGCAAGACGCCTCGATGGCGCGATAGGCGATGCGTTCGAACAACGCGTCCGCTTCCTGCACGTGGGCCTCGGATTCCCAGGCAATGCCGCGGGCCAGGAGATACTGATGATAGCCGTGGACGCCGAGCCCGATCGCCCGGTAGGTGAGGTTGGTCCGGGTGGCCTGCGGGACCGGCAGGTGGTTGATGGTGATACCGTCGTCCAACATGCGGACGGCCAACGGCACCAGCCGGTCGAGGTCTTCGGGGGCGCGGACATGGCCGAGGTGAATCGAGGCCAAGTTGCAGACGACGAGCTCTCCCGGGTCGACCTGCTGGACGATGGCCGCTCCCGCGTCCTGGGGGGGAGCGGGGGTGCTCGGGGTCTGGTTTTGGGCGATTTCGGTGCAGAGGTTCGAGCAGTAAATCATGCCCGCGTGGCCGTTGGGATTCATCTGGTTGACGCGGTCGCGGAAGAAGAGGAACGGCGTGCCGGAGCGGTACACGGCCTGCAGGATCTGCCGCCACAGGTCGCGGGCCCGCAGGGTGGTGCGGGGCAGGTCCGTGCAGGCGACACAGGCCGCGTAGCGCCGGCGCCACTCCTCCCCCCAGCTGTCCTCGAGCCGGAAGCCCAGGTGCTCCTCGACGGCGAAGGGGTCGAAGAGATGCCACGGTCCGTCCTCTTCCACCGCCTCCATGAAGGCGTCGGGGATGCACAGCCCGGGGAAGACGTCGCGGGCCTTGCGCCGCTCGTCGCCCTGGGGGGTGCGGATCTCCAGGAAGTCTTGGACGTCGGGGTGCCAGACGTCGAGCCACAGGGTCACGGCGCCGGCGCGCTGGCCCAACTGGTCCACGGCCACGGCGGTGTCGTTAAAGAGGCGGGTCCAGGGGAGCACGCCCTTGGCCACGCCCGCCACGCCCCGGATGGGGGCGCCGGTGGCGCGGATTTTCCCGAGGTAGACGCCCATCCCGCCACCGAATTTGGAGACCCGGGCGAAGGTAGCCAGGCTGTGGTAGATACCTTCGAGCGAGTCGGGCACCACGTCGACAAAGCAGGAGGAGAGCTGACCCTGGGGCCGGCGGGCGTTGGCGAAGGTGGGCGTCGCCATCGTGATGTCCAGTTGGGAAAGGGCGTCGTAGAAGCGGCGGGCCCAGACCAGGCGCTCGGCCGGCGCCTCGGCGCGGGCCAAGGCCAGGGCGATGCCTAAAAAGGTTTCCTGGGGCAACTCGGCCACCTGGCCGGCGGCGGTGCGCACGCAGTAGCGGTCGGCCAAGAGCTTGAGGCCGGCATAGGAGAACAGGCGGTCTCGTTGGGGGTCGATCCAGGTCGCGGCCTCGGCGAGGCCGTCGGGGCCGTAGGTTTCCCACAACGCCGGGTCGTACTGGCCGTCCTCGGTCAGCTGGCGCACCAGGCCCGGGTAATTCTCGTACCCAATGTCGTGAAGGCCCCGGGTGACCCGGGCGCGGTTGTAAAGGTCGTAGAGTAGGAGCCCGGCTGCGACCGCATCCCATTCCGGCGTATCCGGGGCCAGGCGTTTGAGGGCGGTCCGAATGAGGCTTTCTTGGATGGCATCGACCGAGATGCCGTCGACCCATTCGATGCTGGCTTCGGCTTCCAGCTCCGCGGGGTCCACGGGCAGGCCTTGGGTGGCGAAGGCCAGCGCGACCCGGACGCGAACGAAGTTAAAAGGCTCGCGGGTCCCGTCCCGCTTGGTAACGGTGAGGGTGGGCATGGAAAAGCGCCTCCTTGGGAATTGTCGCACCGCATGTAGTGGTCTCTCTGGGGAATGCTACCACATCTTGATGGTCCGGGACAAGTTTTAGGATACCACCCCTACTGCACGCCGCAGCAGTGAGGGTGCCGGGCTCGTGCGCGCCGGGCCTACCCAGGACGGGGTGGGGCAGGGGACGTTTGATTCTTTTGCGAGCTCGCCCCGCACTTCTCTTTGTTCTACGCCAAGAGAAACTTCCGCGTGCAGCTCCCTTCTTGACCTCCGGGGTTCCGGGGGAAAGTCTGACCTCGTCCGGAACTGATGCAACGGCGGCTTGGGGGGCCGTCGGGGGCAGTCAAAAATCCCCGCGCGGAACCGTACAGGAAGGCGCGGTGCGAACAGTTAGTCCGCTCCGCGCCAATCAGGTTCTGGTTATTTCAGGTACGGGGTCAGCGACTGGCTGTTGTCGATGGTTTGGCGAATTAACTGGGCCAACTTAGAACCTGAGATGTAGTCGACGGTCAACCCTTCCTTGCGCGCTTGGCTCAGCAGAGCGGGATTGGTTAGTGCTGTCTGGAAAGCCTGACGCAGGACCGCCACCCGGTCGGGCGGGATGTTGGGTGGGCCGGCAAAGTCGAAGGCCAAAGAGGTGATGTTGGCCAGGGTGGTCAGCGCCGTTTTTTGTTGGGCCGTGAGGTTGTGGGACTGCAGGAGCTGGCCGATCGTGGTCGCCTCCGGCGCCGCCGGCCACTGGGTCTGAAGGGTGGTGACCAGCAACGGGATCGCCTTCCTTGCCTCGACCAGGCTTCGCCAGGAGGAATAGGTCACCGAGGCGATCGACCCGTCACCTCGCAGGAATCCCGCTTCGAGCTCCTTGCTGCTGCCATAGCCCGTCAGTAAGCGATGCGGGATGCCAAAAAGGTTGAAAATCACACGGTTGGTGAGGTCGCCGGCGCCGCTTCGGGTATCGATGACCGGCACCGAAGGCCCTCCCGCCTTAAGGGCCAATAGATCCGAGAAATGTTGGAAGTGGGAAGCCGGCGTGGCAAAGATGGCGACAGGTTCCAACGTTGGCCCGGCCAACCAGGTAAGCTTGGTCAGGTCAAACTGCTGGCCCGGCTGGTGTTCGATTAGATTGCCGATGTCCCCCCCGACGGCGACGTCTCCCAAAGTCAGGCCGTCGGGTTTAGATGCAGCCATTTCGTTGGTACCGACGATGGTTCCGGCCTGTGGGACGTTGACAACCCGAACCTGGGCTCCTAACGCCTTGGCCAGGTAGGGCGCCACCAGCCGGTCCCAGGTGTCGTAGCCGCCGCCAGGAGCGTCGGGGGCGATGAGGGTAATGGTCTTGCCTCGGAAGAACGCAGCCGCTGCCTGAGTCGAGTTGGTTGCGGACTGGGCGGAGGGGGAGGGCTGAGGTGATGCGGCTGAGCCGCAACTAACCAGCACCGAGGAACCTACCGCAAGGGCCACGGCAGCCCACCCTCGGCGGGCTGGGGCCTGACTTTGGGAAATCCATTTGGGAGCACGAAACGTAAACATGCCCACGCTCCTTGTGAGGAAAGGAAAATGAATCGATATTTTTATATGACAAATCGATTGGAATTATAAATGATGCAGGGGTAGCCTGCAAGGGTGGATGATCGGAACCGGCCTACCTGTCCGAGCGGCCGGATTTGGCGTGGTCTACTCCCTCTCAACCGTCATTCCCTGCGCTGGTGCCCTGGCCGGAATGCTGGGGACGTAAGGCGCATGGTGCGGGACCCCAAAGCAAAGACTCCGAGATACTCCAGGTCGCGGAGTGAGCCCTTTATTACGTCAAAGGCACGGGGAATCCCCGTACCTTTGACCTGAACAAGTATCGACCCCTCCCTGCCGGGATTCCGGAAGGTGCCACCCCGCCCCTCACAACCCGGCTGCAAGCCTGTCGCGGGCGGCGGTCATGGCCCTGAGCTTGGCCGTGGCCACCTGGAGGTCGTTCATCGGGCGCTCGGCGAATGTGCCAAAGCCACAGTCGGGATTGAGCGCGATCCGCTCCGGGGGAACGAACTGGGTCAGAGCCCGGACCCGGTTGGCGATCGCTTCCGGGTCTTCCACCGCCGCCGTGCGAGGGTTGACCACCCCAATACCCAGACGTTGGGGAAGTTGCCCGAGGATCTCCCAACTGCCGGCCCGGTCAGTCGCGCACTCCAGCACCAACTGGTCGACCTCGAGCCGCTTGAGGTGTGGGATCAGGGGACTCCAATCCCCGCGCAAAAGCAGCTCCTCTCGCGTGCTCCAGTTGCCCCGGCAGATGTGAACCGCGAGCCAAGACGCGCCGCCCGTCAAGCCGGCGGCGGTGCGATTGACGACTTCTACCGCCCAGGTCAGCTCGGCTTCAGCTTCCAGGCGTTGGGTTAGAGCGCCGCACATGAAGGTCCGGTGGGCGTGGCGCTGGGTGAATACCACTTCCGTGAAGATGGGCTCATCGAGTTGAACGATGGCCACCCCTTTCGCCTGCAGCTCGGCGATCTCCTCCCGGAGGACGCGGATGACATCTTCCGCCAGGGCCTCGCGGTCCCGGTAGGTGGGTTGAGACAGCGATTCCACCCACATGGCCCGGGTGAGGAGATAGGGGCCGGGCAGGGCCACTTTGATGGGTCGGTCGGTGATGTGGCGGAGGAATTCCACCTCATCGCCGGCCAAAGATTGTCGCCGCCGGACGGGCCCCACCGCGACCGGATTGGTCAGAGAGAAGGCCGGCACATCGAGCGTGCCCAGAACCTCTTCAAAGGCCGCTTTGTCCTCCAAGTAGGGTAAGAGTTCCGCCACCGTCATCATGGTCACGCCTTCGAGTTTTTCGGCTACAAAGGCGAGGAAGTTGTCGCGCCGCTGCTCGCCGTCGGTTATGACGTCGAGTCCCGCGGCCTCCTGGGCGGCAACGGCCGCGCGAACCGCATCGTCAGCCAGGCGCCGAAACGAGTCGGGATCTAACCGCCCTCGGCGCCGTTCCCTCACGGCGCGTACCAACTCCGGAGGACGGGGCCAACTTCCCACCGGGGCGCACAAGTAGGGCGAAGATAACGTCTCGGACAACGGCATCGCCTCCTTTTGGGCCTTTTCCCCCTTAGACCAGCTGCCAGCGCACCGGAATCGAGAGGGAGCGCCTGAGGGTCGACAAGATAGGGGATCGCGCCTCCACTGATTGGGCGGTGGCTTCGATTGCCGGAGCCGGTTCGGGGCTTGAGAGGTATATGGTGATTTCGAGGGGGCCTAAACGCGGGGAGCCCTCTGGCTCAAGGTCGAGCGCCCGCAAGAGATCTTCTACCCCTGCCGTGATCCGAGCTTCCGCGACGTCGACGGTCAGGCCTCGGCGTGCCGCCTCGCGCAAGAATCCCGCTCCGAGCTCGGCCGCGAGGGCCGACAGCAAGAATTCGACCGCCGAGGGGGCTTCCGTTTCGGGACCAAAGTCCAGGGGCGCGCCGGTGCGCCAGGAGTGGTTGCGGGCGAAGGCGGTGCCAGCTGCATCCGGCCCCGCGCTCCACCGCACCGCCCAGCGGAATCCGCGCAAGGCCTCAAGGTCTTCCCGTAAAGCCCGCGGCTCCTTTTGCCCGGAGCCTTTGCGGACCTGGTAATAGGTGGTGTTGCCAGGGCCGGGCCAGGCCCCTACCCACTCGTGGCCGACCATTCGGCACCAGGCCGGCAGGTCCTCCGCCACCGAGCGCTCCCGCGACCGGATTTCGAGAACTTGGCCTGGGGCCAAGGGCGCCATAGCCCGGCGGATGATCAAAAGCAGTCCGGATCCGCAATCGAGGTCTCCGCCCTCCACCACCGCTTGGTACAGGGGGCGCGGCGATCCTCCGCCGGGGGCATCTCTTATCTCCATGGGTGTCCTACACCTCCCTTGCCGGCGCCTCGGGAGAAGCCCAAGAGGCGCCTAATAGGTGATTGCTGAAGCGCCTGGGCGCATGAACTCCACTAATTTGGCGCCTCCCACAATGGTGGCGCCGGCAATCAGGGCTTCCTCGTTCAATTGCCTCTTCTTGAAACAGGGGCTGCAGACATAAATCGTGCCGCCTTCTTGCACAAATTGGTCCATCAGTTCCTTGAGGGGCGCAAACCCGCTTTCGTGGATGGTGTCAGCCTGGCCACGAACCGCCAAGTAGACCCCGTTGGTGGACAAAAACACCAAGGTCTCGCAGCCGGAGGCGAGGGCGGCATTGGCCACCACGAAGCCTACAGTCGCCTTATCAGGATCGTCGTGGGCGTGGGTGATGCTGACCACAAACCGATCTGCCATGATTCTTCCTCCTTCTTCTAATCGCATTTCCGACCTGGCGCCCTCTCTTCGTCCGGGGGGAGGTCTTCGGCCAGACCTCCGGGGACTCGAATGGTCCTGACCTTCACCGAGAATCCGACTCGCGCCGAATCCAGTAGCGGTCTTGACTCCTGCCCGGTTGCCAGGCTACGAGCGTGTAGCCCCGCAATCGGCAGAAGGCAGGAATGTCTTCGCGGCCTCCAGGGTCTTCTGCTACCAGCTCGAGGATTTCGCCGGGGTTCAGTTCGCGGAGCTTCCGGTTCAAGGCCATGACGAGCTCTCCGCATCCCATGCATCCGGCATCCCAGACCGCCGCCGGCTGAGGATGCTCCTCTGCCACGTTGCACCTCCTCGCTATCCCAAGAGGTGTTTCAGCACCGGTCCTGTCTTCCAGGTGGCCAGGTTCTTGAGCACGTTGCCGTCGTCGACGATGAGCAAGAGGGCGATTGCGACCGTCAAGGCGCCCGCGACCTGTTGGATTTGCCGCAAGCGCCGCCCATCTCCTTGCCCGAGCCGCCGCGCCCACCACACGCCCCCAAAGCTGGTGGCGAGGAAGGCCAATCCGAAGCCAGCGGCGTAGACCAAGAGAGTGGCGATGGCGGATCCCAGCGAGGGGCGGGAGGCAATTAAAGGCAGGGTGAGTAGTAACGTTACCTGAAAGCCCATGGCCAGCCCAAGCCCGGTGACATAACTGGTGCCCAAGGTGGCTCCTGACTCTGCTAACCCAAGCGGTTGCAGCGAAAGGCCTGAAGGCCAGCGCACGAGGCCTAGCCGTTGCAATCCCACTGCGAGCAGGACGACTCCCCCGGCCACGCCGAGCCACTGCATGGCGTGCGGAAACCAGTGCGTCAAGAAGGCTGCGGCCAAACCCAGGGAGATGACGACCGTGAGAATCCCAAGTGCCAAGGCCAACGCGTGGCGTAAGCGGATGCCCATGCCTTTCCAACCGAGGTGCTCCACCGAAGCACCTACCCCGCCCAGGTGGCCTACTAGGGCGGGCAGGATGGAAAGCAGTCAAGGGGCACAAAACGATACCAGTCCGGCGACAAAGGCCGTGACCACGCTATCCCCTCCTTTGAAGACCGGATGTTGCGACCGTCATCTAGGGCCGGGCAGATTATACTAAAATGGCAAACGTGAGGCGATAGATCATACGATTTAGGAATAATTGAAGCTGCAGAGTGAATTCCGAGGCGAAAGCGGCCTACCGGAACCGGTCAGCGCCGCAGAGGCGGGGGACCAGGTGTCCATAACGGGAATCTCTACCGGGGATACCCATGGAGTCTGGTTGGGCCACAACGGGAAGGAACGCACTGGCCCAGTAGTCGCTTCGTTATTCTGGACATGATAGGCCCGGTGTGATAGGCGGAAACCCGCGAAAGTGTGTATTCCGGAAACCTTCGCTCTCCCGCTCTTTTGATGACCCGTGCGCGAATGCGGTTGGTAGGACACGAGATACAGGTTTGTTCCTCGAGGTGTCGGATCTCAGTTTAGTTGGCCACGCTTTTCTTTCGCCCCCCTGACCGGCGACGTCTCGCACATACGCCCTCGGAAGCAGGGGCGTTTGGATGCAGAAGGCAGGCTGCCGGGCCATGCGCTAGGGTCCGCCCACTGGAGTTCCGCGGGACATATAAACTACACACTTCGGCTACTTGCTGCATGCTCAGCGCCATCCTTTCCGCCTCCCGGGGAAGGACTTCCTCACGGAGGCCATCGTGCGTATTCCGATGACTTCCACCATGCATTCCGATTTGACTTCCACCACGGTTTCCGATTGAACTTCGGCTCTTGTCCAAAGTTGGTGCTTGGCGAAAGCTGGGAGAAGATGGAAAATGGACATGAGATACTTCCCTGCAAGGATGGTGATCTCCTGTCCGGTCCCATTATACTCGAACGTACGCCACTCCGGGTGCTCCAGATCAGCGGCGATCGGGCGCCCATCGAGATTTGGGCAGAAACCACGGCGCCGACCGCCTGCTGCCCGACGTGTGGCCAACCCAGCCGTCGCGTGAAAAGCCGTTACTGGCGGTCCCCCGGGGATTTACCGTGGCGGGGCTGGGGGGTGCAGTGGCCCCGGTGGGTCCGGCGGTTTGTCTGCGGCAATCCGGCCTGTCCCCAAGCCTTCTTTTGTGAACGGCTACCCAGTGTTGCCCCCCATCCACGCGGGACTGAGGCCGCGCGCACCGCCATGGTGCGCTGGGCCCTGATCGCTTCCGCCTCGGAGGTGGCTCGGCGCCTCCGGGCGGAGGGGTTGGCGGTCCGTCGGCAGACGCTCCATCGCGGGATTCAAGCGGTACCGCTGCCCAATCCCCCGCCGCCTCGGGGGATCGGGATGGATGAGTGGGCCCGGCGCAAGGGCCAGACGGATGCCACGATCCTGGTCGACCAGGAACCGGGCGCCCTCTGGGAGATCCTCCCCGACACCCGGCCGGAGACGGTGGCGGCGTGGTTGCGGGCCCATCCCACGGTGG